>NZ_JAKKUT010000002.1:520000-874443 GCF_029582805.1 Candidatus Synechococcus calcipolaris G9 | reverse complement strand
CAAGCAAATACGGTCTTAATCTCTATTATTTATGGACAAAGTGAAGTAGGAACCCTCCAGGCGATCGCCGAGTTGGGGGCCATTGCCCGGCAACGGGGTATCCTCTTCCATACCGATGGGGTTCAGGTGGCGGGCCGCATTCCCATTGATGTGCAAACCCTCCCCGTTGATTTATTATCCCTCTCTAGCCATAAACTCTATGGCCCCCAGGGGGCAGGTGCCCTTTATATTCGCCCAGGGGTTGACCTCGCCGCCATGAATCGGGGTGGGGGCCAGGAAATGGGTCTGCGGTCGGGAACCCAGGCCCTACCCGCCATCGTTGGCTTTGGTGTGGCGGCGGAATTGGCCAGTAACGAAGTGAACGCCGCCGGATTGCAATTACAGCGACTGCGCGATCGCCTGTACCATCAACTTAATGCCTTACCCGGACTCCATCTGACCGGCCATCCCTGGAAACGCTTACCCCATCACCTCAGTTTTACCGTGACCTTGGCCGATGGTACGCCCCTCAGTGGTAAATCCGTCGTGCGCCAACTCAACTTAGCTGGCATTGGCATTAGTTCAGGTTCTGCCTGCCAGAGTGGCCAATCCATTCCCAGTCCGGTGTTAATGGCCATGGGTTACGACGAGGCCATGGCAAAATCAAGTATTCGTCTCACCTTGGGGCGGGATACCAGCGAAGCAGATATTGATTGGCTGGCCCTGGTACTGAAGCAACAATTGGAGTGGGCCGAACCCTCGGCGATCGCTCCCCCCACCGCCCCTCTCTTTGCCTAAAATCCTGCCTAAAACCCTAGAGAGCTAAGGATTCCACTGGCTCAATACTACTGGGCAACTCCAGGCAATACCCAGCTCCATACACGGTTTTAATATAGCGGGGACTGCGGGGATCCGGCTCCAGCTTAGTACGCAGATGGCGGACATGAACCCGGATCGTTTCAATATCATCATCGGGATCGTACCCCCACACCTCCTTCAGGATTTCGCTGGGGGCAACGGTCTGGCCATGGCGTTGGAGTAAACAGTGAAGTAATTCAAACTCTAGGCGGGTTAACTTGATCACCTTATTGAGCCAGAATACTTCAAATCGTTCGGGAATGAGGGTGAGGGGGCCATAGCTCAAAATTTCCTTATGCCCCGCTGTTTGGGGAATTCGCTCCGTTCGCCGCAGAAGGGCCCGCACCCGCGCTAACATTTCTTCTAATTCAAAGGGCTTGGTTAGATAATCATCGGCCCCGGCATTAAAGCCATCCACCTTATTTTGGGTTTGGCTGAGGGCCGTCAGCATCAAAATGGGAATATTGGCGGTGCGATCATCCCGGCGTAGTCGCTGGCAGACCGTAAATCCATCCACCTGGGGCAACATTAAATCCAACAAAATTAGATCCGGAGACAGTTGAACAGCTAGGGCCTGCCCCTTCATGCCATCCAAGGCCTGACTCACATCGTATCCAGCCATCTCTAGGTTGATCGACAGTACATCGGCGATCGCTGCATCGTCATCAATAATTAGAATTCGTGGCTTCATGCAACGGGACTCGATCTCCTTTCTGCAACGTTTTGTTTCACGTCTCTGTAAGAATTATAGACATTGATTTCAAAATATAAAACTTCAAGCCGCTTTTAGAAATGGCACATCTAGAAAGGGTACATCCTGGGTGAAACCTCCGAATCTACCAACGTCAGGAAAAATTATCAGATTGCAAGATAATATAATTATGGCTTCTTAGGATGAACCGAATCTATGGCAAACGCTGAACACCTAGAAATTTTGCAGCAGGGAACCAATGAGTGGAACCAGTGGCGAGAGAATTATCCCAAGATTCGCCCAGATTTGGGGGGAGCCAACCTCAGTGGTATGACCCTAGAACTCATTAATTTCAATGATGTCAACCTAGAGGGGGCCAACTTGGCCGGGTCTGATATGCGACGGGCCACGCTCCGGGAAGCCTATTTGACCAACACCAATTTCTATATGTGTGATTTGATTGAGGCGAATCTGGAGGGGGCCTGCTTGCAGCGTGCGACCCTAGCGGGGGCAGATCTCTATAAATCAAACCTCGCTATGGCCGATCTCCGCAATGCCAATTTGGTGGGGGCACTCCTGCGGCGGGTTAATCTTTTGGAGGCCACCCTAGAAGGGGCTAACCTGACCCGCGCCAACCTGTTACAGGCCAATCTCCTCCAGGCTAATTGTAAGGGAGCCATTCTCCAAGGGGCGATTCTGGAGGGAGCCAGCCTGATTAATACGGATTTTACGGATGCCATTTTAGTGGAGGCAAACCTGATGAAGGCCAATGCCTGTCGCACCTGCTTTTTAGGAGCCAATCTCTATAAGGCGGAAATGCGGGGGATTAATTTACGCAATGCCACCATGCCTGACGGCAGCCAATCTGACGAGTAATCTACCCATCTCATTGGTTCACGGGTATATCCTTAATCAGGAAAAGCGGCACGCCATAATTTTGGATAGGGAAAACCCTGACGCTTAAAGGCCTGCTTGGCGCGGCAAATCAAATCCGTTTGATATACAAATTCATCCCGAGCATCCATGGGATAGGAGCGCAGCTTAAACTGGGTTCCCCAGGGGTGTTCTTTCATTACCACCACAATGGGTAACTTAAGCTGGGTATATTTGCTACTGTAGGCGGCTTGGTAGAGAATTTGGACAACTTTGTCCCCATCTACATGGTGATCAAAATAAAAATCCGTGGCAACTTGGGCCTCTAATTGACCACTATTGGCATTGGAGATAGCATTTGTCCAGGTTTTGTTATGGGGGATTGTCACCGTATTATCGTCCGGGGTTTGTAGCCGAATTCCCCGTAAGCCATAGCCGACGACTTCGCCATAATGATCATCAATTTGAATGCGATCGCCCACTTGGTAGGGGGTTTCAAACAGAGCCACAATACCGGCAATAATAGAGCTAATGTAGTCCTTAAAGGCAAAACCCAGGGCAACGGCCATCGTGCCAGTGAGTGCCAACAGATTTGTTTCCGATAAATTGAGAAATAAGTTGAGTAAATAGGAAATCGTGACGATTAAAATCAGCCCCTTCCAAAAGGGTAGGGATTGCTTAATTAAGAGTCGAAATCGTCGGGGTACTCGTTCTGATAGCCAATTGGTGACGGCTTGGATCATCGACATACAAGCGTAGGCAATAATAATAATGACTATCGCCCGCACCACCTTTTGCAAGGTTAATTCAGTTAATAGTTGAGGTAGTTCTTCCGACGGTTCAATGTCGGCTAAGAACACGTTGGCCAAGAATACCGGCAGATAAAGAACTTGATGTGTGACAAATGATCCTATAGATTCAAACATTTCCCGATCAACCTAAGTGACGGCCATTTAGTTCTTACTAACAAAGAAGTTATTATTGGCTAATTCACTTTTGATTTTGCCATAATAGGCGGGCTGTACGGACAATACCCCCTGGCCCTGATCTAAGACACCGGCCCGCAGAAGGGATTGCACCTGTGCTCGGATTTTACTTTCCGGTTCTCCTAGACTCAGGGCCAGGTGAGAGCGGGTAATGTGGCCATGGATGAGAACGGAGTTAAGCAGGTAGCGATCGCCGCCAGTTAGGGTCGGCAGGCTAGGGGGGGCAGGAAACGCTTCGTGGATGGTAAAGGGTTGCTCCGTTGACTCCTGCGCAGACAACTCAAGTTTGGGGACGGTTCCCCCAGGGATCGCATCATTTTTTATGCGTAAACTTTTTAACCACAGGCTGGTGGCCATACTGCTAATGCCTAGGGATTGATGGGCGAGGACATTCCAGTAGGTTTGGTGGCGTTCTTCGTCCGTGAGGGACTGTTGATGGTGGCGGGTAGAGTTCTGTAATATGAAATGCTGGCGATCGCCAAAATCAATGGTGGGAGCGACAACGGTCTTCATCACCGGGTCTAACCAGGCCTGCAGCATCTCCCCCCCTAAGGGGGGTACATACAGTCCATCATTGAAGTAAGCCCTCACCTGACACACAAAATCAAGATAATCCCAGGCCCAATGATTACAGCCAATTAACCAAAAACAGTTGGGATTATGGATGACCCTATCCCGTAGGAATTCAATACTTTCCCAACCGCCAATGCAACGGAGAAAACACTGTTCTAAACAGGGTATGACGATTAGGGTTGTGCGCTCCTCCAGACTACCCAAATCCAGGGAATCATCCATAGGGAGATCCTCGGACACATTAATTTGGGGATAGGGTTGTAGGGCCTGGCGAATTTGGGAAGTAACGATCCAGGGTATCTGGGGACGACTTCGGCAGGACAGGGGCGTAATGATCTCTAAAGGGGGCCGATCGACCCAAGTTTGTAAACCATCCCTAATAATTTTGGCAATGGATTCCACCGGACTCCCCAAAATGACCAAGCTATTGGGGGCATCCAAGTCCGTTTGCCAAGGACTAAGGGCGTTAGAGAGGGACTCATGAATAAAAGCTTGATAGGCTTGGGGACTGGGGAGGGACTGGATATGCTGGGAAACTTGAATTTCTAAGGAATTGGGCAGGGGCATCAAATCATCGGTCGATTCTGTGACTGCCTTTGCCTGAGTAAACCAGGATTGCATTTGTCCCCAGAACGTAGCTATCAGTGAGGCAATCATGGGGATACACTCATTTACAATTCCATTTGACACTCATAAACTCACCCCCGCGGATCTCTTTCATTTATCTTGTATTTGTACCTTCATGTCAACTAAAAGTCTTCGTCCCATTTGAGGCGACAGGCCACGGAGCCTGGGGCGAAGTTGCCTACCTATTAGGTGAAGCTTGGTGGGGAAAGGGATTGGCCTTTGAGGCGATGTCTTGGTGGCACGATTACCTCGCTACGGTTACACCCAGAACAGAGTGGTGGGCCACGGTTCATCCTATGAATCAGAGGAGCATTCGCCTCTTAAAACGTCTTGGCTACAGGGAAGTGGCCCCAAACCAGTGCCCAAAACTGTATTCCTATGATTTGGGAGATTGCTGCTTTGTCAAATCTTTACCCTCATTTTAAGATGAACAACTGGCAAGAACATCTTCTGCAAGAGCGGTTAATTGCCGTTCTGCGGGTTGGGGAACCGGAATTGGCGATCGCCCTGGGAGAGGTCTTAATTCAAGCGGGGATTCGCCTTCTGGAAGTTACCTGGAATATGCCAGAGCCAGCCTTGCTTGTTCGCCACTTTCGGAAACGATTTCCCCAGGCTTGGATTGGGGCAGGTACGATCCTCAATGAAACCATGGCGGCCGAGGCGATCGCCGCCGAGGCTCAATTTATCTTCACTCCCCACACGGATCCGTCTTTAATTCGCTATGTCAAAACCGCTGCCGTACCCATTATTCCAGGGGCCTTGACTCCCACGGAAATATTAAAAGCCTGGCAAGGGGGGGCAACCTGCGTCAAGGTGTTTCCGATTGGGGTGATGGGCGGAGCGAGGTATCTGCGGGATTTACAGGGGCCCTTCGCGGGCATTCCCCTCATTCCTACAGGGGGTGTCACCCTCGAAAATGCACCGGAACTGATTCAGGCGGGGGCGATCGCCCTGGGGGTGGGTAGTGATCTTATGGCTCCTGAGTGGGTGGCGACTCAGAATTGGCTGGCAATTCAGGCGCGGGTGAAGCGATTCCGTCAAGTGTTGGGTCTAGATCATCTAGAGCATCCAGATCGTCCGCTGGGTGATTAAGGCGGGCATTGTGGCATCGCTGTCGTCGCCAACGCTTACCTAGGGTCAAACCAATGGTCTGATGAAAATCATCCTGGACTTTGGCCGTGAGACGATAGGAGACCTGTTTCACAATTTCCGCCAAAATGCGATCGCCGGTGCGTTGAATCAGTCCATGGGGTAGGCGATAAATAAAGCGGGGAAAATAGACCTTCACGGATAAATCTAGCTGCCAATCCACAATGGTGTACTGACTCACCCCCAGATCAATTAAATCCTGATCCTGTTCTGGCTGGGCGATCGCTGGCTTTAGGGCTTTTTCTGCCTGAAAATCCACCTCATAGTTCAAAAAGGGTTGATCCGGCACCGGGATGGTCTGAATCCGATACACTCCCTCGTCTTCCGGGAGTAAATTTAGGCCAATCTTCGGTTCGACTTCATAGCCAAAGGAACCGTAGCGGCCAATGGTCAAAATATAACCATTCTCGCCAATGGGTTCGGCTGCCATGGGATGGGCGCAGCGATAAAACCACTGACGATGGTCATTCAAATAGGCTTCGTACTGGCTGACGGGGGCATAGAGTTCCATCCAACCATGGAAACGGGCATGAAAATCAAAGGGCGGGTGGTGATGACTGGGAACAGGCACATCAGTCCCATTATTCTCATTTTCATCCTCAAGGGGCTGCTCTGGATATTCAACGGACATAAGAAACCAACGGATCCTAGCGGGCTATGTTCAGCCTATAACCTTGAGCCAGGATTTCTATAGCAAGTCACCAAATTTTCGATAAGATAAAGCCCATATTCTCTATTTTTATAGGCATCTCCGTGGCAATCCCCTGGCAAAACTGGAAAAAACTAACCGCCATGCCTGTTTTAGTCACAACCCTAGTGGTAACAGGCGTAGTCGCAGGGGTGCGTCAATTTGGCTGGCTGCAACAAAGTGAATTGAGTCTCTATGACCTGTTCCTGCGATCGCGGCCCAGCCTACCGCCCGATGAACGGATCCTAACGGTTTTGGTCACGGAACAGGATATTCAAAAGCAGCAGACCTGGCCCTTGAGTGATCAAACCATTGCGGATCTTCTGCGTCGTTTGAATGAAGCCAGTCCCCGGGCCATCGGCCTCGATATTTATCGGGATCTACCAACGGAGCCGGGCCATCCAGAGCTATCGACGCTCTTTGCCGCTAATCCCCAAATTGTCCCGGTCTGTAAAGCGGCCGGAGAAACCACCGATCAGCCAGAGGTTCCACCCCCACCCATTATTCCCACGGATCGCGTCCCGGAGCAGGTGGGGTTTGCCGACATTCCCATTGATAACGATGGCGTGATTCGCCGTAATCTATTCTTAATTTCCAATAGTAATGCCACCCGTTGCACCACACCCTTTTCCCTTGGGTTTATCCTTTCCCTGATCTACCTGGATCAGGAACCGGATGTCAATGTGGATATTAATGACGATCGCATTATTTTGGGGTCTACCTATTTTCCTGCCCTAAATCCCAACCCTGGGGGCTATGTGGGCTTGGATGCCCGAGGGATGCAGGTGCTATTAAACTATCGCGGAAATACGGATCAACTGAGCAAAACCGTCACCCTCTCCGATGTCCTAGAAGGCAATGTCAGTGAAGATTTAATCCGCGATCGCGTGGTCTTAATTGGTGTCTCTGCCCCCAGTGTCAAAGATATTTTCCTGACACCCTACAGCGGCAGTGATGCCATTGCCCAGCAAATGCCTGGGGTGGTCGTCCATGGGCAAATGGTGAGCCAATTTCTCAGTGCGGCCCTGGATGGTCGCGGCCCCATTTGGTACTGGCCCCTTCCCTTAGTAGTGGTGTGGATTGGGGTTTGGACGGGGTTGGGCAGTAGTCTCGCCTGGTGGATTCGTCAACCTCTGTATTTAGGGGGAGCGGTTTTGGCGGCGATCGCCCTTTTGGTGGCAGGCAGTTGGGGCATATTTGTGGGATCGGCAGGGTGGATTCCGGTGGTCCCCGCCGCCATTGGTTTGGTCCTCAGCAGTGGTAGTATTGTCGCCTACGTCGGTTATGAAGCCCAAAAGGAACAGCAATCCTTCCGGGAAAAAGTAGCAGAACAGGACAAAGCCCTTGCTGTGCTGCGATCGCTCATGGCCGATAATACCGCCGCCCTTAACCAAGCTCTCCAGGAGCCGACGGAAATTACCGGCAAACCCCGTTCTCTCCTGAGTGGTCGCTACAAAATTCAAAAAGTCCTGGGAGCTGGTGGTTTTGGCCGCACCTATTTGGCCAAAGATACCCAACGGCCCGGTCAACCCATTTGCGTCGTCAAACATCTGCGGCCGGGTCGTACCGATGCCCGCTTTATGCAGGTTGCCCGGCGGTTATTTAATACAGAGGCGGAGATTTTAGAAAAACTGGGTCGCCATGATCAGATTCCCTTGCTTCTAGCCTACGTGGAAGAAAACCAAGAATTTTACCTCGTTCAAGAGTTTATTGAAGGTCAATCCCTTACCGCCGAAATTGCCCGCCCCCAACCCGAGACCGTCGTTATTGATTTTCTCCGGGATATTTTAGGTATTCTCAATTTTGTCCATACCAATTACGTGATCCACCGGGACATTAAGCCAGACAATATTATTCGCCGTCAATCGGATCAAAAATTGGTCTTGATTGATTTTGGGGCAGTGAAAGAAATGAAACCCCAGGAAACGGAAAAAACCGATGGCAGTACGGTGGTGATTGGCACGATGGGCTATGCGCCCCCAGAGCAGTTATCGGGTCAACCCTGCCTCAATAGTGATATTTATGCGGTGGGGATGATTGCCATTCAAGCCTTAACGGGGGTCAAGCCGCGGGATATTCCCCGGGATGGAGCCAGTGGGGAATTGGCTTGGGAACAGTATACCCAGGTCAGCCCAGAACTAGCTCGCATTATTAATCGCATGGTGAAATTTAACTTTACAGATCGCTACGAATCGGTGGATCTCCTCCTCCAAGAGCTGCGCCGCCTGCCCAGTTAACCTAGCTGGAACTCTATTCTGCATGGAGCCGTCTTTTTCCCATTAGAAGAAACAGAGAATGTCTACGCCACCGGCGGATCAGAAAACCATTGGGTTGAAATCCATGGCGGCGGGGTGTGAAGGGGGGAGTGATGGGGCGATCGCCATGGAAATTTTTGCGCTTAGGCTCCTTAAGCGTCATTGGATTTTGGCTCTTAAATACTTGTCCAGCCTGGGCAAATCGTTTAGATTATTGGCGATTTAACGCGCCCATGGGCCGCCTGGAAATGGTGGCAGAGGAGGGGGTGCGTCCCCAAGTCCAGTTACTTAGTAACCCAGCTCGCCTCGTGGTGGATTTACCGGGCACATCCTTTGGCCGGCCCCTGACCCAGCGATCCATTGGCAATTTTGTCCGGGAAGTACGGGTGGGGCAGTTCACCCCCCAAGTGACCCGGATTGTGATTGAACTAGGGCCAAACTATACCATGCGTCCCCAGGAGGTAAAGGTGCGGGCCCTGGCCCCCAATCGCTGGTATATTCAACTGCCGAAGTTTTTACCCCTAGAGGGATCCGCCGTAGCCAGGGCGCAGCCGATTCAAATTGCCGTGCCCAATCCTCCTGCCTATCCCCGGGCCCGCGTCGTGATTGCCGTGGATCCGGGCCATGGGGGTCGAGATCCCGGAGCCGTTGGCATTGGTGGCCTGCGGGAAAAGGATGTAGTCCTAGATATTTCCCAGCAACTCTCGCGAATCTTGCAACAGCGGGGTGTACAGGTAGTTTTGACCCGTAATGACGATCGCGAGTTGGATTTAGCCCCACGGGTTTCTCGAGCCGCCCAGGTCAATGCCCGCGCCTTTGTGAGTATCCATGCCAATGCCTTCAGTATGTCCCGACCCGATATTAATGGCTTGGAAACCTACTATTACGCAACGGGTTTACCCCTGGCCCGCGCCATTCATAATAGTATTTTGAGTCGGGTTCAGGTGCGCGATCGCGGGGTTCGCCAAGCCCGTTTTTATGTTCTCCGCCATACCACCATGCCCGCCGTATTAGTGGAAGTGGGTTTTTTGACGGGCCGGGAAGATGCACGAAACCTAGCTCGACCCGAACATCGCCAGGCCCTTGCGGTGGCGATCGCCGATGGTATTGTCCGTTATTTTCGACTTTAACTTTTAGTTTTAGAGTTTTTAGCTTGGGTTTTCTAAACCCTTTGTTTTCTTCGTTGCCTCGCCATTACTTTGCATTTCATCAATATTGAGTAAACTAATGACGACCCCAGTAATGGGAATGGCTAAAAATATGCCCACAAGTCCAGCAATCCTAGCTCCCATTAAGAGTGCTAGAAACATAATCACTGGATTGAGATTAACCGAGTTTTGCATCACCCGTGGCATTAATAAATTTTCCTCCACCTGTTGCAGCAATACACAACTGACAAGCACCTTAAGACTGAGAAAAATACCCTGAGGTAATAAAATAATTGAAACGAGGCTAATGCCCAGGGTGGCTCCAATTCCGGGAATGAGATCAAAAACACCGGCGATCGCCGCTAAAAATAAGGCATAGGGAACATCTAAGAATAATAAAACAATAAAGACAGATACGCCAAAAAATAGAGAAAGAATTAAGCGTCCCCAAAAAAAGACCCAGAAAGTTTCGTTTAACCGCAATGGTAAAATTTTGACGCTGGTGTATGGGAATGGCCTTGAGCATAAATTCCCAAAGTTTTCCGCCATCCAACAGCATGAAAAAAGCAACCACTGCAATGATAATCATATCCAGTAAACTGGCTAATACCCCCTGAAGCGTACTAAAGCCAAACCCAACTCCCGTAATCACCTGATCCCGAATTTGATCCTCAATGCCATTAAAGTTGACATTCAGATTCCAACGGGTCAGTAAGCCTTGCATTGTTTCCACAAACTCAATGGCGGCACTGTAGAAAACCGGTGCTTGGTTGAGGAGTTGCTGCCCTTGGGAAATAATAGCTAAACCCAGAGTACTCAGTAATCCCCCCAGGATTAAAAGGGTAATTGAAAAAACAATGAGGACGGCGGCACTGCGGGGAATATAGTGGGCCAGCCAACGGACAGGATAATGGAGCAAAAAGGCTAAAACAGCGGAGAAAATGAAAATGATAATAACCGCTTCAAAATAAACTAAAACTTGGGTGATCGCCCAGCCCAAGGCAAAGAGTAATAAATAGCGAACTAATCTAGAATTACTCCATTTCTCCCAAAGTGGATGGGAATTGGGTGGCTCACTCATTATGTTTTTGGGTATAAATGTTTTTGGGTATAAATTTAGAGAATTAATGATGCCTGATGGAGCTAATTGGGCCGCAGATAACAGAGTAACTGCCGCAATGACGGTAAATTCATCAGATCGCGATCGCCGGGATGGGTAATTAACAAATGATGACTGAGCAAGAGACTGGTGAAAGTCCAGGTTTGGTAGGTACGGGCCTGTTGACCAATCCACACCCCCGTGGGCCCATCAAAATATTCTGCCCATTGCTGTTCCGGTAATCGCTGGAGTAGGGTTTCGTAGCCATCTTTCAAGAGGCGATGATAGGCATAGCTTTCGGGTACATCCGCTGCATAGTCCTGATGTCGCATCATGGCAATGACTAAAAACCAAAATAAACAGGGCCAATGACCGGAATTATGATAGCACCAGGTTTGATTTTTTGGATCAAAGCCAGTTTTATTCCGCCAGTCTTCGTTATCTAGGGGGGGATGGCAAATCCGTAGGGGCATCTCCGCAAAGAGTTCTTGGTGGTTATGGAGCATGAGTTCAAAAAGAGATTTTTGCTGTTTCCGGGTTAACAGATCAAAAATGGCTCCTAAACAATTCCCCAGGGTAAAAAATCGAAAATCCGGGCGACCGGTACGCACATTGCCAATCAAATAGCCCCCCTGCTCCCCTAGCCAATGTTGCAGCCAATGGGGAATGGTTTCTGTGCGAATATTGTACTCATTGATAATGCTGCTATCGCCGTAGAGATCCGTGGGCCGCCGCCGCAATACTTGGACAATACGGGTATTCAGCCAGTAGTGTTTGAGTAGATACCGCCGTAGTCGAATTGCCCGTTTTAAGGATTGCTGCACCCGCCAATGATCATCGGGAGTTAAGTCGTAGTCATGGCCGGCCAAAATTAAACTGGCCGAACTGATCAGGGCCCCATAGAGCAACACTTGAATTTCTAGGGGCGCGCCCCACACATCCAAGGGACGGTCAATCATAAAGGCCCCATCGGGAACCTGGAGGGTGGGTGCTTCGCGAAAGCCGGGATGTAATAGGAGCCGTAAAAATTGGCGGATCCCGTGCTGCACCGAATCCTGCTTAGCCCAGTCGCGATCGCCGGTGCGCTGGACATAGATTTCGGCCAAAATGAGCCACCACAACGTGGCATCCACCGAGGCAACCCGACCAATGGCCCGTTGACCATAATCGGGGGTGAGGCGATCGGGGCCAACATGGAAACTAGCGGGAAAAATACCCGCCGTATAAATATCCTTGCTCTGGAGGAGTAAACAGGTATCTAAAAAATTACGAGCAATATCCGCCCGGCCATCCAGCAAGAAAAAGAGCGTTGTGGGGACATTATCCCGAATAAATAGCTCTGTGTAGTTTAAGTCTGTTTCTGGAACGACGGTCTGATATCTGCCATCTTTATAGACCCGCGTTTTTTGGGGGATGGCCGCAATGGTGCCAACGGGTTCATGATTAAAATAGACGAGGGCTTTTTCATAGAGAAGGTGGCGGGCCGTGGCGATCGCAGAGGCTTCAAAACTCAAGGACATAGTGACTCGGCAGCGGGGTGGGCAGGCCCATCGACGGAAGGGCTTCAAGATTATATAAGAGCTACATAAAAAATAGCAGCAGCCTTTTATATTATGACCACTGCTATCATTTTTCCAACGAACTGGCTTTAATTAATGCGTGATTAATGAGTCAACGCATTACAAATCGTTACGAATCTCGTTACGAATCCCTAGAGAGCGTTACCACGGGGCAGTACCTCTTCGGGGAAGACTAGGTTTTCATGGGGTTGATCTTGGGGAGCCATCCAGGCACGGATACCATCATTGAGCAAAATGTTCTTGGTGTAGAACGTCTCAAATTCTGGGTCTTCCGCTGCCCGTATCTCCTGGGAGATGAAATCATAGGCGCGCAGGTTCAAGGCTAAACCCACAATGCCAATGGAACTCATCCACAGACCGGTCACAGGCACAAATAACATGAAGAAGTGCAGCCAGCGTTTGTTGGAGAAGGCAATACCGAAAATCTGACTCCAGAACCGGTTCGCCGTCACCATCGAATAGGTTTCTTCCGCTTGGGTTGGGTTAAATGCTCGGAAGGTACTAGAACCTTCTCCATCCTGGAAGAGGGTATTCTCAACCGTGGCACCATGAATGGCACACAGCAAAGCACCGCCCAAGACCCCGGCAACCCCCATCATGTGGAAGGGATTCAAGGTCCAGTTGTGGAAGCCTTGCAAAAAGAGCAGGAACCGGAAAATGGCAGCGACACCAAAACTAGGGGCAAAAAACCAACCGGACTGCCCCAAGGGGTACATCAAAAACACACTGACGAAAACGGCAATGGGTGCGCTGAAGGCAATGGCGTTGTAGGGACGAATGCCCACCAAACGGGCAATTTCAAACTGCCGTAGCATAAAACCAATCAGCCCAAAGGCACCATGGAGCGCCAAAAAAGTCCACAGTCCACCCAATTGACACCAACGGGTGAAGTCCCCCTGGGCTTCGGGGCCCCACAATAGGATCAAAGAATGTCCCATACTGTTTGCTGGGGTTGAGACTGCAACGGTGAGGAAGTTACAGCCTTCGAGATAACTGGAAGCCAGTCCGTGGGTATACCAAGAACTGACGAAGGTGGTGCCGGTCAACCATCCCCCCAGAGCCAAATAGGCGCAGGGAAATAGTAGGATACCCGACCAACCCACGAAGACAAATCTGTCGCGCTTGAGCCAGTCATCGAGGATGTCAAACCACCCCCGCTCTGCTGGTGCGCGTCCGATCGCTATGGTCATATAATAAGCTCCTAAAAGTGCTAGGAAAAATAGCAGATCTAAACCTGACACCCCGAAAAATAAAAAAACAGGGGGGCAAGTTTACGAATCTTCATAACATTCTTAATCTAGCAAACCTACCCTGAAGTTTTCAAAGGGAACATTACATTTTCGTTACATTTTTACTACGTTTCCGTCAAAACATGACAGGAATCATGTATTAAATCATCCATTAAGTCACCCATTGTTGTAGAGACGTAGGTAGTTCCAATAGTTTTCCAATACCGATTTGACATAGCCATAGGTCTCTGGAAAAGGAATGGATTCCACAAAGCGATCGGCACTGGTGTAGCCAAACCGCTTTAACCAATCATCCACATGGCCGGGGCCCGCATTGTATCCGGCCAAGGCTAAGAGGGCATCTTGGTCATAGAGTTTGAGGGTGTGATCTAAATACCAGGTGCCGAGGCGAATACTGTCCTCGGGATCATTCAGGTCATAGGACTCAATTTGGGCCCGATCGGCAATCCACTCCGCGGTTTCCGGCATCACTTGCATTAGGCCAGCAGCTCCGGCAATGGATTGAATATCTTTTTGAAACCTAGATTCCTGGCGGATCAGACCCATCACCAGTAGGGGGTTCAGGTTACGGGAGGTGGCCCATTTTTCTACGGTGTCCCAGTAGGGTAGGGGATAGAGGGCGTACCAATAGCGGGGATCAGTGCGAATGGAATCAAAGAATTGAGCGATGTCTGGCTCCCGTTGCGATCGCTGGCCAAGATTTTCCAGCATAAAAATGCCATCGAGATACTCACCCACTCCCATGCGGATCAGACCATCGCTGAGTTGCTCAGGGCCGGAGGGTTCAACCCGATTGCGAAATTCCCACTGCCATCGTTCCCAGGCGGGTTGGGACTGACCCAGGAGGTAAAGTTCTTGGAGAGTTTCTGAGCCAGCCATTAGGGGGAGTCGCTCAAATCGCTGGGGATCCACCCTGGGCTGAAGTTGACTGATGGTACTAAATTGACCCACAGGTTCTTGGCTCAAACCGGCGGCCCGCCAGGCATAGTAGGAATGGGGATAGGCTTGGCGTAGGTGATTCCAGGCGGGTTTAATTTCACTGCCCTTGCCTGCGGCTTGGGCCCATAACCCATCCCAAAAGGCAGCCCGGGGTGCAAGATCACTGGTGGGATTATGTTTAACCAGTTCCTTGGCCCAATGGCGCGCCTGATCCCAGTTGGCTTGCTTTCCGTAGCGATCGGCCAGCATCCAGCGCAGTTCTGCGGCCCCAGGGGTCTGGCCAAAACGATCCAGGAGTTGCTTTTGGGTCTGGGTGGCTTCTGCGGTCGCTTTCAGGGATTCATAAACTAAAAACCTTTCCTTGAGGGCATCTCCCGTCAGATCAGGGCGGTTGGCCGTATCCGCCGTGGCGATCGCCCGGTCGAGAAGTTGCAGTTTTTCCTGGGGATTTTCATTGATTTGGGCTAAACGCAGCCAGGCCAGGGCAGACTCAGAACTTTGGGGATGGGCCGTGATTAATTTCTGGTAGGCAGAGATCGCCGCCTCTTTCTCTTGGCCCAATTGCAAGCCACGGCCAGCCCGATAGAGATTCAGGGGGCTGGGGGGAGCCTGGCTATAGGCCTGACCGGCACTTTTATAGTTTAGTTTTTCCCAATACCCAAAGGCGATAGCTTCCCAATCCTCTGGAGTAAGTTCATCGGCATAGCTTTTTGTGAGAAGTTCCAGGTAGTTGCCATAATCGGGCAAATGTAACCCATGGCGGGCAATCAATACCAACAAGGGTAATTGATCGGAATTTTCGGCCAGTTGTTGCCGGGCAAACTCGACCACTAGGGGATGTTGGGGAAATCGGGCGATCGCTGCATCGGGATTGTTCAAGGCCAAAAGGGCCACCGCCGCCTCCGGTTGATCGGGGTATCGGCGCAACAGGTCTTCCCAGATAGATCGCGCCTGATTAAAATCATCTAAGCGACGATAGGCCTCTGCCCGCAAGACTAAAATGGGGGCCGTCATCGGCGGATAGGACATTTCCAGGGCCTTGAGCCAGCGAATTGCATCCTCGGGTTGATCCTTGTCGAGGGCATCTACCGCCAATAAATAGTGGGCCCGATCTCGCTCCCGGCCAGGCTCCCCCTGGGCGATTTGCAAGAGTTGATCCTGGCGTTGTTCTGGAGACTGAATCGCTAAATGGTAGAAGGAACTGGGGGCAGACATTGGCGACTGTTGCCATAAATACCAGGCCCCACCACCGGCGATCGCCACCAATACAATCCCCACCCCCACCGACCAACGACGTAAATGGGCAAAGGGGGAATTCTGGGCAACAAGAGACTCTAAACGAGACTTGAGGGGCGTTGTCGGCTTCTTCATAAATTTTTTTGAGAGAGGAGAGAAAGGGCGATCGCCTTATCGAGCAGGCCGGTTGCTAGCCATAGAATCGTCAGTCAACTCACTTAACGTTTATCCTAGCCCTTGACCATGCCCGACAATGGGGCTTCTGCGGCTTAAGCTAACGTTGCTATTGCCAACAATTGCCTTTGCTTGCTGATCACAGACCAGGCTGTGGCAGCTAAATGAAACAGTTGGGGAGAAAGTTGCCACAGGAGTTCTTTTTTCGGTGGCCAGGCATGATTAATCACCTTGATCATTTCAATCCGCATATCACAGGAACTGAGCAAGTTACCCAATAATTGCGGTGTCCAAGTATATAAATGCATATTCACATCATTGGCTTTATATTCTCGGTTGTAGCTTGAACGCCAATCATCCAAGGGCAAAAGAAGAATCATGCGGCTTTGTTGGTCTTTTAACTTTTCCTTAAGGGCCAGGATCGCTTGACGGGGATGGGGGACATGCTCAAGGGCATGACTACTAATCACCTTATCAAAGGCTCCAGAGACCTCCTCAATCGTTGCGTAAACATCGATACCCAGTTCTGCGGCATTTTTGCGGGCATGGGGATTGATTTCCACACCTACTTTTTTATGGGCTTGGAGGGCATTGAGTAAAAAACCACCTCCACAGCCAAAATCTAAAACATCATCTGTTTCTAAGACATAGTTTTGCCAAATATGCTTGTTATAATTTGCCTGGGTCAGCCCATCCTCAGCTTGCCATTGAAAGTAAGCTTGACCCTTGTCGCTTACATAATGGTCAATTCTACCATAACTAGGATTAGTCTCTTTTTGGTGAATTTCAGTCATTGTTTGATTTAGGTAGTTTAATGTAGTACTGAAGGACTAATGTGACATTTGACTCACCATCGTACCATAGTCAGTCTTAATTGAATGTTAAATCGATTTTTATGAAACAACCTCAAATTCTTAAAATCACTCGCAAAGCTGCCAGTCTAAAGGAAAAAAGAACCGTTCAGGACAGCCAAAACACCGCAGCCCAAAATAGTTCAGCAGAGACCCGTTCGCCTGATTCCCTCGGGGTTGCCTCCCCATCATCGGCATCTGAACCAACGAATGTATCTAACAATCACTCCAACAATCAATGGTGGAGCCAACGCTGGATTGATGTTTTAGAATCCTTTGGTTGGCGGCGGCGGATGGAGCGGGCGCGAATCTATGTGCGGGAAGGGCGGGTTTTAAGCTTAGAGTTTCAGGGGGAAAAGGTTCAAGCAACGGTTCAGGGAACGGCCCCTGACCCCTATAACGTAGAACTCTATTTGGATGCCTTCAGTGATGAGGAATGGCAATTTGTGGTTGAAGCCTTAGCGGGACAGGCGTTCTACAGTGCGAAGTTATTGGCGGGTGAAATGCCCATGGCCATTGAGACAGTATTTACCAATGCTGGGCTGAGTCTATTTCCCTTTAGTAAGTTTGATATTCACAGTAATTGTGATTGTCCGGATCCGGTGAACCCCTGTAAGCATATTGGGGCGGTATATTATTTGCTGGGCCGCTATTTTAACCAAGATCCCTTTATCTTATTTCAACTGCGGGGACAGACAAAGGCCGAGATTATGACCCGCCTGCGGCAACTGCGTACTGGCAGCACCGTTGAATCGGAACCCCTAGACGTAGAGTCCACGGACTACCATCCTCCCCATCTGGGCGATCGCTTCTGGAACTACTCCGAAGACTTACCCACAGACTTAGTGGTGATTGCCCCCGCTGCTACGAGTGAAACGGTTTTAACCCTCTTGGATGATATTCCCCATCCAGAACCCCAGGAACAGGCCTTAGTCATGGCTCACCTCAAGGAAATTTATCAAATTGCCAGCCAATCTGCCCTGATGATGGCCATGACGAATCAAGGGTCTCCTAATTCCTAGGCCATGACCATCCCCCCATCCACATTAAAGACTTGCCCGGTGATATAGGCGGCGGCAGGATCGGTTCCTAGGAATTTCACCATGCCCGCCACTTCCTCCGCTTGGCCATAGCGTCCCAGGGGAATGAATTTGAGAATCTCATCGGCCTTGAGGTTGGCGGTCATTTCTGTGGCAATGAATCCGGGAGCCACGGCGTTGACGGTAATCCCCCGACTGGCCAGTTCCTTGGCGACGGTTTTAGTGAAGCCAATCACCCCTGCCTTGGCCGCACTGTAGTTTGCCTGGCCCGGGTTTCCCATTTGACCTGCGACGGAAGCAATATTAATAATCCGCCCCCGGCGTTGTTTAAGCATAAGTTTACTCACTTGACGGGTACAGAGAAACACCCCGGTTAGGTTTAAGTCAATGACGGCCTGCCAATCCTCAAGGCTCATTCGCAATAGCAGCGTATCTTTGGTAATGCCGGCATTATTCACCAAAATATCCACTTGCCCCCATTGTTCCATGACGGTTGTCACCAAGGATTCCACCTGTTCAGCATTGGAAACATCCGCACCAAGGGCGATCGCCGTGCCTCCCTGCTGTTGAATCTCGGCAACAACTTGGCCTGCTGCCTCCTGGGAACGGGCATAATTAACAACAACCTTGGCTCCGGTACTGGCTAAATCCAGGGCGATCGCCCGCCCAATACCCCGAGAAGCTCCTGTAACAATGGCAACCTGTTCACTCACGTTATGAGACTCCCACTAACTTACTAAACTTAAATATTCGATACACCTTCGATCATTGAAGGATTGGATCATTCAATGAATTGTCCAGATCCTCCCAGAGAAGGGGATCACAAAACAAGGTTTTGATGACAAGGTTCTGATCGGTTTGAGGGCGATAGGTTTTGAGACTGATCCCCAGACCGGCTTCCCATAAATGAATGAAAACCTCGAGCTGCTTGGTATAATCAATCAAACTCATCGGCTCTGACGAGGAAAAGACATAAGATGGCAGCTTCAACTTCTCTTTGGCAACGGACAAAACAGATCACCCTCTCCGTTCCTGTCCAGATTACCCTCCTTACGAGCCTGTCTTCCCTCATTCTCTGGACACTTTTCTTCAGTACCTATCCCCCGGTTCATGATGCCCTGCACACAACCCGCCACAATACCATGGGAGTTTCCTGCCACTAGGGTAAAATGCGTTAGGTAACTGCCTTCTGGCTCCATCTAGGACGGCTTAATATGGCTAAATTTTAGGATTGGATAAATACTAGGGTAGGATATGCAAAAATTTCGCTATTTGGGGTTGGCTCTGGTTGCAAGCATCCTCTGGGTTGGCTTGAGTTTAGCTATCCCACCGTCCCTGGGGAATCAATCTAGGGTAGAGTTTCACACCACGCCGAGTTTGAACCAAATTACTCCCAATGGCGAGCCGGTACAGATTAGCCTACAGGCCAAGGATGCTACCGGGCATCCCTTAAATGACGCTGAATTTAATATCCAATTACTCACCCCCCCTAAAACCCCATGGTTATCCTCTGATTTTCCGATTGTTGAGGGAACAACCCTCCTAGAACTGACGACCCAAGCCCCAACGGGAATTGTTACGTTTGCCCAAGTGATGCCGATTCGGGGGAATTATCGTTTGAATGTGGCCCTCATCCCGACTCAACCAGGGGCATGGCAACCCTTTCAGCAGTCCCTCGAATTAGCCGTACCCGAAAACCCAGTCAAGTATCGAAACGGTGGGATTTTAATTGCTATTTTGATCCTTGCCGGTCTAGGGGGAGGATGGTTGATTGGTGGTGATCAAACCCTGGAATCGGGGGAGGTTGTGCCCCAACGGGTACAGTTGCTTCTAAGTGGGGTGATTGTGGTGGCGATCGCCACGTTGCTGTATGTCAATATTAGTGCGGAAGTTGCCTCAGCCCATCCCCATCATGATCACAGTTTTGATGAAGAGTTGATCAATGCCGCCCCAGTGGAGCAATCCAATAACCTCGAATTGCAAATTACTGGAGATCAACTTACCCAGGTGGGACAACTGGCCCAGCAACGGATTCACATTCAAAATCTGACAACGGGGAATCCAGAAGCCAATATGCCCGTGCAGGTGAAAACCATTGATCTGGATCATGGCCGGGAAACCTTTAGCTTTACAGGACTGAGCGATCGCCAAGGGGATGTGACGTGGGGCCAGCAGTTTTTTGATGGCGCACCCCATCGGGTCATAGCAGAAATGAATGGGAATGGGTCAACTCTACAAGTGGGTCAGGATATTGATGTTGAGGCGATCGCCCCGCCCCTATCGGTGCGCTTGATTAGCTTGGCCTATTTGACGGGCATTTTTCTTGTGAGTACCCTAGTGGGTTTGGCCATACATCGTCGGTTTTTAAGACTATCCCTAGGAAGCTAATCCTGCTGTAGGCTACACTGAAAATCTACCTTGCTTTAGTGCCAAGACTGTCAAGGCATCCAGAAGCACTAATCTCGCGAATTCTCAATGCTGCGCCTATCCAATGCTGCCCTTCGTCATATTGCCGATTACTTTAAGGTGCTATCGGAACCGAGTCGCCTGCAAGTGTTGTGTGTGCTGAAGGATGGCTCAAAAAACGTCACGGAAATTATGGCCGCAACGGGATTGGGACAGGCAAATGTCTCGAAACACTTGAAAATCCTAGCGCAGGCAGCCTTAGTCAAGCGTCATCCCCAGGGAGTGACTGTATATTACGAAATTGCCGATCCCATAATTTTTGAGCTATGTGAACTTGCCTGCCGAAGTTTGGAATATCGGTTAAGGCAACAGTCTCAGTACTTAGGACAGTTATCTGATAATTTTATATCCGATGATTTTAGCTAATATCCAGAAGTATTGAAAGTGAGCGGCTGCTTAAAATAAAAGATTAAGCAGGGGCAAGTTAGCCTATTGTCAGGTGAGTCATTGCCGCATAGATTGTTGGCTCAGGGACTTCAGGTAGTAACTCGTATCCCTACTCCCGTTTGCACCAGTGACTACACTCACAGGCAAAATTGATTACCCCAATATCCGACATCCGCCAGCCATCGGCATCATCATCCGGTAGATCAATAGTCTTCCCTTTCTTATCCACTAACCCATTTTTGGCAAAAATCTTCGTTAAATCTGCGTCCATACATCAAGTCCTTGAATCGTACCTAACGTTGCTCATTACCCGTCGCAGACAACCTCTACATCATAACAGAACAACTTTCAGCGGTCGGTGTACATGGGCTTTGTTAAACTGCGCCGTTTACCTGACTTAGAGCTACTTTGGACAGAAAGAATTGATAAAATATCGATATGGAAACCAGAGGTCACAGTTCTATGCTTAAGAACTCCCCAATCATTAGTGCATCCCCTGAGATTATGGGCGGCACTCCAGTATTTACTGGCACTAGGGTTCCTGCTCAAACGCTACTGGACTATCTTAAGGCAGGAGAATCCATAGATGATTTCTTAGATGGATTTCCAACTGTGACCAGAGAGCAGGTCATCGCCCTACTTGAAGAGGCTGGGAAACAGGTTATTGGTACGGCGGCATAGCATGAAGCTCCTGTTGGATGAGTGTATTGATCGCAGGCTTTCAAGAGAATTTCCTGGCTACGAAGTAAAAACAGTTCCGCAAATGGGATGGTCAGGGGTCAAGAATGGAAAACTTCTTGCCCTTGCAGAAGCAGAGTTTGATATTTTCATTACCGTTGATCGGAATCTGTCATTCCAACAAAATTTACCGCAGTTTGATATTGCGGTAATTGTTTTGCAAGCACCATCCAATCGTTTAGCTGATCTCAAACCTCTAGCACATCAAGTTTTAGCTATTTTAGGGATCGTGGCTAAAGGACAAGCTACCGTGGTCAGCATTTAACGTTGAGATTGGAGGTCTAACCCGTTGATAATACTTTTTTCAAGGTATTAAGGGGAATTGACCCAAAATAGCGGTAACGAAACTGCTCTTCCCTGAGGGCCTCGAAAAACTGCTCAAGGGCCGTCCCACTAGATGGCATGTTATAGCTGGGAGCTTGGGGCCAGGTAAATCGATAGATTATGTCCAGATCATCCCGATGTCCAGGATCCCGATCCGTTTCAATGTGAATCCCTAGGACTAGTAAGACCCGTAACCCCAGGTCTAGGGAGCGATCGCCCAGATTCAGGCGCAGTTTTAACTCAGAACGACTGACAGGTTCGCGGTGATGGCTTAGGTATTTGATCGTGCCAACGAATATTCTCCAGGTATGCTCCGGCGGAGACAATTGGGGGAGCGGATAGGCCAACATCAGGGGCAGATTTTCCGCTTGGGCCCGTTGGAACCAGTCCCGCCAGTCCTGCCAGCTTTGGGGGCATTGGCGCATCATCAGCACGGGGGTTTTTAGTTTGGGGAAGGGCTTTTGCCGGTAATCCCATAGCCAATCTAGGGTATCCGTGGCCGTCGTTACTTCCAGGGTTTGGCTGGGATGAATATCAATCACTCGAGCCTGATAAACTTTCCTTTTTGCGTCAATCCCTAATTCAATCACCAGATCGCAGGGCCCCTTGGGAAAATCCACTGCTTTATAATTCCAGGCAATGCCATCGAAGTTGGGTAAGTTAGCGGCACGGCGATCAAACTCAAAGGTGGTGAAACTATAATTTTGTCTCTTACCCCGACTATCTTTAGTGGTTAGTTGTTGGATTTTCGTGAGGGTGACATTTTTTAGGAGTAATTTGGGTACAGGATTGCCCATACCGTAGGGTTCTAGCAAATAGAGTTCTCGAAAAAGGGCCTGGCCTAACTCATGAACCTTCACTTCCAGATCAATGGTAATCACCTTCTCGCCAAAGTTAGGAATATCCAAGGTTTCCCCTAGGGATTGATTCAAGGCAGCCTGCAATAGGGAAATATTCCGCACCGGCAAACGTAAACCAGCAGCAAAGGGATGGCCACCATAGCGATCCAGGAGATGGCCATGGCTGTGAAACAATTCATAGAGATCAATGCCGCCATAGGATCGGGCTGAACCTGCGGCCATAGCTGTTTCCGGGTTCTCTCCATTCCCATTGAGTAAAATCACGGGACGACCATACTCCTGGGTGAGTTGCCCGGCGACTAATCCCAACACGCCAGCGGGCCATTGATCATCCATTAAAATAATCACCCGAGTTGTGGACAGATCCAACCGTTCCACCTGGGTGCAGGCATCTTGGAACACATCCTTTTGGAGAGCCTTACGGCGATCGTTAGCCAATTCCACTTGATTGACTAAATTACGGCAGTATTTCTCATCCTTGCTGGTCAGCAGATCCACCACTAGCCCCGCATCCCCATAGATGCGACTAACGGCATTAATCCGCGGTCCCAGACCAAAACCAATATCAGTGGCCCGATCGCCCTTGGCTTTACACCGATCCAGGAGCAGCCGGATCCCCGGCCGTTGACTTTTTTGGAGTTGGGCAATGCCCCGCTGGGCAAGGTAACGGCAATCTCCCCGCAGTTCAACTAGATCCGCAATCAGGCCAATGGCCACCAAATCTAACAGATGGTCTAGGGGTTCCTGTACCTGTTCGGGCCAGACGTGGTACAGGGCCTCTATGAGTTTATAGGCTACGGCCACGCCCGATAGATGGCGGAGGGGATGATCTTGGGGAAACTGGCGGGAATTAATCAGGGCGATCGCCCCTAGGGGGTCAGTGGGCATGGTGTGGTGATCGGTGACAATGACATCCATGCCTAAGGTCTGGGCATAGGCAATTTCCGTGGCATCACTGCTGCCCGTGTCACAGGTAATAATTAACTGACAACTGGCCTGGGCCAGGCTCTCTAATCCTGCTTTTGAGAGACCATGGGATTCCTTGAGTCGGTTGGGAATGTAGTACGTTAGGTGGGTATGGGGAGTAAAAAATTGACCTAACCCCTGCCATAGCACCGCCGTTGCCGTTACACCATCGGCATCAAAGTCTCCCCAAATGACAACTTTTTCCTGACGTTCTTGGGCCTGCTGAAGCCGGGCGAGGGCCGCCGCCATCTCTGGAAAAGCCAAGGCTGAGGTAGGGGTATAGTTCCCAGGATCAAAAAAGCCACTGAGTTCACGAATATCACGATAGCCCCGTTGCCAAAGAAGCTGGGCCGTATAGTTCCCTGCCTCGGGGTCCATGGCTTGAACGGCTGTTACAAAATCCGCAGGGGCTAAGTCATCGCTAACCCGTTGCCACATCACCATGGCGATCGCTCCTAGGTAGTTGTAGATCGGCACGCATTTCACAGGCAACAGATAAAGTATAATTCAGCATCAGTATGTACCGATGGCTCTGTGCAAGTGCTGGTTAGGTGAGTGCTCGGTTCCCCGCATCTAGCAGTACATTATTGTAAAGGATATATAAAAATAGTAGAAATAAATTCTTGACCTTCGCATTTAGAACTGAAACCTCTCAGAAGGAGTTATCTTGCGCTTGCGGTCTAATACGTAGTTATGCTGCTGCGCTCTCATTACTGATCACTTGGAGACCATGGGTCTTGTCAGCGCACCTGTCGTGAAGAGCAATCTCGATCTCGCCCCAGTTGCAAGATTTATGTCTATACTGGAATACTAGGTTGAGCGACCCTCTAATCCGCACCTCAGCCTAACACCGCGTTGCAACGGACGGTATCCATAGAGCTATGTCACGGGGCGATCGTCCTTCACCGCCGCTGAACTATGCCGTTAGCTGCACACATTATCGCGATAAAAAGTACTTAGAGAATATTTTTCTTGGTGACGAGTCAAAAGTTATCTATACTATTTTCGTAAACCTCTATGTTTTGTGAGCCTAGTCCACTGGGATTTTACTCACCATTTAATAGCTTTGTACGTTTTTAACTGGACTAACGGTTGTAAGGATTGGCTCTAAGTTTCTAATATGTTTACAGTCAATAAACTCTCTATCAATACTACTTCCCACTTAAAGATTCGTTTCGGAGCCGCAGGTTTACATTTATTCAATCGAAACACTGGCTTGAATCTCTTAGTAAATGAAATCAGTTTACCTCCAAGTATGTGGTCGAATGCTCCACGCCAGGTGTCAATTGCATTGACAAATGCTTGCGATCTTGCATGCCCTCACTGCTACGCACCGAAAAATCCTGCCGTGTTGAATTTTGAGCGGTTAACGAATTGGCTAACTGATTTAGATGCTAATGGTTGCATTGGTGTGGGCTTCGGGGGTGGGGAACCAACTCTGTATCCTCGGCTCGCAGAACTCTGCTCGTACACAGCCGAAAAAACGGGTTTGGCTGTTACCATGACCACTCATGCCCATCATCTCAGCGATCGACTTCTTAAAGATCTTGCAGGGAATGTGAATTTCATCAGAGTGAGTATGGATGGGGTTGAAGCCACCTATGAATCTCTCCGAGGAAGACTTTTTGCTACCTTGATTCAACGTATCAGGGCACTTAGTAAAAGTTTTCCATTTGGCATCAACTTTGTGGTTAACTCGAAAACTATTGATGATCTTGATAAAGCTATTGATCTCGCGGAGGAATTTGGCTGCTCTGAATTCTTACTCTTGCCTGAAGAAGCCACTCTAAGAACTAGCGGGATTGATAGCGATACTCGTAGGATATTGCAAGAATGGGTGGCTAACTACCGTGGATTTATTCCCCTTGCAGTCAGCGAGAGTGGTGCTGATGGACTTCCGACCTGTAATCCCCTTATTGCGGAAACAGGATTAGAGGCTTTTGCCCACATAGATGCTTCAGGAATTTTGAAACGAACCTCATATAGTACCGACGGTGTTCGGATTACTGAAGATAGAGTGATGCCAGCACTTTATAAGTTAGCTACAAGCAACCAGGAGGTGACTTCATGAAAGTTTGGCGTGGCTATGGATCTGAGCACTCAATGAATCTAGTGATGATTGGGCAGTTTAAGAGCGTTGATGACGCGAGAAAAACCAAACAAACAATTGACCAGCTTACTGAAAAGTTTACTGACAAAATAGAAGTTGGCAGAACTCGAAACCGATTTGAGGATGAAGTTTTTGCTCTTTTAAAGGATGCAAATATCTATACTCTTGGGCCTCTGGAACTTGAGCAATTTTTGTATGACATAAGCACTCGAATAGAAGAAGACAAATTGATTCTAACTACTGATGAATCGGACGTTTCTGCTTTTATCAAGCTTATGATTGATAGAGGAGCAAAAATTGAGATTTTTTCAGCTCATGATTACCCAGATACTGATTATGGTCGGGGTAAATAGACTTTTAAGATACTGCAATGCCTTCTCTAGACTGGACAAAATTTGATTCACTTCCAGGTGACAAGACCCGTAACTTTGAAAATCTATGTCGTGGTCTCGTAAGACTGCAATATGGACGATTTGGAGATTTCAAAGCTTTGGCTAATCAACCTGGGGTTGAATTTCACATAAAACTGACTGAACCATGTCAGCTTGGCAATGCATCTCGTTGGTTTGGATGGCAATGTAAACTATACCAGCGGAATAAAGATGGAACACTAAATGCAGCAAGTCGTCAAGATATTGAACATTCACTTGCAACTACTGAAAGAGTATTACCAGACCTCACAGATTGGGTTCTTTGGACACCCTATACTCTCAGTAAGAAAGACCAGGCTTGGTATCACAGTCTTTCGACACAATACAATTTGCACTTATGGGCTGAGGAAGAAGTTGATACTTACCTAAGTGGCGATGCCCTAATACTCAGAAGCACCTACTTTGGTGAGCAGGTTTTAACTCCAAGTAATCTCGCAGAACGACACAGGATAGCAATTCAGCCAATTCAAGAGCGCTGGCTAGTACCAGTCCACCAAGCCGTTGATGCCGAGCGGATGATTCGGCGAATGCTGGGAGAGGTTGACTCATGGGGACAATTGATTGAAGTCGGGGAGCATTTGAAGAACATATCTGACTTACTATCGTGTGAGTTAGACGGCGCTGTACCCAGATTAAAACCCTACATAACCTCTTTTATTGATGCTTGCTCAGCGTTTGCTGATACTCTGATCAATTTTCATCAAATCCTTGCAGATGGAGACCTTGATGTTATCCAGCAAAAACTAAAGGAACGCAAAATATTAATCAATATAGACGTTCGCTCGACTCCTAGACACTTACGGTCTGCAAACCATCCAGCAGCACTACATGCCACTAACGCGCTAGACGATATGTACACAGCGCAAGAACTCCTCGACGAAGCTGAAGAATTTCTCGGAGTTGGTCTGGTTGGGGTTTTAGCAGATGCAGGTAGTGGTAAAACGCAGATGGCTGCTCAATTAACTGCTCCCCAGGAGAAGAGACCTGCTGGCGTTTTTCTCCAAGGTCGTAATCTTCACAGAGGGCAGTCTCTTGACGATCTTGCAAAAAGCATCTCAATTAATGGCATTCCTATGCCGAGCATAGAGATGTTAATGGCAGCAGTAGATGCGGCTGGTAAACGTTCTTGTTGTCGATTACCAATCTTAATTGATGGACTTAACGAAGCTGAGAATCCCAAAGATTGGAAGCCTGAATTAGCTTCACTTAGCGAGATTATGAAGAAATTTCCTAACGTTCTAGTAGTCTGCACATTAAGAACTGGAGAACGGAAGAAGGAAGATTGGCATCAGTATCGAGAGTCACAAACTGAGACTAGAGAATCATTTGCAGTCATGGCTCTTCCTGATGGCATAAAGACAATAGAAAGTGAGGGGTTTGGAGGTGATGTTGATGAGGCGATCGAAAAGTATTTTAGCCACTTCAAAATAGACCCCGGCGATTCAGAGATTCCTGCGGAGTTTTTACAACACCCACTAACGTTGAGAATATTCTGCGAGGTCACCAACCCGAAAAAAGAATCTGAAGTCAAGATTGATTATTTTCCTACTTCGCTTGCACCACTATTTGAAAAATATGTTGCTAATGCTGCTGAGCGCATTTCACAGATGACTAACCTCAGCCATAGTTACGCTGCAAATGAAGTGGATAGAGCAGTTTACGTACTTGGAATTGAATTATGGAAGTGTGGGAAGCGAGAGGTTAGCGAGGCAAGCTTTCGTGATGCAGCATCTGATGCTTCTCGTTCATGGAATAGCAGTATCGTTAATCTTCTGGCACAGGAAGGGATTCTCTTCAAGAACCCAGGTTTTGAACCGTATGAGTATGTAGTCACGCCAACTTATGATGCATTGGGAGGGTATATTGTCGCTAATGCTCTTCTCACTAAATACGCGCGGGATACTTCCTTTGCTTGGCTGAATAACCCTGAGATTGTTGCACTATTTACTGGTAATACTAGCCACGAATTGGCATTTGACATACTTGGATCTCTGGTCACACTGACTCCACGCCGAATGCAAGGGAAACAAATTTGGCGGCATGTATCAGAGCCGTTAAAGAAAAACGCTATTGCATTGGCGGCTGAAATAGATGCAGAGTATTTAGACCAAGAGACAGTAAGCGCTTTATTGAGCCTTTCACATGAATCCTCAAGATTTAGAAGTCGTCTATTCGTTCGATTTCAAGTAGCCCGTGCAGTAGCGCTCCACCCACTTAATGCTGCTTTTCTTGATGAAACACTCCGAGCAATGTCAGTTTCTGGGCGAGATCTTATCTGGACTGAGTGGATTCGAGAAACACGATCCGAGAGATTGAACGATCTACTAGCAATAGAGGGTAGGTGGAAACAACAGCAGGACTTTCGGACTGATTCTGATCGACTGCGTGCAAAGTGGGTCATGTGGCTTTTGACCTCTACAGACCGAGAACTTCGTGATGTAGCAACCCGTGCATTGTACTGGTTTGGACGGAGAAACCCCGCAGCACTATTTGAAGAGAGCTTAACGGCACTTGCAATTAATGATCCTTATGTCCCAGAGCGAATGCTTGCTGCAAGCTATGGAGTTGCAATGGCACGGCATGTGGATTTAGGCGACCAAACGTTTGTGACTGAAACCTTACCGACCTATGTGCGGAGTATCTATGACTCAATGTTTGCAGAAAGCGCACCATTTAGCACTACACATTCCCTCATGAGAGAGTACGGAAGCCGAATTATAGAAATGGTTTCTATACATCATCCTGAGCTTTTCACTTCTGAGGAGATTCAAAGAAGTAAAGCTCCATTTGAAGGGGGACTTCGCGATTGGGGCGAAAGTGAAGAATCTAGAGAAAGGCGTTATGGTGCAGATTCACCATTAGGAATGGATTTTGAAAACTATACTATCGGAAGTTTGGTGCCAGGTCGCAGCAACTATGATTTCCAAAACGCTGAGTATAGCAAAGTCAGATCACAAATTCTTTGGCGAATCGAGCAGCTTGGATGGTCAAGTGAAAAGTTTAAGGATATTGAAAGCTCAATAGAAAACGAGCACCGCTGGAATAGAACAGGAAGTGATACTAAGAAGATAGAGCGCTATGGGAAGAAGTATTCATGGATTGCCTTCTATGAGATGACTGGTCTGTTACATGATTTAGGAAAAATTGAGAGATCCAGTGAGCGTGATTGGAACTGGGATCTAGATATTGACCCAAGTTTTCCAGAGCAGTCACCAAAGGTTCACCTTATACACGCAGACTTCCTTGGCGATCCTGACATGGAGATGAAGGAATGGATCACCAATGGAGCACTACCTGATGTAAACCCCTATCTTCAAATAGCGGAGATTCAAAACGAAGCTGGGCCTTGGGTTATGTTAGATGGCTATATAGCACAGGAAAACGAAACTCTTGGTCGAAATATTTTTTGCTTCATCCGAAGTTTTCTCGTCTTGTCTAGCGAGGCTGATTCTTTTTTAGAGCATCTATCCAATCAAAACTTAGGTGGAAGATGGTTGCCTGAAAAGCCATCGGTTGGCTATACGTTTTCAGGCGAGATTCCGTGGTGTGAAACGTTTCCTGAAAATAGCGCTTGTGAGTTCTCGTTCGTTGTGAAGGAGGAGACTGTTCAAGTTGAGCGGATGGAACCAAGATTCTTTTTAGATGGTAAACAGCTAGATTTGAGTCATGTCGATATAGTTAGACTTCGCTTATTAGGTGTTAACGCATACGATGAGGACGATCAAAAACTCAGCGAAGAAGAACTTGAACGTATTGAAGTCCGTGAAATACTTGTGGAGGTTAAGGAAGTACAGCAAGATATAATCACATATCATGCACTCATTCCGGTCTGCGACTTTCGTTGGGAAAGTAGTCGTAGCATTGCCAATAATGTTAGCCATGCCACTACATTAGCAAAAGAGATTGCCTCAGATTTGAAACTAATCGGTCAATCACAAACTTTCGATCTGGTTACAACTAAAGGGGTGAGAGCAACATATGAATTTTCTGATCGTAGCGATGATTTCAACAATAGCCAGTCAATGTTCTACATACGGGAGGAATTATTGAGAGACTTCCTTAAGGAAAATAATCTTGCTCTTGTTTGGGCTGTCTGGGGCGAACGTCAATATTCATCGAACCTAGCTAACAAATTCTTTAATAGTTCCAATCGCCCAGATCCAGCTTATGTCGTGTACATTTTTATCAAGCGCTATGAATGACTAAATCACCTCCTATCCGAATTAATAAGGTTCAAGTTGGCGAAGGGAAATAGATTAGTTAGTCAATCAAGCTTCTTAGCTACAAATAATCTAAACTAATTGCCATATCAGAGTTCTAATAACTTTCTCAGTCTGCAACTGGATATAGGGGAATTAGATTAGAAGCTAACAAACCTGCTGGAGCGGACTGTTGGGAGATTTTGGTTGTGTTGCAAAGGCTACATGCAGCCGCTCAGCAGGAACGTTATGCTACTGCGCTGGGAACCTCTTCGCCTTGTTCACTTCTGGTTACTGGGAGAGCATTGGTCTTGTCAGCGCACCTGTCGTGAAGAGCGATCTCGATCTCGCCCCAGTTGCAAGATTTATGTCTATACTGAAAAATTAGGTTGAGCGGCCCTCTAATCCGCGCCTCAGCCTAATATGGCGTTGCAACGGACGGGATCCATAGAGCTATGTCACGAGGCGATCGTCCCTCACCACCGCTGAACTATACCGTTAGGTTTCAGTGGGTGATTGCAAGAGGGCTATTTTTTCTTCCGCTTAGTCTTTTCAAATAGATCAGAGTGGCTGCCTGTTCTGACTAAGATCAGTAACCCTGGCTGCGAGGTGTCATAAATCAAGAGCCAGTCTGGTTCGATATGACATTCCCTTTTTGGCTTCCAACCCCCAAGAAGAACATGATCCTTATAACGGGAGTCCAGTGGTTCATCTGCTTGAAGTTTTTTGATGACAGATGCCAGCTTAGCCATGTCTTTACCGCGAGCTTTAGCAGCCCTTGCATCTTTCTTGAATTGACTGGTAATTTTTTCCTCACGCACTAATTAGTCTTTGGTAAACACTAAAGGCTTGCCAGAAAAACGTCAATATCGTCAACAGTCTCCAATCGCTCAGGATCTTCTGCTTCTGCGATCGCAGCCAACGTAATCTCATTTGGAATTTCTACTGCAAAAGGCAAACCTCGACGGAGTATCACCTGTTGATACAACATACGGATCGCCTCGGTTGACGTAATCCCCAACTCAGCAAAAATCTCCTCTGCCCTTGCTTTTAGGTTTGGGCTCATCCTTGCTTGAACTTTTGTTGTCTGAGTTTTCATGGGTAAACCTTCTCGCTAGAAACCTCGTACCTTTAGCTCAGATGTGCTGAAGAAAAAGATTAATATGCTGTAGTTTGTATTCGATTTGTATCACAAAATGGTACGAAGGCGCAAGCGCGATCGCCTCTTGCCTTTGGTAAGGTTTGTGGGGGCAATTAACATATCCTCATTCCTACAAATTAACAGTTGCTTGCACTCGAACGCTCAGGTCTATGCAATGGCTGTGGGATTGTCTAAAATCTCTTTTGCGCCGGTGAAGCGAAGGCGGTTATGCCGCTTGATCCTTAGATTGGGTTTAGTCGCAAGACTGCCTACTAGTACTTCAAGGCAAAGCAGTCAGAGGCTCGATTGGTCATGCGTTTTACATACTCAATTTGGTAGACTTGAGGCACTGATTAGGCTAAGTTGACTTATGGCTATTACAGTCGATCACGCAATTCAACAGAAGCTACTTAGCGTTGACGAGTTTCTCGCTCATTACCGTGATGATAACCGCTACGAACTAATCGACGGAGAGGTGTTCGACTTGGAACCAACAGGCTTGCATGAGGAGGTTGCAGCCTTCATAACGACGAAGATATGTGTTCAGATCGACGGATTAGGTTTACCTTGGTTTGTCCTCCAGCGGGGGCTGTTGCGCCCTTCTAAAACTGGTATGACGACATTTCGTCCTGATATCGCAGTTGTCGATCAAGGTGAACTGACCCAAGAGCCGCTTTGGTATGACCAGTCGATCTTGACTCTAGGCACTTCGATTAAATTTGTAGCGGAAGTTGTAAGTAGCAACTGGCAAAATGATTATGCTCGTAAGCTTGAAGACTACGCAGCGTTAGGCATCCCTGAATATTGGATTGCAGACTACGCAGGATTAGGGGGTACTCGACATATTGGGAAGCCCAAACAACCCACCCTCTCTATCTGTACGCTAGTAGATGGAGAGTATGAAATTCAGCAATTTCGAGGCAGTCAGACGATTGTTTCTTCAACTTTCTCAGGTTTGAAACTGACGGCTGAACAAGTGTTGAGGGCCGGTAGGTAGCGATCGCGGCATAGCAATCCTGGTACAGCGGACAGATCAGGATTGCTTGTGGAGTTGCGATTTTATCTGCGTCTGGTGAGCGCGAACATTATGCCTGACCCTGACTAAAAAAAGTGGACAAACTCCAAGAGTCGCCAATGAAGGAGAATGTCCAAATGAGCCAAAAACCAAGACGAACGTTTACTACTGAAGAAAAAGAGAATTTTCCTGACCATCGGTCAGTAGCTGTGGCAATTGTGAAGTAGTCAGGCAAGCCTATCAGTCAAGTTGCCCTAGAAATGGGTTTAAGGAACATGCTCTATTCAGTGGGAAGTAAGCTACAGCATCGGGAGGATGTCAGTAAAAACGGCCTCGTAGAGGTCAGTGAGGGAGATCGTGACCCCGACGGACTGAAGTAAAAAAGATTCGCTGAGATCATGGTATTCGCTGAATAACCACTGGTTTTCGGCTTGTTTGATGTATTGCTCAACCTGGGGCTTCTCCTGAGAGATCAGCAGATACTCCTTAAACGCCGGAATTGTGCGATAGGCCGTGAACTTGTTGCCGCGATCGTACTTTTCAGTGGAGTCAGATACTCATCTGCAATATAGATTTTGGCAGGGGTGAGGGTACTCATGGGGAAATAGGGGTTAGGGGATAGACGTGGAGGGGGAAGTAATCTCGAGATCGATAGAACCTACGGAAGCTTGGGCCAGGCCTTGATTGAGTTTACCGCTGCGAAACCCTTCTAAATCTAGTGTGATATAGCGAAAACCAAACCCTTGCAAGTCCGCCACGAGGGTTACTAGGTTCGTACCCATCACAAAGTCTTGAATTTGACTGGGGGGCAGTTCAATCCGGGCCGTATCCCCTTGACTTCGCACCCGCAGTTCTGTCCAGCCTAATTTCCGCAGATAATGCTCCGCGTGGCCCACCCGCTGTAGTTTTTCAACGGTAATTTCTTCGCCATAGGGAAAACGAGAGCTTAAACAGGGTTGGGCGGGCTTATTCCACCAGGGCAACCCCAGATGCTTCGCCATTTGTCGCACATCTAACTTGGTCATGCCCACTTCCGCTAGGGGCGATCGCACCCCCCGTTCCTGCGCTGCCGCAATGCCTGGCCGATAGTCTGATAGGTCATCGGCATTCACCCCATCCATGACGTAGGGATACCCCAACCCCTGGGCTAAACTCCGCAGGCAATCATGGAGTTCACTTTTACAAAAATAGCAGCGATTAACTGGATTCTTGGCATAGTTTGGATTACTGAGTTCTTGGGTTTCAATGAGTTGATGGCGAATGCCAATAGCCGCCGCTTGAATTCGGGCATCTTCTAAATCCGCCATCAGTAGGGAAGGAGATACTGCCGTCACAGCCACCGCCCCATCGCCGAGAACATCGTAGGCAACTTTTGCGACTAAGGTACTATCAATGCCACCGGAATAGGCAATCAGAGCCGTATCCATTTCATTAATCAGGGATCGCAGACGCTGGAGTTGATGGTGGATCATGGCATGGTTAGAGTGGGAGAAACCCTTGACGGTTATGGAGGGGAGTTTTCATCATACCCCAATATATTTTTCGAGGAGATGGGTTTAACTAGCTACACTAAGCCTAGGGAGGAAACGAACGATGAGTGGCCATCTTTTATTAGTGGACGATGAACCGGGCCTACGGGAAGCCGTACAGGCCTACCTGGAAGACAGTGGCTTTACGGTAACGGCGGTATCCAGTGCCCAGGCAGCTTTGGACTATTTACAATCGGAGATTCCAGATTTGGTGATCAGCGATATTATGATGCCCCAGGTGGATGGTTACGAATTTCTAGAGTCTCTACGCAGTGAAAGCCATTTAAGCCATATTCCGGTGATTTTTCTGACGGCACGGGGCATGAAGCGCGATCGCATCCAGGGCTATGATGCTGGTTGTGATGCCTATCTCTCTAAACCCTTTGACCCCGATGAATTAGTCGCCATTGTCAATAATCTGATCCGACGGCAGGCCGCTGCTCGGGATGAAGCAGAGCCAAATTTAGCCAGTCTTGCCCAACAAATTGCGGAACTACGAACCATGCTGGTGAAGCAGGGGGGGAAATCAACCACGGTACAGCCAATCAAGTTAGATTTAACCCCTCGGGAAGAAAGTGTTTTACAATTAGTCGTCCAAGGACTCATGAATAAGGAAATTGCCAGTCAGCTAAATACCAGTGTGCGGAATATTGAAAAGTATGTGAGTCGTCTTTTTGTAAAAACGGGAACAAGTAGCCGTACCGAATTAGTCCGCTTTGCCCTTGAAAATAATCTAGCCTCCTAGACTTCCCATGAATAATCCCCGTGCTAGTGACATTGAGCATCGTAAGGCTGAGCACCTAGATATTTGCATCCATGGGGATGTGGAATCACCCCTTGTCTCCACAGGGCTGGAACGCTATCGCTTTCGTCATACCTGTTTACCTGAATTAGATTTTGATGATCTGGATATTCAGACCACCTTTTTGGGATGGCCCTTAGCGGCCCCTTTATTAATTTCATCCATGACGGGGGGAACGGCCCTAGCGGGAAAAATTAATCGTCGGTTAGCCCGTGCCGCTCAACATTTTCGGATTCCCATGGGTGTCGGTTCCCAACGAGTGTTATTGGAGCAACCGCAAATCGCCGAAACCTTTGCCGTGCGAGAGGTTGCCCCGGATACTCCCCTCTTGGCAAATATTGGCGCGGTGCAATTGAACTATGGCTGTGGGGTGGACGACTGTGGCAAAATTATTAAAATTTTAGATGCCAATGCCCTGATTCTCCATCTCAATCCGCTTCAGGAGGCGGTGCAAACCCGAGGCGATCGCAACTTTAAGGGACTCCTGCCCAAAATCAGGGATCTGTGCCAGCAATTAGAGGTACCCGTCATTGTCAAAGAGGTGGGGAATGGTATTTCCGGGGCGATCGCCGATCAGCTGATCCAGGCTGGGGTAGCGGCCATTGATGTCGCCGGTGCGGGAGGAACCTCCTGGGCCAAGGTGGAAGCAGCGCGGGCCACGGATCCTCGCCAACGCGCCTTGGGGCAAACCTTTGCGGACTGGGGGATTCCTACGGCGGACTGTCTTCAGGATATTCGTGAAAACCACCCGGACTATCCTTTGATTGCCTCTGGCGGTCTCAAGAATGGGTTAGACGTGGCCAAGGCGATCGCCCTGGGAGCTGATCTGGGGGGGCTGGCCCGACCGTTTCTGCAAGCGGCCCATATTTCCGAAGAAGCCTTATTTGAACATATTGAGATCACCCTAGGGGAACTAAAAACCGTTTTATTTTGTACTGGTTGTAAGAACCTTAGCCAACTCCATCAGGGAAGTTCATTACTCAGAAATCCCTAAAAGATTTTATGGAGTCCAATCACAATCAACATCGTGCTGGGAAAATAGGGGAGTTGTTTCAGCCAACGGTGGCCAGCAATCATGATTCCAGTTTGAATGCCAATGTAGAGAAAGATACTACTCATCATGGCAATGGTAAAAATAATCAGCCAGGGAGAATATCCCAACAGGCGAATACTCACCCCCGCCACAAAGGAATCAATGGAGAGGGCCAGCCCCAAAAAGAAGGCCTCCTGCAAGGAAATGGAGTTGGAGTGGTCGAAGTCGGCGGCCATGGGATCCTGGAGAATCTCTGGAATGACCCCTAAATTTTCGTGTTCCGGGGGGTGATACCCGGGCCGATCCGTCGGGTTGGCGTGGTAATCCAGGGGTTTTGAGGATCGCTGTAATTGGGATTTGAAATGATTAATCACCGCATACAGCCCGATCGCCACCAATAGGAATCCACCAATGGACTCGGTTAATTCCTTAGACAGTAGGGCAACGAGCAAATCCCCAATCAGAACAGCAATGACTAAACTCAGACCCGTGCAAAGGGTAATAATGCCCAGAGATCCCAGGGGGACTCGGAGACGGCGGGCCCCATAGGTGACACCTACTCCAAAACTATCCAGACTCAGGGCAATGGCGATCGGCAACAAAGATAGGAAATTCATGGCTCAGCGATGTAACCTAGCAAGCCCTCCTGGATGATCCGTTTAGGGACAGCCCAGAAAAACTTTACCAAGGTGGACAGTAACCAATCTAGGAAAGGTATATTTCAGCGGTGTGACAGGTGAACCACAACCCGATGACAATCCCAAGACCCCTGAAACTCTGAAAGCCAAAAATTAAACAAAAAATTGCGTAAGATAGCTGTAGATGTCAATCCTGTATATATTCCGTCTATGGCCCTGAAAACCGTCGATTTTCCCCTGACCGCCGTTATTGGCCAAGAAGCCATTAAACTAGCCCTACTTTTAGCGGCGATCGACCCAGGCTTAGGGGGAGTCGTCATTGCTGGCCGGCGAGGAACCGCTAAATCTGTCCTGGCCCGGGCCATTCATCACCTTTTGCCGCCCATTGAGGTCATTCAGCCGGCGATCGCCAGTGATGCTCCCCGCATCTTTGCCAACCCTGATCCCGATCGCCCCCAGGATTGGGACATCACCCTCCTGGCCTGGAGTCATGGCAAAACCCTAGAGAGGGAAGTGATTCCCGCACCATTTATTCAAATTCCCCTGGGCATTACTGAAGATCGGTTACTGGGTTCCGTGGATGTGAGTCAATCCGTCCAGCGTGGGGAAGCGGTCTTCCAGCCGGGACTCCTAGCCGCCGCCCATCGGGGAGTCCTGTACGTGGATGAAATTAATCTTCTGGATGAGCAAATTGCAAATTTATTACTTACCACGTTGACCCAAGGGCGAAATCAAATTGAGCGGGAAGGCATTAGTATTCAACACGCCTGTCGCCCCCTACTTATTGCCACCTACAACCCCGAGGAAGGGGAACTACGGCCCCATTTACTGGATCGCATTGCCATCGCCCTGTCTGCGGATACTGTCCTCGGATTAGATGAACGGGTAGCTGCCGTAGATCAAGTTACTGCCTTTGCCCATTCTCCAGAAGCCTTCTTAGCTGAATACACCCCCGAACTGGATGATCTCAAAACCCAAATTATTCTGGCACGGGAATGGCTAAAAGATGTCCGCATTCAACGCCAACAAATTGCCTACTTAGTGACCGAGGCCCTCCGGGCAGGGGTGCAGGGCCACCGAGCCGAACTCTTTGCCGTGGGGGTTGCCCGGGCCCATGCGGCCCTGAATGGTCGCGCTGATGTCACTGCTGAAGATCTGCGCCGCGCCGTCGAGTTAGTCATTGTTCCCCGGGCGACGCAAGTGGAAACGCCCTCACCACCCCCACCACCTCCTCCCCCCAATAACCAAATGGAGGATCAGCAAGATCCGGATGAGCCAGACGAGGACGAGAGCGACCCCCCAGAATCAGATCCCGAGGAAATGCCACCGGTTCCTGAGGAATTTGTTTTTGATGCGGATGGTACGGTTTTAGATGATTCCGTCCTCTACTTTGCCCAACTATCCCAACGCCAAGGGAAATCGGGCAGTCGCAGTTTAGTCTATTCCCAGGATCGGGGTCGCTATGTCCGGCCCATTTTACCCAGGGGTCGAGGCGGACGCATTGCCGTAGATGCAACCCTGCGAACGGCAGCACCCTATCAACAATCGCGACGACTGCGCCAGCCCCACCGGAAGGTCATTGTTGAATCCAATGATCTACGGATTAAACGCCTAGCCCGCAAAGCCGGAGCCTTAATTATATTTGTTGTGGATGCCTCGGGTTCCATGGCCCTCAATCGGATGAATTCTGCCAAGGGCGCCGTCCTGCGATTACTCACCCAGGCCTACCAAAACCGCGACATGATTGCCCTGATTCCCTTCCGGGGTGAACAGGCAGAGGTTCTCCTCCCCCCCACCCGATCCATTGAAGCGGCCCGCCGTCGTCTGGAAACCTTGCCCTGTGGTGGCGGCTCTCCCCTGGCCCATGGACTCACCCAAGCGGTTCGCGTCGGCATGAATGCCCGTCAGTCTGGCGATATTGGCCAGGTGATGATTGTGGCCATTACCGATGGGCGTGGTAATATCCCCCTAGCGCGTTCCCTAGGGGATCCGCTACCAGAGGGGGAAAAGCCGGATATTAAGGGAGAGTTATTAGATATTGCCGCTAAAATCCAGGGCCTCGGTCTGAAACTCTTGGTAATTGATACGGAAAATCGCTTTGTATCGACGGGGATGGCAAAGGATCTGGCAACCCAAGCCGGGGGCAAATACTATCACCTACCCAAGGCTACGGATCAGGCGATCGCCACCGTGACTCAAAATGCCCTGAACTTTTAAGGAATTTGAGAGAAATCTATAATTTCTATAACTTACTAGAGTTTAGAGAAAAAGGAAAAGTCTTGGCGACCAAAATGGGTGGCCGTGGCAATATTGAAGTTCTCTAGGCAGTTCACCAACCATTTGACCTTGCCGCGATTAAACGACTGGTAATGGTTAAACAGAATTGCAAACCGCTTCTCTAGGTAAGGCTTCACTTTTTTAGATACGAGGACAATCTTTAGAAGCAGACCAATGGTCGCAGGGGTACCAATATTGTTGAGCAGATCCACAAAGACAAGGTGATTTGGATTTTGGGCACTATCCACCACCAGGTAATTGAGGGTTTGGCTACAGGTACGCACTAATGCAAAATCATTCAATTGGTGGGTCTGCTGGAGGGCGGGCAACGTCTTGATGTATTGCTCGAATCGCTGCCGAAACCGACCATTGCCAAAGCTAACCCCACTGGTATCCGTGAGATAGTGGTAAAACTCGCGCTTAAAGGCTTCCGTGGATTTATTCTTGGCGGTTTGCTGGTTAAACTGCTGGGCCATATCCCGATAGGTCTGGCGGCCGTCTACTTTGCCAACAAAGTGCTTCAGGGAGGTTTTCAATTCCGTATCGCTGAGGAGGGTCGGATTTTTGACTGGGGCAATGACTGTATTGCCGTTACCAATCCGAAACTCCGTCGTCAGGTAGTTGGAAAGATCTAACTCAAACTGTTGCTGAATTTTAGATTGGGATCTCATAATAAAGCTTTTTTCTTCAGCAGTCGTCTCGTCCCCAATGAGGCAATGATCGTAAAGGTAAGGATAACGACGAATGAGAGAACTCAGAGGGCGATCGGTATTGCGACGAATGGAGGACAGATCCCGGTGATCCTCACCCACGAACTGGGCCACCCGTTGCAGCTTTTGGTAGTATTCGCTCTCTAGATAGCCCTTAAATAGAAGTCGTAGTCTGCGGACAATGGTGGCCCGGCTCAGTCCACCGGCGGGCATGGCAATGGGTGTTTCCAGGAGAGCTAAAAATTCTGGGATTGCCCCATGGAGCAAGGGCCGCTTCTGCCAACGATTAACCAGAATGTGGCAACAGCGATTAATAAAAAGCTTGAAATTATGCTCGGCATTGCGATCGCCCACGATCTGATCCAGTGCCCCTTGCACAGAACGATCCGGGTAGGTGTACCCCATGATGAACAATGCTCGAAACCGCTCCATCACCTGCTGTGGCGTTTCGTTTTGCACACAGTCAAGCAAATGATCATAAATGAGTTGGTAGTCACTTCGCTGAATCCACGTGTTCACGATCGCCACTGCTCCTATTTGAAAAATATAACGTCGGTTTTAGGTGCAGGAACACAGGCACAAAGGATAATACTCCTTAGATCCTTTCTGCTGTCATGAGTGTCATCATAGGAGATTTGTTTCTAGCCAGTGGTGATCCACCGCAACTTAAATCGGTGACACCGATCACATCAATCCCCCAAACACCCTGACTACCGTTCCTATAATGTAGCAATTACATTGCCCAATCACCAATCCAAATCTAGCTCCGGTAGACGCTTTTTGAGACTATAAGGTTCATCAATGACAGGATCGGTGATGTTTAATTCCTCACGCCATTGCCGCAGAGGCTTATGCCAACCGTCTTCCCAACGCTGGGCAATGAGGGGTTTGATCTGAAGGGCCATGCCCATACCTCGTGCTGCCTGCTGGGTTATGTACTGGAGCTTGTCCGGTTGACGTTTTAGGGCTAACCCCATACTGGCCACCTGAAGGACAACAGACATGGGATAGCTAATCTGAACCGCATTAACAGAAAGTACCCCCAATTCGCCACCCGTGGGGCCAAAGCCAGTGATGACATGAATAATATCATGGGTTTTGCGGAGGCGCATGGTCACCCAGTCGTCATCGGTTTCAATGTTACGACGACGGAAAAAATTAGGGTCATAGCCGAGGGTTTTCATGACGGTGGCATAGGTATGACCCAGGCTACCCTGTGGTAGTTGTACTAATGCGTCTAGATCAATATCGGGGCCAAGATAGCGAGATTCCATCATGGCCCGGGCATCGGGAATGGCTTTAACCCGATCAACACAGACTTGCATCTGATGACTGCCGCGAAAGTTATCTTCAATATCAAATACATTGTCGGTTTTTTCCCCCATGGATTTGAGCAGATCTGTAACGGCCTGTAAGTTCCGAACGGTGCGGGTGAGTTCTTCAAATTGTTTCAGCATCTATTACTCCGAGTTCCCAGTTTTTCTTATCGATTAACGTTCATGTTAATGAATACGATTATCCCATCTAAGGCATAAGAGTCGCGGTTTTGAGGCGACGTAGGGCGATCGCAAACACTAAATTCATGGGAACTAGCAACTCACTAAAGCCAATAATGGCTAGTTCACTCCCTTGGCTAAATCCACTACTACTGCCAATTAATAGACAAATGGCAACATTTCGCATACTGGTACTGATGGCTAGGACTTTACGATTTACCAAATGAGGGCCACCAAACAGCCAACCCATGATCCATGCCATGATCACAAATGTGGCCATCGCTCCCCAGCTATTCCATCCCAGCGATCTGGGATCTAAGGCTTTGAGGGTTGAGGTATAGATCGTTAATGCCATGAATAAGACAACAGATAAAGCCGTTGCTAATTTTTGTAGCTTTGGGGTAATCCTGGGGAACCACCGTTGTATCACCTGTCCAGCAAAGAGGGGAGGGATAATCAGAATTAAAAGGTGGCCAATCAGCGACAAAATCGGTATGCTCGTGGCCTGGAAACCGGGAAAAAGAACATAAATGAGCAAGGGAGTAAGGACAATCGATAGAAAGGATAGTAGAATCACTAGCCCCACGGCATAGATGAGACTACCTTTAGAAACTCGGGCAAAGTGTAAGGCCAGTAAGCCCCCTGGAGTTACCGCTATCATTAAAAACCCTAGGGACGTTTCCGACGGTAGCTGAAATAACTTAACGAGTATTATCCCCAAAACTGGCAGTAAAATAAAATTCACCAATAGAGATCGCCCCAATACGTTAGATTTCATCAAGGTAATGATCTCAACCGTTGATTTCCCCAGGGCAACAGAAAATAAAAATGTAAAAAGAAACAAAAAAACGATGATTTTGAGCGGAATGGGTAAGGTTGCCAGCATCATGTTGGTACGGTATAAAATACAAAAATCAACAATACCAATAAATCGTAAGGACACTTAAAACTCAACGTTAAAAATGATCATAAAATGATCATAAAATGTTACAAAATCCCCTGCTTTTCTAAATAATTGTATCAACCTTTCTCATGAACCAAGATGGATTTTCTATAGTTGAGATAGCAAGGTAGTCTCAACAGGGAGAAGTCTTATGCTACGAACCTTGAGGAACATGATGCGGTTTCTTTTTGAAGCCTTTACACGTATTTTTACCCCCCGAAATGATCATTATCCTGCCACGGGAGTTCAGCCCTTTTCCGGCGATCGCCCGACAAAACATAACGCAGCCTAGGCTATTGATCGGATTGATTAATGATCATTGATCATTGTTGATGATGATTTTGGCTGGTGGTCTCCTAAGTCTAACGCCCAAAACCTATAGCTCTCTACTTCTTCCCTGTTCAGTGGTGTAGGTTAATTTGCGGTAGGACGTTCCGCCTAATCACTAAATCTGCTATAAGTGAGATGAGTGACCCTAGACGTGAAGGACTTCTGCATCGGATTATGCCGAATAACAACGGTATTGTAAGCCACGGCACTGCCAGCCTACTGTTTTTATTAACCCTTGTCACCACAGGAGGGGTAGGGGAAGCAGCTTCTAACCCTGATGTACCCGATACCACCCTTGGCAATGGAGACCCTAGCCTCTCCCTAGCCCAGCGTCTTTCCACGGTGCGCGATCGCCTTCAGCAAGGCAAAGATCAAATTCAGTCCATGGGACTCACTCCCGTCTCAGAAAATCAGCAGTTGGCCTATTGGGAAGACACCTGGATTAATTTTAATGATGGGGCCTACTGGGAAGATATTTGGTCAGACTTTAGTAATTAAGAGTAAAGTAATAATTAAAAGTAATTTAGTAATTAGATCTATCTGACGGTTATGGAATCACTAAGCAAACCTATTCCTGCCGTTGGTTGCGGCATTGCGGCAAATTGAAGCCCTGCCCTAACTGCCATGATGATTAGTGACGCAGAACTCGCTCGGTTTGGCCCCTTTCGGCTGGTGGTCATTCAACCTACGCCCTTTTGTAATATTGACTGCGACTATTGCTATCTGCCGGGGCGATCGCAACGGCAGAGCATGGATCTAGCTCTCCTAGAGCCACTCTTCAAAAATCTGTTTAGCAGTCGCTTCCTGGGAAAGCATTTCACGGTCTGTTGGCATGCCGGTGAACCCCTCACCCTACCCCTTGAGTTTTATCAAAAGGCCTTTGCCCAGATTAACGCCCTAGAGCAGCAGCACAATAGCCGTCAATGCTATGTCACCCATGCGATTCAGACCAATGGCACATTGATCACCCCGGACTGGTGTGATTTTTTCAAGTCCGAGCAAATTTCCGTTGGCGTAAGCTTAGATGGGCCGGCCTTTCTCCACGATGCCCACCGGAAAACCCGCACCGGACTAGGAACCCACCAGGCAACCCTGCGGGGGATCAAGCACCTACAAAATAACCAGATCAACTTTCATATTATTGCCGTACTGACAAAGGATGCCCTGGCCTACCCTGATGAAATTTTTGAGTTCTTCCAGCAAGAAGGGATTCATAATGTTGGTTTTAATATTGAGGAAATTGAAGGGTCAAATCAGGAATCTTCCCTCAGTCAAAATGACACGCGATCGCAGTATCGAGGCTTCATGGCACGGTTCTGGCAACTCACCAAAGCCACGAAAGGAACCTTCAAAGTTCGGGAATTTGATCGGGTGAGTGAACACCTCTACACCGATAAAGCTATGGGCCGTAATCAACTATGTACCCCCTTTGCCATGGTGAACGTGGACGTGAATGGAAATTTTGCCACCTATTCCCCGGAGCTTCTGGGTATGACCAGTTCCGACTACGGCCGCTTTATCCTTGGAAATGTTTGCACTGATTCCTTTGAAGCCGTCTGCCAAACCGAAACCTTTCAACGAATCTATCAGGATATTCAAGCGGGGGTAACAGCCTGTCGCCAAACCTGTGATTATTTTCCTGTTTGTGGTGGGGGTGCCCCCAGCAATAAATATTGGGAAAATGGTAGCTTTGCCTCCACCGAAACCCTCCATTGTCTATATACCCAGAAAATTCTCACAGATCTGATTTTGACCGATGTAGAGCAATGCCTGGGTTTAGCTTGAACCGCGGTAGAATGAGAATGTTAAGAAGGGATAGAATGTAAAAAGATTGCCAGTAAGGTAACAGTCCCCCTAGCAACGTTAAAATAACCACTATGGGATTTTTCGATTCAGAAATCGTCCAGCAGGAAGCTCAACAGCTTTTTATGGATTATCAGTCTCTTATGGCCTTGGGGTCTGACTACGGCAAGTTTGATCGGGCCGGTAAAAAACTCTACATCGAAAAAATGGAAGAGATGATGGATCGCTATCGAATTTTCATGAAGCGATTTGAATTGTCCGATGACTTCATGGCCCAAATGACAATTCAGCAGTTAAACACCCAACTCAATCAATTTGGCACAACGCCCCAGGGAATGTTTGATCAAATGCATACGACCTTGGAGCGGATGAAAGCTGAACTGGATCAACAGCCTTAGTCCATGGGCATGCTGATTAATCTAGATGGTCACATTGCCCCCACCGCCTCTCTGTCTGTCCTAGATCGCGGTTTTTTGTATGGTGATAGTGTTTATGAAGTAGTCCGAACGTACCAGGGCCGACCCTTTGCCCTCCAGGAACATATTGATCGTTTGCGGCGATCGGCAGAGTATTTGTACCTAGAGATTCCCTGGTTCGATCATCATATTTGCACCGAAGTTAAGAGAACGATCGCCGCCGCAGGAAAGGGAGATTACTATATTCGCATCGTTGTGAGTCGTGGGGCAGATCAGCGCATTAGTCTATTGCCCGACCCCCAGACCCGGCCTCGCCTATTAATTATTCTCTTACCTGTTGATTCCAACCCTCAACTATCAGAAACAGGTCTGTCCCTAGAGATTTCCCAGCGGGAACGGGTGAGCCGCAATGCCCTAGACCCCGCCGCCAAAACCGGCAATTATCTCAACAATATCTTGGCCTTACTGGAGGCGCAACGCAACGGTAAGGATGATGCCCTACTATTAAATAGTTTCGGCCAGATTACGGAAGCCACCACCAGTAATCTATGGATTGTCCGCCAGGGTGTAATTGAAACTCCGGTAACGGATGTGGGGATTCTCCATGGCATTACCCGATCGGTGTTACTCACCATTCTGGAGCGTCTTGGCCTGCCCCATCGCCAAGTAGTCCTGAAACCGGAAGATTTGGAGACCGCCACAGAAGCCTTTCTCAGTTCCTCAGTGCGACTGCTCATGCCCATTCGTGAATTGGGAACCTATGGTTTACCGGAATGCCCTGGCCCCGTGACGCGCCAACTGTGGCAGGAACTCCTGAGGGTCATGGCTCATCAGGATCGTGATTCTCTTCCTTAATTCATTTTCCTGAGGGAAGGTCTTAAGTATATTTCTATGAAGTGGGTGAAGTTATTCTTCGTGGCGGCGATCGCCCTAGGGTGTATTTTATTTGGGCAACATCCCGGCCACACCATTGTCAGTGCCTTTGCCCATAGTCCGACCACCCAACCCTTGCCCCTGGATCAATATACGGGAGTGGTACTGCTAGAGCCAGTTCACTGTAGCGGTACCCTTTTGAAGGGTAAACAATTTGTCCTCACTGCGGCCCATTGCCTCAATAAAGGCGACCCCATCCCCGACAAAGAGATCACGGTGGTGTTTCGGCGGGAACCACGGAACTTGAAGGCCCGGGTTGCCCGTTATTTTATTCATCCCAGTTGGAAAGGGAAACTTGCCGTGGAGGGCTATGACCTTGCCTTGCTAGAACTGGATGCAGTTGTGCCAGATTTCATTGAAGCCTATGATATTTATCGAGATCAGGATGAAATCGGTAAAGTATTTACGAAGGTGGGCTATGGCTACATTGGGCTAGGCAGCACCGGAGAAGATCGAACCTCTAATAGTGACTTGAATCGCCACTGGGGTCAAAATCGCTATGAAGCCCTCCTGGATATTTTTATACCCGTGACTGACGGTGATTTATCCACAGTGGTACCCCGCAGCCAATTAATGTATGACTTTGATGACGGGACTCCTACGCGGGATGCCTTTGGTCGATATTTTCCTCGGTTGGCAGATTTGGGTCTGGGTAAAAATGAAGCAGGCTCAGGGGCAGGGGATTCCGGTGGCCCCTGCTTTATCGATGGCAAAGTTGCCGCTGTAACTTCTTGGGGTTTTAGCGATCGCGGCTTTTTTATGATTACTGACAGCGTAGATATTGATGATGAAATCAGTAATGGTTCCTTCGGTGAATTTTTCAGTGATACTCGAGTCTCGTTCTATGCACCCTGGATTGATATGGTGATGAACCACCGCCGCAACATTGATCCAAGGGATGCTAAAAGCGCACCAACCCTGACCTTAGATTAAATGTTTTTCAAAAAAACTAAAATTGAATTGTAATCACAATCTGATCACTATACTGCCCTGGTGTGACCCACTGATCCGGTGGAATCCGACCAAAAATCTCAATAGTATTGCCCACATTATTGCCTGGAACAAAGGGGCCGTTCTGGTTTGTACCGCTGGTGCCATCGCCCCAAACGCGACTACGAGCAGCATCTAGATACAAATTATATTCCAGGGTACTGGATTCAAAAATCATCCGTCGCGGGGTGTAGCTATCACTGTTGCCCCGACTTAAACTAATGGTGACGGGAATATTATTAAAGCTTCCGCCTCCCCCACCCCCACCCCGACAGGTGAAACTAAAACTCCCCACCGCATCCGTCGGAGTTGGGGCCATGACATCATAATTACCAAAATTGAGACCCACCACTTGGGTAAAGCCGCAGCCACTTGCCCCCTGGGCCGCACTGGGCAAACTAGTGACGAACCCCAAGACGATCCCTAGACCAAAGCCAGAGAGTCCAGAATAGAGGTTGAAGGATAAGGGCTTCATGCTTTTACTTTAAGATATATCTGAAAATCTGAAAATAGGAATGATATACTACAATCTGTGGACATGTAGCTCAGTGGATAGAGCATCAGATTCCGGTTCTGAGGGTCGGGGGTTCGAATCCCTCCATGTTCGTAGGGTGAAAACCTATTCACAGCAAGCAGTTCAGGGTTCTAGTAAAATCCTAGTCTATGATCAAATTATGGAAAGCTTCGGATAGGGTGATCGTCTCAATCTCTTGCTCTTTTAGATAGGGCAAAATAATATCTAGAGAATCAACGGTCTCTTGGCGGCTTTCACTCACATGGGGAAGCAGCATTTCTGGGTTTATTTCAGTACCATCATGCATAAGCACAATCTGGCGATCGCCCCCTCGTATGACCTCATTAGCAATATCCTGGGCAGTCGTCTCTACGTGCCAATCCTGGGTATCCACTGACCAAAGTGCGGAATTTAAGTTCAACTTATTCACAATTCTTAGTAAATCTTGATTCTGATCGCCATAGGGTGCGCGGAACCAACGAATTTTATAATCAATGCCTAAACAGGTAGCAATTGCTGCTTGAGTTTGCAACAATTCATTACGTTGTTGTTCGGGTGATACCGTTGTCAGGCGGGGATGGCGATAGGAGTGATTTGCAATTTCGTGACCACCATTATAGACCTGACGCAAAATATTGCAGTTTTCCCTTACCCGCTGACCAATCACAAAGAACGTTGCCTTCATGTTGGCGGCCTTCAGTTTTTGCAGGATTTGGAGTGTATAAACCGGCGATGGTCCATCATCAAAGGTGAGCAGAATTGTACCTGGTTTTAACCCATTTAGATGCCCATGGATTGTTTCATAGTCAAGATTCAGAAATTCCTTGGTTTGAGTTGCGCCAGGATTACCTGTAGGTTTTGGAGAAGAACTTTTAGATTGATTAATGTTACTACCATCCTCATCCAAACTAATATTTATTTGAGAATCTTGACTGTAATGTTTTGATCCTGAGAACATCCTGGACGAGTCCGATAAATCCTTGTTGCTACCAATAATCAGGCAAATTAAAACCAAAACTAGTAGTGAATAATGTCTAATTGGATTCATTTTTTTTTTGTGATGGCAATAGAGATTTCTTTGACTCTTTATTTGATGGTTTATTTTCCTTGGTCATAATTTTAGTTATTTTAACTCCAATAGATAATCAAAAAAAAAAACCGTTAATCCACCCAATATGAATCAGTCACGTAGAAACCATATCCCGAAGCGCGGGAGAGTTTTTCAGCAAAATCCTGGGCCGCAGATTTAGAAGTAAAACTAGCCGCTTGGGTTTGTCCCGCAATAATCAGAGCATCACGGCAGTAGTTATTTTGAACCGTACTTAATGCAGCACCTGGCCCCCGTACTCCCCACCAATGACTTGGCCCAGTTCGCTGCGAACCACAGGTTGGTTTCAAAGATAAGCTAGGCGATGGAGATGGCGTAGGGGTCGGTGTGGGAGTCGGTGATGGTGTTGCAATAGGGATGGATGACTCCTGCTCAATAGCTTTATCCAAGGCTTCTATCTCATTAGAATCACCCTGAGTCGTTGTTATTGGGACAGTTGGTTGCTGGATTTGGGGAATAAAAATAGCAACCATCCCTAAGGCAAAAATACTACAGAAGATACCTAGGAAAATGGCGATCGGCCACAGCAACTTTGTTGGAGGAGGTGGTGGTAGAGGTGGAGGAGGAGGTGGTGTTGATAATGCTTCAAGCACATCCTGTGCCGAAGGATATCGACGATTGGGAATAGACTCCAACATACGGTTTAATATCTTTGCTAGACGATCACTTACATTGACATAGGATGACCAATTCCAGTAATCATTATAGGTGTCTAATAACTCGCCAGCATCCTTACCTGTTAGCAAAACAATCGCTGTCACAGCAAGGGCATACAAATCAGAACTAGGATACACTTGTTCTCCCCGCATTTGTTCCGGTGGGGCAAAATAGGGCGTATAAATGCCAGTATGTCCACTTTTTTTTGTCAAGTATGTTCCAGCAAGCTGTTTCACCGCACCAAAATCAATCAAATAAAGCTGCGATTGCCCTGAAATCCTCCCTTGATTAGCCAGCATAATATTTGAAGGCTTAATATCTCGGTGGATCGATCCACAATCATGAATAAATTGCAGTACAGGTAAAAGCTCCTTCAAGAATTGGAGAATTTCCTCCTCTCGAAAGCGACCCTGCTGCTCTAATTCATCCTCTAGGTTTTTGCCATCAATATATTCTTGTACTAAATAAAAGAAGCGATCGCCCAGATGGGGAGAACTAGTCTCAACATCCAAATCAAAAAATGCAAATAACGAGGGAATTTGGGGATGCTCTCCCAATCTTCCTAAAATGGCTCCTTCCCGTTCAAAAAGTATTTGAGCCGTTGCTATATCCCCTGGGTCTGTAAAGTTGGGTCGTAATTGCTTTAGCACACACTTTCGTAAACTTGGCGTATCTAAATCCCTAGCCAAGTAGGCTGCCCCAAAGCTTCCTTGCCCGATCAGCTTTTCTGCCACATAATGTCCCTTCAAAATTAAAGGCATTCCACAGGTGGTACAAAACCGCTGGGAGATGCTCCGCCGCTCCTCAGGATCATCTAACTCCGGCAATGCATTTCGGGGTTGATCACAGGTAGGGTGAGTACAATGAACCAGCATCAGGGCAATCCACCAGACGACAATATAGATAAAATTTTATCTATCATACTTTTCTGAACTTAACCCTAGCCATAACCGTAAATGAAACCGGAATTTCCTGCAAGGGCTGTATCAGTATTGTATTACTCTCTACCAACTCCGCTTCTAGAATACGAGAACAGTGATGTGAGGGGTGGTTGTGGTACAGGGAATCCCATCCGACAACCTCACGCCCAGCGATTGAACCCGTTTATCCCAGGCCTCAGGTACCAAACTTGCCCCAAATACCCTGCCAACCCAAGCATGATATCGGTCAACCTTTGCATCATTTTGCATTGTTCTGCCAGATGTGTCGTTCTAATGCCGCAATCAGTGCGGGATTGATCATCACCATTGACGGGTATCTCCAGATATAAACCGCCGCCGTCAAAAAGCTTTTATACTCTGTCAGTTGTCTCAGATCGATTGACAGCCAGTTTTGTGAGCATAAGGGGTTAGGGGTTTAGTGGAAGTACCCTGATTGATACCACCATCCACCCCTAGCTTACCCTAGCCTCATCAAGACTGATTGAGACTAATAAAACCGCTATGATGCTTTCACAGTAAGGCTTTGAAGACGTTTTTAGACTATATTAGATTCTTCCTGAATGGGGGCGGAGGGACTTGAACCCTCACGACTTTTAAGGTCAACGGATTTTCATCCTCCTGCCGCTTTCGCGACCACAATCTGGGTCGCCCACAGATGTGTTGAGAATTGGACTCTCCCTTTACCCGCGTAAGTTAATCTACGGTAGGGTAGCTCCCGTCGAGTCTCTGCACCTTCCGAAAACCAACAAACGGATCCCCGGCTTGGCTCAGGATTGCCTTATTTGACGATGCAAACTTAGGTTTCCCTGAATTTGAGAGCATTCACTTAACAGATTCCTCCATTAAGGCTCAATTTCTTAAGTCCGCAGCGTCTACCATTCCGCCACGCCCCCTTAAGTAAAGACCACTATACCATTGCCGACTGGCTCTCAGTTAATGTACGGGAACAAAAATATGGATCCCTGGGCCCATTTCAGCCAAACGGCTCGCGATCGCCGTACCCTAGGGCCATAAAGGATCATCGTCAAAATTCAACCTATGGGCTAACAATGGGAGGTTTATATGTTTACTGGCTTAATTCAGGGACTCGGCCAACTCCAATTCCTTTCCCCTTCCCGTTTGCGTATTTTCTGTCCAGGGGTAAACTTTTTGACCATGGTGGCGATCGGAGATAGCGTTGCCGTTGATGGGGCTTGTCTAACGGTGGAAGAGTTTGATACCCAGGGATTTACGGTAACTGTTTCGCCGGAAACCTTAAAGCGCACCACCCTAGGGGAACGGGCCCATCGGGGAGAGCCGGTGAATTTAGAACCCTCCTTACGTTTGGGGGATAAGCTGGGGGGGCATTTCGTTACGGGTCATGTGGATGGTGTGGGAACCTTGGATCAAAGTACCCTGTTGGGGGATAGCTGGGAGATAATCTTTAGGGCCCCGGTGTCGGTTTGCCCCTATATTGTGGCAAAGGGGAGTATTGCGGTGAATGGTATTAGCTTGACGGTGGCCAGTTGTCACCCCCAGGGTGAATGGTTCTCAGTGGCCGTGATTCCCCACACTTACCAGCAAACGACCCTATCGGTTTTAGGGGTTGGGGATCAGGTTAATTTGGAGGCGGATTTATTGGGCAAATATGCCCGACAGTTTTTAACCCCCTATCAGTCCCTAGACCATCCTCCGAGCCATTCCCCAGAACTGTCCCTAGAATTTCTCCAAGAGCATGGCTTTAGTTAGGGGTTTTAGTTAGGGGGCGATTTTTAATTTTTTCACTAGATGGTAATAATGCCTTGGGGTTGGTAGCTTTTTTCGATGCGGCCGGCCCCTCGAAATTGTTGGTAATAGGCCATGGTCACGTTATCTTCCCTGGGATATAGATAGTCAATGCCAATGCCATTGCGGCCCTGATCCTGACCGGAACTATGGATATAGGCCCCCTCTTGCAGATAAAACCCCACGTGGGTTGCTTTCAGAGATGTACCGAAAAATACTAGGTCTCCGGGTGTTAAAAGTGGAATGAAATCTTCAGGGCGATCGCTGGCTGGAGCGACAACTGGGTCTAAAACTAAGGGTCTGGTAAAGGCCTCCTGCTGGTAGGCATCCCGGGGCAGCCAAATGCCATGGTGGGCAAAACTGGCTTGAATTAAGCCGGAGCAGTCATAGTTGGGGCCTAGATTACCCCCCCAAAGATACTGGTTGGGATGGTTTTGGGCCTGTTGCAAGAATTGAATGATTTTGGGCAATGCCGCCTCAATGGCGGGGCGATCGCAGGGTTGGGGAATATAGGGGGCGATCGCGGGCGTGAGGTAACCCGTATCTGCCTTAGCTAACCAGGCGGGATAACCATCCTCTGCCAGTTGAACGGGAACCGGGTCAGGACTCGGCAAGGACACCCCAGAACTCAGCCAGAGTTTTCGCCCCATGGCTGCCTGGGTCGCCAATCGTTGGCAATCTGGAGAATCGTAGAGATCCACTTTTGCCTGTATATCATAAAGCCTATGATTTTGATTCTCAATCACAGTTTGGCCCCTGGCACATCCCCGGCCATCTGATTCCAAATAGACGCTAATCCTTCCCGATAGGTTGGATACTTTAGGTTAACCCCTAGAACCGACTTGATCCTATCGTTGCGAACTCGGCGGGATTCTTGCCAAAAGGAGGCTGCCATGGGGCTGAGATCTAACTCTTCTAGGGCCAGGGGTGGGGGGGCGGTTTGTCCCATGAGGCGATAGGCCTCTAAAAGCACATGGCTGGATTCCGAGGGTTGATCATCACTAATATTGTAAATTTCCCCAGGGGTAGGTTGTGCCAGGGACTTGAAAAGGGTTTGGACAATATCATCCACATGAATACGGCAAAAATAATGGCCCGGTCGATGAATATGCTGGGCCTTGCCGGTTTGAATCCGACTAAAAATATTGCGCCCAGATCCGGGGCCGTAGATTCCTGGCAATCTAAAAATATGGGCTGGCAAGCCACTGGCCAAAAACTGATTTTCGGCATTGACCCGAGCCTGGGAACGAGAATTTTGGGGGTGAACCGGTGTTGTTTCATCCACCCACCCACCCTGGCGATCGCCATAGACCCCAGTGGTAGACAGATAGCCAAACCACTGTAAATCTAGGGCCATCAATTGATCCATCAAACATGCAACAACACCATCCATTCCCACAGGATCGGGGGGAATACTGGATAGAACATGGGTTACCCCCTGCCAGGTCTCGGTCGGGGGCAAGGAACGGGCTGGGCTGCTTTGCCAAAGAAATGGAACCGGGGCGATCGCTGGCTGCAAATCCCTTAAGACCTCTGGGCAGTTCCCTGACCGAGTGGTAATCACCACCCCAATTCCTTGGGAATGGAGGCGAAGGGCCAAGCGAGTGCCCGTATAGCCGCAGCCTAAAATGAGAACTCGCATACCAAGGGTTTACTGGATATTTACTTTAGGGTGTCTATTCCGAGGGAGAAGGGGAAACCGGAAGTTCCGCTAAGCGTACCTTAGTAGCTAAACCCAATATCTGTAAAAAACGAATCGTCATCCAGGTGAGGTCAATTTCCCACCACTTCAGGCCATGACGGGCCGAGAATTGATGGGCATGGTGATTGTTGTGCCAGCCTTCCCCAAAGGTGACTAGGGCAACCCACCAGCAGTTCGTAGAGTAATCTTCCGTTTCAAAGGTGCGATAGCCAAACATATGGGTAGCACTATTAACAAGCCAAGTGGTGTGATAGACCGTTACCAAACGAACAAAGATACCCCAAACCACAAAGGGCCAACCGCCCCACAGGTAAAGGACAACGCCAAAGGCAAGTTGAATCCAGACAAAATTTTCATCTAGAAATTTATAGACCGGATCATCCCCAATATCCTTGGTGAAGCGAGGAATTTCCTTGGTAGCCGGTACATCCCGAAGCATCCATTCCAAGTGGCTCCACATAAACCCTTTGCGAGAATCATGGTGATCCACCGACTGGTCTGAGTAGAGATGGTGGTGACGATGGAGGCCCACCCACCAAATCGGGCCCCCTTGCATGGTTAAGGTTCCAAAGAAAACCAAAATATACTCTAACCACTTGGGGACTTGAAAACTGCGGTGGGTGACTAAGCGATGCCAACCCAGGGTAATGCCTAAACCCGCAGTAACCCAATGGAGTACAAAGGCCAGCAGCACCGCTGACCAACTAAACATTTCTGGGAGGAAGGCAAATAGGGCGCCCACATGGACTAGGGCAATAAAAAAAACCGTATGCCAAGAAATTGGCGGTTTGGTATAAGTCGCTTGGGTCATGAAAAACTCTCGTCACAACATCTGTAGCCAGTGAACCTAGTATTCTTTACCTTATATATCGCCTGCAAGCAGACGTTGATGCTATGAACGAATAGGTATGAATACTCAAAATTAGCCACTGCTCCTAATCATTAACGAAGTGGAACCCTTAAGTCAAGAAAGCCTAATGCTTTTGGGGTATTAAATTGTGCTCCACGTCCCCTGTATCGTTGAAAACAATGCCCCTAGGTTCCGGGCGATCGCACCATGGGGAAAAATGGCTTTGCATGGAAGCCATCAGGTTTGGGGTTGCTATAGGTTAAGGTGCTCTTCGCAAATTAAATTCAAAGGTTTGCCCGGTATCCAGACACGTCACACGGGGCGAATAACTGCCCCCCACTTTCCAGGTGGCCCGATAGCGATTGTTCCCCAGCATAATGATGGTTACATCGCCGCTACAACCATAGGCATAGTCTGTACTGCGATCGGAAAACCAACCCAAAACTCCACCTCGACCAATGTGGGTCACGGTGATGACACCCCGATAGGTGCGTCCGCCCACTTGAGTGGTATAGCTCAACTGATCTCCCTGATTTAGTAGTCTCTCAGGAAATGGATAATCATGAATGCGAGTGAGTCCACTATCGGAAACCAAGGTTTGAGCCATTGCTGGAAGGGAAAATGTTGTGGCTAAAAGTAAACCACCAACAAGGCTTTTGCCAATAAATTGTAAGGGCTTCATACCCCCTCCTTTGCCAATATTGGCTAGGTATATAGGGTAGATAAAGCTAGCAATATCCTTATATTTATTCTATCGAATTTACTGAAAGTCAGCGCAATTGAGGGTATCCCAGGTTTTCCGGCCCGTGACTGGATTCACGCCCTTGGCCACCTGACACAGGTCAAATTGGGCATCTTCCCGCAGATCCACATCGGTAAAATCTGCGCCATCAATGGTTGCCTGGTTAAACTTGGTATTAAAGGCAAAGGCCCCCTCTAAGTTGGCATTGGTTAAATTAGCCTTCGTAAAGCGGGCTGTATCCAAGGTGGCTAGGCGTAGATCAGCCCCTTCCAGATTAGCGGTTTCCAGATTGGCCCCAAAAAAACTCACCCCCCGCAGATCCGTATGGCTGAGATCGCTGTGGAGGAGATTGGCTTTGGTAAATTGGGAATCCCGTAGGTCCCGACCCGAAAAGTCCATATTCACAAGGGCTTCTTTGGTATAGTTCTCTGCCCAAGCGGGGGCAGCAGCCCATAGCACCAAGGAGATCGCAAGGACAAGGGCCAGCAGGTACTTTAGATTTTTGAGAAGCGTTTTCAAGGCAATACTCACGTTTCTGTACTCCCATTCTAATCTATGCCGTAGTCCCTAAAAACAGTATGAATTTTAAGTATTTGTCTGTATCCATTACTACGTTTATAACATGAACCCAATGTTCATTAAATTACTTTCATTATTTGCGAGAGTGGTGTAGCATGAGGTCGTTTGCGACTTTTTTCAATAAAAGTAAATATTACTAAATCTACCCTCGTTACTTGTTACTCGGCATATTTGCGGAAATACTTGCAAACATCAAGCATATAGTACCGAATTCTCTGATTGATCTATGAATTTCCTGACCTTGCTACCCATTGCCATTGCTGTGAGTCTTGATAGTTTTGGTGTCGGTGTTACCTATGGCGCTCGTCGTTTACGGGTTCCCCTCAGTTCCTTAGCCATAATTACCCTATGCACGGGAACGACATTGATTTTTTCGGTTTGGGTGGGGGAGATCATTGTGGCCCTCCTGTCTCCCCGCCTGACGGAAGTGATCGGGGGCATTATGCTCATTGGCATTGGGGTCTTTGCGGTTCTCAACCATGTCAAGTCCCAACTGAATCGCTCATCCCGATCGCGATCCTTTGACTTGGAGATGCTAGAGGAAAGTGTCAAGTCTGATACCGCCGGCGATAGCCCTGAATCTGAATCTGAACATGAATCCCTGAGTGTGATTCCAGAAATTCTAAATGATCCCATGGCGGCGGACTTTGACCATTCTAATTCCATCTCCCTGAGCGAGGCAGTTTTTTTAGGGTTGGCCCTCTCCATGGATTCCTTTGTGGCCGGCATTAGTATTCGCCTCTTGGGCTATTCCCCCTGGTTGATTATTTTAACCATTGCCATGATGAGTAGTATTTTTCTTTTCCTGGGCATTCAAACGGGCATTTTAATTGCCGGTCATCGCTGGTTTCGGCAACTGCCCTATTTTCCTAGCACCATGCTGATTGTCATTGGTCTCCATAAACTGTTCTAGATTTTTATCTTGAGGGAAAATCAACCAGATGGATTCCCTGACTACAAAATTTGCAGGGCCATAGTTCCAAGTCAGTATCCTGGAATTTCTCAGCCATTGCCTGGCAGAGTTCTTCCGCCTTTAGGTCATTTTCCACCAAGGCAAATACGGTGGGCCCAGACCCGGACATCATTGTTCCTAGGGCCCCAAGCTCTGTAAAGGTCTGCCGTAGGTTTTGGACCTGGGGGTAGGCGCGTAAAACAACGTTTTCCAAATCATTTTTTAGGTATTGACTTAGGTTTTTAACATCATGTTGGGCGATCGTCCGCAAGAGTTCTGGCGATCCCCCTTGAAGCCGTTTTTGTTCTTGCTCCCCAGGGGTCTGGGCATAGTTGGCTTGGAACTGTTGACGATAGGTTTGGTAGGCCCAAGGAGTGGAAACGGCCAGGGATCGATATTTTGCTAAAACCACACTGATGCCCTCTAGGCTTATGAGGGGAGTGAGTTCATCCCCCCGGCCCAAGGCTAGGGCCGTGCCCCCACTGAGGCAAAAAGGTACATCGGAACCCAATTGGGCGGCCAGGGATTGCAGTTCTGCCTGGGTCAATCCCAAATCCCAGAGCAGATCCAGACCCACCAGTACCGCCGCCGCATTGGTGGATCCCCCCGCCAATCCGGCTCCCACAGGAATTCGCTTCTCAATATAAATATCAACACCGCCGCGATCGCCCACCTGTTTTTGGAGGAGTTTTGCTGCCCGATAGGCTAAATTGCTGGGATCGCAGGGAACGAGGGGGTGGGCACAGTCAATATAGATGTCATCATCGAGGCGGGGCACCAGTTCAATATGATCCGCTAGGGTAACGGCTTGCATCACCATGACTAATTCATGAAAACCATTGCCCTCAAGGCGATCGCCAATGATTTGTAAAAACAAGTTAATTTTAGCTGGAGCCGCCAGACGATACACGGTCAATGTCTCCCATGGGTGAGTTTATTTATTTTCCCATGCTGGAATCACTCTCCCTTACGGTCGTCCTCAGAAAACATTATTTATTGATCATTCATTGATATTTTTATTGATATTTTTATGGCTGTTATTCCTGGGATGCCAGTTGCTCCAATAACCAAGAATCAACGGGCTGGCCATCTTTGCGCCGTAACTGGATCGTGATGGCATAGACCAAACCGGAGCCTGGAGGTGCGGGTTGTTGCTCAAAGGAAATTTCATAGTCTCCTGGGTTTTGCTGTCGCTCTCGTAACCAATCCTGAACTTTGTTGACAGCGAAAAAAGATTGGCCTTGCTGAAACATTTGGCTAATTTGCATTTGCAAACTAAAGGGGGTAAATCGTGCCATAGTAATTGATTTATGAATGGGATACTGGTTTAATCTGAATCAAATATTGACATCTCTTCGTCACAATTGTGCCAAATGGTGTACATAGTCATCGGCCTATAGTGACAACTAGAGGATGTTCCACCTCAATCTATCCCCCATCGCTGTTCCACCCCAGGAGAAATTCATGACTGTATTGACCAGGAGTAACCCCGTTGCCCAAGAGGCAGTCAGTGTGGTTTCCCCTGAAGATGTCCATTATCAAGTAGTTCACTGGATTACTGGCCGTTTTCGGATTCGGATTCCCCGCCTTGGCTATGATGCTGAATACGCTGCCAAGTTATTATACGTTGTCAGTAAAATTACGGCAGTGACGACGACCCGGATTAATCCCCCCGCCCGCTCCTTGGTGGTGGAGTATAATCCCAAGCTATTTGGCAACACCCTTGCCGTGGTGCAGGCAGAGATTTTCCAATCCATTCAGAGTGCGGCTACCCTACCTGAAGTTCCTCTCCTGGAAGCGGAAAAAGATGAGTCCAGCGAAGATGGGGCAAACGAGCACAGCATTAGTCTCTGGGAACGTCTGGGAATGCCTGCCGTGGGTTTGGGCTTGAGCCTAGGGGCCTTGATGGGTGTGCCCATTCCTGGCTATGTCTTGGCCAGCGTGGTGATTGCCGGTGCGCTGCCGGTGTTCAAGCGGGCCTGGGACTCCATTGTCGAAGAACGTCAGTTAACTATTGATTTCCTAGATGGTCTGGCGATCGCCCTCCATGCGGGTCACGGCAACTATTTTGCCCCAGCTTTCATGTTGGGACTCATTGAAGGGGGAGAAGTCATTCGGGACATGACCGCCCGTGGTTCGGAGCGGGCCTCCTTAGACTTGCTGGATTGCCTAGGGAAAACCGCCTTCATTGAGCGGGATGGCATTGAGGTTGAAGTTCCTGTTAAAGATATTGTCGAGGGCGATCGCGTCGTTCTTTACCCTGGGGATCAGGTACCCGTAGATGGCATTGTCCTGCGGGGAACGGGCCTAGTGGATCAATGTAAGCTCACCGGCGAATCCGTTCCCGTCGAGCGTAGCGAGGGCATGGAAGTGTTTGCCTCTACGCTGCTGGTGGATGGTCAGTTGGTGATCCTCACGGAACGGGTCGGTAATAATACTCGGGCTGGGGTGATTGTCGGCCTGATGCAGGCGGCCCCTGTGCACGATACCCGCATTGAAAACTACGCTGGTACGGTGGCTAACCAGATGGTGGTTCCTACCCTGGGGATTGCCGCTGGGGTGGGTTTAATGAGTGGGGACATTGGCCGGGCGATCGCCCTGTTGACCCTAGACCTGGGAACGGGGATTCGGGTTTCAGTGCCAACGACAATTCTGTCTGCCCTCACCTATGCCGCCCAGCATGGGGTATTAATTCGTAGTGGACGCGCCATTGAATACCTTGCCCGTCTAGATACCATCGTCTTTGATAAAACCGGAACCCTCACGAAAGGCCATGCCGGTCTCACGGACATCAAGGTGATGGACGAACGGTTTACCGCCGATGAGATTCTCAGTATGGCCGCCAGTGCCGAGCAGGGATTGACCCACCCAGTAGCAGAAGCGATCGTGCGCCATGCCCGGGAATTGAATATGCCCCTCCATGACTGTGAAGACTGGGAGTATCGTGTCGGTTTAGGGGTGGCAACCAAGGTCTGTGGCGTGGATCTGCGAGTGGGCAGCCGTCGGTTGATGGATACGGAAAATATCTGTCTTGAAGACCTCAATCAACGCTTCCCCGATCTAAATTCCGGTAGCTGTTCCGTGGTTTATATTGGTGGCGATGGCCGTTTAATTGGTGTTCTTCTCTACAGCGATCCGATTCGGGATGAAAGCCGCGATGTCATCAGTGAATTGACAGGGGCCGGCATTACCCCCCATATGCTCACTGGGGATGTGGGCCGGGTTGCCCGGGCCGTTGCCAAAGACCTCGGCATTGCTCCTAAAAATATCTACGCTGAAGCCTTCCCTGAGCGGAAAGTAGAAGTGGTGAAATCCCTCCACGATAGCGGCAAGGTCGTGGCCTTCTGTGGCGATGGCATCAATGACTCTGCGGCTCTGGCCTATGCGGATGTCTCCATTTCCTTTGCCGGGGCGACGGATATTGCCCGGGAAACCGCCGATGTGGTGCTGATGGAGGATGATCTGCGCGGACTGACCCTTGCTATTCGCATTGCAAAACAAGCCATGGAAATTGTCTGGCAAAATACGGCGATCGTGGCCCTGCCCAATGTGGGTGCCCTATTGTCCGGTATCTTCTTTGCCCTAGACCCAATCTTGGCGGTGGTGATCAACAACGGTACAGCCATTCTGGCGGAACTCAATGGTTTACGCCCCTTAGTGGGCCCCGGTGGTCCCTTGCCCTTACCGCCGGTAAAAGATACCCAGGATTTTCTAGCGGACTGGGAATCTACCCACCCCAGCAATCCGGTGCAGCATGTGCCACCAACCCATGGGGAACATGAATGGGAACGGGAATCGGGGGCGATCGCTCCAGCAGGGGAACCCTTCCATCCGGTAGGGGCTTCTCAGAGTTAGCCAACTAGGTATTCCCTTAATCCCGCTAATCGTTCATAAGTTGCAATAGCTTCACGATCCTCTCCATTTTTGGAGGGGATTTTTTCTGTTCGCTGGCGTTGTCTTGAGAATTGTTCAAGACGCAACCACGGAAAATTCGTTATGCTGACCTTCGGGCCTGATTGGGGAGCGGCAAGCCATGATGATTGACAGTCCAATTTTTATCTTTACTGTCCTACTGGCAGTGATCTTAGCTATTCCCCCCATTTTTGAACGCCTAAGCTTACCTGGCTTAGTTGGACTTCTCTTGGCCGGTGTCATCCTTGGGCCCAATGGTTTCGATTTCCTTAACCATGACATGGAAACCATGGAGTTGCTCTCCAACATCGGTAAAGTCTACCTGATGTTTGTGGCGGGCCTAGAAATTGATCTGACCCAGTTTCGTCGCACCCGCAATCGCTCCATGGGCTTTGGTTTCCTCACATTTATCATGCCGATCATTACCGGTATTGTGATTGGCCGCTGGTTTGGGTTTGGCTGGAATGCGTCTCTGCTGATTGGTTCTCTTTTGGCTTCCCATACCCTTTTGGCCTACCCGATTGTAAGCCGGTTGGGGGTCGTTCGTAATGAGGCGATTACAGTCACCATTGGGGCGACAATTTTTACGGATACCGCCGCCCTGCTGGTTCTGGCTATTTGTGTGGCCATTAACAAAGGGGAATTTACCCCAGTCAGTCTGATTTGGATTCTGTCATCCTTGGCGGTGTATTCCGTAGCAGTTCTTTGGGGGTTTGATTGGGCGGGTAAAGAATATTTCCGTCGCTCTAAGGATGATGAAGGCAGTCAATTTCTGTTTGTGCTGCTGGCCCTATTTATCTCCTCCATTGGTGCCCAGGTGATTGGGGTGGAGCAAATTGTCGGGGCATTTTTGGCTGGTTTGGCGGTCAATGATGTTTTGGGTGATAGCCCGGTCAAAGAAAAGGTGGAATTTGTCGGTGGGGTTCTCTTCATTCCCTTCTTTTTTGTGGATATGGGGCTTCTCATTGATATTCCTGCCTTTGCCCGTACCCTGGGGTCTGTCGGTATTACCGTTGCGATTGTCCTTGGCTTAGTGGGTAGCAAGTTCATTGCCGCCTGGTTAGCATCCCTTTGGTATCGCTATAGCCGGACTGAAATGCTGAGTATGTGGTCCCTATCCTTGCCCCAGGTGGCGGCAACATTGGCAGCAACTTTGGTGGGGTTTCAGCAGCGCATTCTCACCTCAGATGTATTTAACAGCGTGATTGTGCTGATGTTGGTGACGTCCATTTTGGGCCCCTTGATCACCTCGCGAGTAGCTAGCCGCTTACCTGTCCCTGAGCCAGAGGCCGAAGCTGAAGAACCCGCCCTGTGGTGGGATGCTTCCGGTAATGATGGGCCAGAACTGGAGGATACCTCTCCCTTTACCGTGGTTGTGCCGGTTTATAATCCCCAAACCCAGCGATTACTCATTGAGTTGGCGGCCCTTTTGGCTCGTTATGAGCGGGGTCGGGTGATTCCCATTGCCATTACCCGTGGTCACACCCACATGGATGATCCTCGGCTGGAGAAATCCCTAGAGCGAAGTCGAAAACTGGTGAAACGGGCCCTGGAAATTGGTCAAGACTATGAGGTCACGATTGAACCGGCGGTACGCATTGATAATGACATTGCCTTAGGGATTACTCGTTTAAGTCGAGAGCATAATGCCAATTTGATTGTTCTGGGTTGGTCAGAAAATACCAGCATTCGGGCGCGTCTATTTGGCACGATTATTGATAGCGTTCTCTGGTCAGCCCATTGCCCTGTGGTGATTACCCGCTTGCTAGAGGAGCCTCAACGCATTAAGTCAATTTTGGTACCGATCCGGGATCTCTCCAGCACAACTCTGCGAATTGTTGGCTTTGCCCAGTCCTTGGCCGCCGTCAGTCAAGCAAAGGTGATTCTCCTCCACATTTCCCTGCCGGAAACACCCCATGGGCAAATTCATCGCTTTGAAGAAAACCTAAATCAGGTCATTTTTTGCTCTGAGCATCCTGAACCCACGATCACGGTGGATATTAAAACCGTTAAAAGTCATAATATCGCCCAAACGATTCTCCGCGAAGCTGAGGCCACAGATCTGGTACTCATGCGATCGATCCGGCGGCGAACATCGGGGGGTCTGGCGGTGAGTGATATTACCACCCATGTTGTCCAACACTTAAAATCCTCGGTGATTTTATTCGGGGAACCGCACCATTAGGCCCTGGCCCTGATGCCTCTGGATCTGTTTAGGATGGTGAATAGAGTTTTTCCATCGGCTTTGTGTGAATTTTTGATGTGTATTTTGATTTTGGTAGCTTAACGTTCTATGACCACCACCCTATCCGCTTCTGCCCAGTCTCCCCAGCAGTATTGGCAGTGGCGTGGCCATAACATTTGCTATAGCGTTAGTGGCAGTGGCCAACCCTTGGTGCTTGTCCATGGATTTGGCGCATCCATTGGCCATTGGCGCAAAAATATTCCAGAGTGGGCCCGTCATTATCAAGTTTATGCAGTGGATCTATTGGGGTTTGGTGCTTCTGCCAAGCCGAATCTAGTCTACAGCATGGAATTATGGGCAGAAATGCTGGCGGACTTTTGGCAGTCCCAGGTGGGGCAACCGGCGGTTTGGATTGGCAACTCCATTGGTGGTCTGCTCTGTGTCAGTATGGCCGCCAACTATAGTCATACCTGTGCCGGCCTTGTGGTTCTCAATTGCGCCGGGGGGCTAAGCCACCGTCCCCAGGAATTAGGCTGGCCCCAAAGGCTTTTAATGAAAAGTTTTACGGCCTTGCTGACCAGTCCTGTCATTGGTGCTTTAATTTTTAATCAAATTCGTCAGCCGGCCCGCATCCGCAAAACCTTGACCCAAGTCTATGCCAACCCGGAAGCCATTACGGATGAACTAGTGGAACTTCTTTATCGTCCTGCCTGCGATCGCGGCGCACAACAGGTCTTTGCGCGGGTGGTAACAGCACCGCCGGGGCCGAGAATTGCGGATTTAATGCCGAGGGTAAATACCCCCATTCTCGTGCTTTGGGGAGAGGCAGACCCCTGGACTCCCGTCGCCGGAGCCAAGGTATTTGAGGATTACCGCCAATCCATGCCCATTGAATTTGTTCCGCTGGCAAATACGGGCCACTGTCCCCACGACGATCGCCCTGATCAGGTGAATCCTATCGTGATAGACTGGCTGGGCCGAATCCTGGAGCATTAAGTCGGCGTGAGTGATCAGCCCGTCCCCCACCCTGAAACCCAAAACCCTTGGTATCAAGCGGCCCAACTGATGCAACCGGCATTAATTCGTCTACTGGATCAGCTGCGTAAGGCCCTAGAGTCCTCCCCCTGGCAAGGCAGCTATGAAACCGTTGAAGTTTGGCCAGAAAATGGGGATGGTCATGGTACGGATATATCTAGCACAGATTCTGGGGAACAACCCCAAATTCTCTATTGGTTACATCTGAAGCGATCGCCCGATGAACTTAAAATTAACCTGTGGGAACTGTGCTATCAAATTTGCTTTAGGGATTACGAGCCGGATTGGCAGCGAGCCGATATTCGTGATTTTCAGGTGGGGGAGGTGGAAGTGGATGCCAGTTTATTTGATACCAGTGGTGAGGTGGATTGGAATCGTTTGGATGGGAAAACGGAACGGATTGTCAAGGATCTATTTGCGGACTTACCCCCATCAATGGAGCCTAGATCGGATGGTTGATCTGGTGGGTTTAGTCTGATGGCCCCCTTGAGGCTAGGGAAAACGGGCGATCGCCGCCCCCTGAGTATGAATGAAATACTCCTGTTCATTGGCGTGGGAATTACACTCGTCTATATATTGGTGGCCCTTTTTGCCCCTCTGTTCCAGGCCTGGGGCTGGGTTGCCAATCCTGAAGAATTTCTTGATTTTCCCATTCATGCCCCTCCCTCCCCCCAACACTGGTTTGGTACCAATCGCCAGGGCTATGATGTCTTCTCCCGTACCTTGTTTGGTAGTCAGGTGGCTCTGCAAGTGGTTATTTTGGCCACCCTGTTTAGCTTGGTGATCGGGGTTCCCTTGGGATTAATAAGTGGTTATTTAGGGGGGCGTACCGATAAGTCCCTGCTATTTTTAATGGATACCATCTATACCCTGCCTGGATTGCTGTTGGCGGTGACGGTGGCCTTTGTGGTGGGGAAGGGCGTTGTGAATGCGGCGATCGCCCTGAGTGTGGCCTACATTCCCCAATACTATCGGGTGGTGCGGAACCATACCGTTAGCCTTAAAACCGAGGTGTTTATTGAAGCGGCCCGGGCAATGGGGGCCTCGACTCCGCGAATTCTCAGTCGGTATTTATTTGTGAATGTGCTGCCCAGTATTCCGGTTCTCTTTACCCTCAATGCCGCCGATGCCATTTTGACCCTAGCAGGGTTAGGCTTCCTGGGTTTGGGCCTGCCGCCGGAGGTGCCGGAATGGGGCTATGATTTGCGCCAAGCCCTCGATGGTCTCTCCGTGGGTATTTGGTGGACGACCCTTTTTCCGGGTCTGGCCATGACCTTACTGGTGGTGGGTCTGTCTCTCCTAGGTGAAGGCTTGGGGGAATGGTTTAATCCGGGGCAAGACTGAGTAAAGTTAGTCACCATGTTATTAAGGCGGTTGATCATCAAAGCAGTTCCATAGTTTTCTGATACGCTGATCGGGGAGAGCTATGGGCCGTCAGGAGGCAGTAAATGTTCTGGCAGGGAATTCATGAAAACAGCCCCATTCGCTTTGGCACCGATGGCTGGCGGGGCGTGATTGGGGCCGAGTTTACCTTTCCAAGATTGATTCGTGGGGCCCAAGCGGCGGCCCAGGTTCTTGAGGCCACCTATGGGATACCGGGTCAGCCACGCCGGATCATGGTGGGCTTCGATCTCCGGTTTTTAGCCGAAGAATTTGCCCAGGCCGTCGCCCATACGTTGGAGGCCCAAGGGTTTGATGTTTTTTTAGCCCAAGGGCCGGCCCCCACCCCTGCCCTGAGTTGGGCAGCAACGGAATACCAGGCCCTAGGATCCCTCGTGATCACCGCCAGTCATAACCCCGGTATCTATTCTGGCTTGAAGGTGAAGGGAGCCTTTGGTGGGTCCGTTGGCGCGGCCGTGACTCAAGACATTGAGGCCCTAGCCAATGGCCCCTTAGAGCAACTGGAACGGGGCACATCCAGACAAACCTCTGGTTTCTGTGAAACCTTTGATCCCTGGCGCGGCTACTGCAAGGCCCTCAAGCAAAAGGTGGATTTAGGAGCAATTCAAGGGGCGATCGCCAGCGGCCAGTTACAGGTTTACGCAGACGTAATGCATGGGGCTGCCCAGAGTGGCTTAGGGCGATTATTAGACTGTCCCATCCAGGAATTGAATGCCAACCGGGATCCCCTATTTGCTGGGGGTGCGCCCGAACCCATTGGCCGCTATTTAGCTAAAAGCCAAGACATTCTGCGGACGGCGGGCCAGGGCTTTGCGGGCCAGACCATTTGCCTGGTTTTTGATGGGGATGGCGATCGCATTTCTGCCATTGACGGCCAGGGGCAGCTATTTACGGCCCAGGAATTGATTCCAATCCTCATTGATCATTTAGTCCAGGAACACAATCAACGGGGCATGGTGATTAAATCCCTGAGTGCCTCCAGTTTGATTGGCAAAATCGCGGCCCTACACCACTTACCGGTCATTGAAACCCCCATTGGCTTTAAGCACATTGGCGATCGCATGATGGTGGGGGATCCGGTCTTATTGGGGGGCGAGGAATCTGGTGGCATTGGCTACGGCAATCATATTCCGGAACGGGATGCTCTTCTATCCGGTCTATACCTTTTAGAGGCCCTAGTTAAATCTGGCCATAGTTTGTCTGAGTATTATCAAATGATCCAGGAAAAAACTAAGTTTACGGCCCATTATGGCCGGGTGGATTTGCCCCTGGCCAGCCTAGAGGTGAAGGGCCGGTTAGAGCGATCGCTAGCAACGGAACCCCCGGACGCTATTCTCGGCACGACTGTCCAGGATTGTCAGACCTTTGACGGGTATAAATTTTACCTCGGCGATCGCGGCTGGTTACTCATTCGCTTTAGTGGCACCGAGCCGTTATTGCGGATATACTGTGAAGCCCCCACTGCGGAACTGGTTGACCAAACCCTCACCTGGGGGAAAAATTGGGCCGAGGCAATTTAAGACATGCCCTTTAAGCCCCAACAGGTCATGGAGCAATTGCAGGCGAAGCGAGATGATTTTCGCCAGTACGATCAGGCAGTTTTTCGGCTTCGCCAAGGTTATCTTCACGCCTTAGAGAGCCAATCCAGTTTAAGTCCGGCGGAGCTAACAGAACGCTTACCCTCCGGCCCGGCATGGCTAGGAGCGCGACCTCTAGAACCATGGCAACCCAGTCAGGGCTGGACTATCCCCTTTAGCCAGCAGTGGCAGAATCGAGAAGCGAGTAAGACCTGGAGCCGAGATCGCCTCGCTAATGTGACCACCATTGCCGTGGACGGTTCTCAAATTGTTCCCTCCGATGATATTTCAATTCCCGTGGGTGTGGTGCAGGTGGGCTGGTTTACCAATCCCCACAATCCTGAGCGGCCCTACGTTAAAGATGTAAAGCTGGAACTGATTACCCCCGCCGAACTCCAGGCAGCCCGCCAACAGTACGGTAAAGATCAGCCCGCCCGCTTTAAGGAACGATGGATTCACCTGCGCCGGTTTCAACTGGAACTCAGTTGTATTCGCGACCATTTGCAGCAGTATCACCATTGCTCTGATTGCTGTGTATTTTTTGATGGCTCCTTAGTGGCCACCTTTGCCGAATCCTACGATCGCCCCTTTCAGAGTCAGTATATTCATGCCCTGTGCCATACCCTCACCACCAGCCGCCAAAGCCAGGTTCCCTTGGTGTCCTACATTGATCAGTCCCAAGCTCGGGATTTAGTTACCCTTTTACATCACCTAGGGGAGCTTCCCGCCACCAACCAAATTTTTGATATTCACCTATTGGCAGGATTAAAAGAATGGGGCGATCGCACCCCCCTGTTCTACTGCGATCGCGGCGGCAAGGAGGGTTCTCCAGGCATCTTGGCCGACTACGGCGATTGGGGCCGGCAGATTGGATTTTGTTACCTGAAGGCCCATCAAGGCTACCCTGTCCGCCTCGAAATTCCCGTGTGGATCTACGAAATGGGTTGGTTGGAGCGGGTGATTGATTGGATTCGGGCAGAGATTATGATCGGCCAGGGCTATCCCTATGCCATTGAGGCCGCCGATCAAACCGCCGTTCTCCAAGGGGGCGATCGCCAGGCCTTCCTCAAACTCTTTCAGGATTGGGCCGGACAAAACCAACTCCAGGTGAACTTTAGCCGCAAATGGGTGAGTAAGCAACGCCGCCGCTAAGGGAGAGAAGGAAATGATACAAGGGGAGTAATAGAGAGGAAACCTCTGAAGATTTGGTTTGACGATGACGCAATTTAGGGGGAGATATGCTCCATTTGATACAGAGAAACTTAAGTCTACAAAATTCAAGACAAAACAGGGTTCGCTCCGGCGGCAGTTTTCTGGTTTTAGCTCTGCTCTTAGGGACATCAACCCTGATCAGTAGTTGCCAATCCTCCAATAATTCGATGAATCCCAATACCATGGCTGTTGCCCGTGGGACAGAGGGCGTTGCCGTGGATGTGGCCATCGCTGAACTAAGTCCATTGGATACGGCGACCACCTATACCGGCACGACTCGGCCCGGACGGGATGTGGTGATCCGTTCCCAAGTAGAGGGGCAGATCCTCAGCCTTGGGGTAGATGTAGGAGATGAGATCGCCCAAGGGCAAATTTTGGGCCAGGTGGATCCCGTGGTATTGCGAACAGATCTAATCCAAGCGGAATCCGAATTGGCCGCCCGCCGCAGTGAAGTCGTCCAGGCCCAAAGCCAAGTAAATACGGCCCGTACTGCCGTGGAAGAAGCTCGTTTGAATCTTCAGCAGGCGGAAAGTGATGCCCAACGCCTAGAATCCTTGCTTGCCGATGGGGCGATCGCGGCCCAAGCAGCAGAACAGGCCCGCACCGCAGCCCGCACCGCTCGCCAAGTTCTCCAGTCCACCCAGGCCCAAGTGAGTACGGCCCAGCAGGGGGTTGCCGTGGCCCAAGGTCGAGTTCAAGCCCAAGCTGCCTTGGTTCAGCAGGCTCGGGCCCGCCTAGAGTATGCGGTGATTCGTGCCCCCCTAACGGGCGTGGTACTAGAGCGATTCACGGAAACCGGCAATTTAGTCCAAACCGGTGATGATGTGTTGCGCCTCGGGGATTTAAGCCAACTCAAAATCATCGTTGAACTATCGGAAAAAGACTTAGGGGGTATTGAACCCGGACAGACCGCCAGTATCCAGTTCGATGCCAGTCCTGGCCGTAGCTTAACCGCCCAAGTGAGCCGCATTTCTCCCGCCGCCGCCGATGCCCGCCTCGTCCCGGTGGAACTGGTCATGGCCAATCCCAATGGTCAGTTGGGGAGTGGGTTGCTGGCCCGGGTAAAATTTCAGCGTCCCGCCAGCGATCGCTTGGTTATTCCCCAATCTGCCCTAGGGGGAGAGGATGAAGGTCGTCTGTCTACCCGCCAAGGTACCGTCTTTGTTGTCTCAGGTGATCAGGTGGAAGAGCGGGCCGTGGAATTGGGCGATCGCCGCAGTGGTCGCATTGAAATTATTTCTGGTTTGAATCCAGGAGAGCGGTATGTGGTACGCACCAGTCGCCCCCTAAAAGACGGTGATACCATTCGCCCCAGTATTCTCTCGGAAAGTTAATCTACTCTAAAGAGCATCGGCCTCAGCCGTCAAGACCGCGATAGAGTTCACTTATGGCAAATTCCAGGTCAATGTTGTGGAGTGTGACTCGATCGCCCATGTTATAGACGGTTATCTCCCAGGTATCTGGAGCACTGCGGCGGCGACATTCCACCCACTGACGATCCTGGGAGATGAGAACATATTCCTCTAGGGAAGTGAGTTGTTGGTAATCTGTAAATTTTTCCCCTGAATCAAAGACTTGGGTACTGGTTGAGAGTACCTCTACAATGAGCTTGGGATATCGCTTGATGTAGCGGTCATGGCGATCGCGGGGGTCACAGGTGACAAAGGCATCGGGGTAGTAATAAAACTCATCTTGGTAGTTGATTTTGACGTTCCCGGAGTAGAAGCGACAGGTTGACGGATCACCAAAGTGATCATCAATCAATTTCAGCAGATTTAATGCGATGCGATTATGATTGTCGGTATCGTATGCCATGGCGTAGACCAGACCCCGGCGATATTCGTGGCGAATGGGGTTATTGCGTTCGATCGCAAGGTAATCTTGGGGGCTGATGTAATGGGGGATGGCAATCATGGCGTTTCCTTGAAGGGAAGCTGCTCTAGGGAGTGTTGACTCCTAGTTCCCTGAGAATATCGGCAATATCTTGATAGGATGCTATATCCCCTTCACTGCGGAAAATTTGGGCGGCGGTTTGCAGATCGGGAATGGCCGCATTAAAATTCTCTTCCAAAATATAGGTAATCGCCCGAACGGAATAGGGCAGGGCCTCTTGGGGATTAATCCGAATTAATTCTCCCCAACTGCTGCGGCTGGCATCATAATCGGCAATTAAAAAGGCCGCTAGTCCCCGCAGCAAGTGGTAATCGGTATTATTGGGATCATCTTGGCTTAAGCGATCAAAGGCCGAAAGACTCTGGCGGAACTCACCCCCCAAAAATAGAGCCAAACCCCGAATGACGTGCAAATCCATATTATTTGGATCCAGGGCTAACCCGGAATCAATATCACTCACCGCTGAGCCAAAGTTCCCCAAAATTAAGTTAAAGAAACTACTCACGCCGTAGGCTTCTGCATAGCTTGGATTCAGGGCGATCGCCTGGGCTAGATCACTTTGCAAGGTTCCTGGATTGGCACGGAAGGCAGTCAGGAAATGATTGAGTAAGGGGGAGGGGGGATTGGCGGGAAAGGCATCCTTGAGGAGTGGATTCCCCTGGGTGAGACGGTGTAGATGTTTGACCCCTAATTCTTCCCCTAGGGCGGAAAAGTTTTCATCGGGTACCAGTTGGAAAAGTTGGGCAACGGCCCGGCCCAGATAGGCCTCAGAATAGTTGGGATTGAGTTCAATGGCTTTACCGTAGGCGGAGATCGCCCCGGCGTAGTCCTGTTTCTGAAATTTACCTTCCGCCTCGAGGAAGTAGTCCGCAGGCTTGAGGGTGATGGGTGCATCAGCAGGGTCAATACGGAGTTGGTGAACAACGGGCAACCCTGGGTCTTGGGGAGCTAAACTTAGGTAGGTATTGATGGGAATGCCTAAATTAAAGCCCCGCTTCACAAAGACATTACTGGAGCTACTCCCCTCCTGCATCAGGGTAGAGGCCACATCCGCGCTGCCATGCACCCCCACCAACTGACCCTTTTCATCCAGCACCGGGCCCCCACTCATTCCGGGCAACGTGGCATTGGTATAAACCAGAGCATAGCCATCTTCTATGGGGCGGGAGGCGTTGGCGGTTAAGCGTCCTTCCGTGAACTGATAGATGCCTCCTAGAACCGAGGAACCTTGGGCAGGAAAGCCGGCCACATAGACGGGCATTCCTTCTACCACATCATTGGAGTTTCCCAACTGGGCAAGGGGATAGTCGCGGTTACTTTGGAATTCTACGGTGGCTAAGTCTACCCCCGGCAAGGGCTTAATAGAGGCGGTAATCAAACTGTAGCGTTGGCCATCGGCGGTGGAAACATGGTACTGGCCGGGCTTTTCAACCACATGGCGGGCGGTCAAAATGGTGTAGGTGGTGCTATTCCGTTGCAGTAAAATGCCGGAGCCATGGCCGCTGCCCCCCTCAATGAGAACCGTAATCGTCTTGGCGGTGCGGGCGATCTCGGTCACGGAGGCGGCCTGGACGGGAATTGGCTCCCGCAGGATCACCGTACTTCCCCCCAGGATTATGGAGCAGAGGAGGGGAAGGGAATAAATCGATTGCCAAAAACGTGGTGCCATAGGTCAACCAAACCTGATTCAAGCCTAGCTCAATGTTGCTAGGGGAATACCCCTAGTTTAATATCAATCTTCCCGAAAAATAATCTTCCAACTGTTGACGATGATCGTGGGCGAGATCTCCCAGGGGAATCTGCTCTGGGGGGTAGGCCCGAATATCACGGATTTCCTGGGGATCGGCGATCGCCACTGTTCCGGTTACCTGGATAGCCAGGGCAATGCAAATGGAGTGGGCGCGGGGGTCTCGATTCATCTGGGAATAAATGCCCACTAGGCGATCCAACTTTTGCCATTCCAGGCCTGTTTCCTCCCGTAATTCTCGCCGGGCGGCCGCTTCGACGGTTTCGCCCCAATCAATCACGCCACCGGGCAGGGACCACTGATGATTATCTTGGCGTTGGACAAGGACAATGGTGCCATCGGTTTGGCGGGCAATGACCGAAACGGCGGTAATGGGATGACGCAGTATAAATCCCAACAGGAATTTGCCAAGGCGGAGGAGTTGACCCACTGGTGGCTAGTTAATATTAACTATTTTCTAACTGCTCTCTTAGTCGTTGTAATTCAGGATCAATGGGCGAAGAATCCACCACCTGGGCATCCATGACACTATCATCGGAGGTAGAGCTACTGGGCGGCAAGGCTCCGGCAGGGCCACTGGCTTGCCCTATCTTTTCACGCTCTATCTCGTCTTTGAGTGCTTCTAGCTGAAAGGCAACATCACTCCCTGCTTCCAGTTGGGCAAATTGGGACTCTAGGGAATCGGTACTCAATTCTGCGATCGCCTCGGAGCGAGCCTCTAATTGCATTACCTTATCTTCCATGCGATCAAAGGCAGCCATAGAACTGGAAGTACCCACTTTACTGACGGCCTGGTGGATCTGCTCACTGGCTTTGGCGGCGCGGGCCCGGGCCGTTAACATTTCCTTCTTGGTCTTGGCTTCAGCAATTTTGCTCTCTAGGGCGGTCATGTTACTTTTGAGGGCCTTGACTTGGCCGTCCGTTTGATCAAGTTGAGTCTTGAGAGCCATGGCGGTCTCGGCGGCGGTCTTTTTCCGATTCAGGGCTTCCATGGCCAGGGATTCGTCCCCTTTGGTCAGGGCCAACTTAGCCCGCCGTTCCCATTCCGTTGCCTGCTGTTGATTTTGGCGATATTGTTGTTCTAGACGTTTTTGAGAGGCGATCGCCTGGGCTACCGCTTGCCGCATCTGTACCAGGTCTTCCTGCATATCGATGACGGTTTGCTCAAGAATTTTTTCTGGGTCTTCTGCCGAACTGACGACGGCATTGAGATTGGCACGTACAACACGGCTGACTCGATCAAATAACCCCATAGAGCAGTCACCTCTTGGTTAATAAGCACTGCCTCTACTGTATCCCAAATTCTCCTGATCGGACTAGGAGGTGATATTTGGCGGATCCGCAGGAAACTGGCGGGGGCGATCGCTACTCCAGGCCCACCAGGCACAGCCACATTCACAGGCATAAAACTCCTGCCATTTGCGCTGATGGAGTTCCGTATAGACCGGCGATCGCCGATTAATCCAAACATCCGTGGCAATGTGACTTGAGCCACCACAACTGGGGCAGGCAAAGCCCTTGGCATGGCGAGATCGGTTTGTCCAATCGGGGGGAACGGCGGAAAAGGGATTCATGTACTGCCAAGGCGAGGTTCGGTTCCTGCCATGAGTCGCTGAATATTGGATTGATGCCGCCAGACAATCATAACGGCGGCGACGATGCCAAAACCAATGTAGGGCCAGGCTTGGTCAAAGAGCCAAAACCAGAGGGGCAGGGAAATGGCCGCCAAAATAGAGCCAAGGGAAACAATGCGGGTCAGGGCTAACACCACCAGAAAAACCCCAAAGGTTGCCAGGGCCGTGGGCCAGTGGAGGGCCAGCAAGACTCCTAACCCCGTTGCCACGGACTTTCCGCCGCGAAAACGGAGCCACACCGGTTTACTATGACCCAAAATTGCCATCAGGGCCGCCCCTAGCAAGATCCAGGCCTGCCAGGATGGGGGAATGGTGGCTCCCCAAGGTTGGCCGAACCCTAGGGCGACTAAAAGAACGGCGGCAGTTCCCTTGGCCACATCCACAACAAACGTGATCAGTCCCGGCCCCTTGCCAATCACCCGCAGGACATTGGTGGCCCCAGTGGAGCCGGAGCCATGGTCACGAATATCAATGCCTCGCAACCAGCGACCCAGGAGATAGCCGGTGGGCAGAGAACCCAATAGATAACTTAGGAGAAGGGCAATACCAATCAAAAGGGGGGGAGCCATGGCCGCTTATTTCACCAAGATGCTACTCAAAGAAATCATTACTTTTGGCTTGACGCAATTGGGGGTCTGGGGCAAATCCCAGGAGGAGGGGATACTGGAGCATGGACAGACTGACGCTTTCCTGGGAGTCATCAATCAAAATTAAGGGTAGGTAGTCTTCCTGTTCAAGGCGATCGGCGCGGAAGGTGAGGGCATCGGCGGATTCAAAGAGGGCAATGCCGCGATCGGGGCCAAAATCGGCACGGGCAATCCCCAGACAGTCTTGGAGTCCGCGCCGCCAGTCCCCTAAGCGTTCCGGGGAATCTGCGAGGATGAGTACCCGCAGCATATCCCCATAAAAGTCCCGCAAAATTGAAATAATGGCAGAAGACACAAGAATATTTTGCAGCCGACTATTGAGGGATCTCAGGGCACCCCGCCCCCCCAGATCAAAAAACCAGGTTTCCACCCGTTCACTGTGGATGGGTTCAAAGGTGCGCCGCAGTTGCCAGGGCGGGCCGTAGTAGTTGGGTGTTGCTCGGTATTGCTCCAGTAGCCGCTTGATCCGTTTAGCCTCTTCCTGAAAGCTATCTTCGGATAAATTTAACTTGGGTGTGGTAGTCGTTGTGGCGGCGGCGGGGGCCGGTTCGGGGGTGGGTGGGGCGGCGGGCAGCAGGTCGAGTTCTTCAACGGTGACAACGAGGTCTTGCATACTGTTGACTAAAAACTCCTTGAATCCCTGCACCCGGATGGCCAATTCTTGGGAGGCCCCGACAAAATTTTGCCGCAGCTCTGCCTTAATCCGTTCTTGGCGACGCTCTAGCTGCTCAATACTCAGTTGCAGATTTTGGCGACGGTCTTCTAGGTCTTTTAGGCTGTCTAGGCACAGGTTCTTAATGTGATGATTGAGATGGCTAATTTCCTGCTCAAGCTGAGCCTTAGTGGCTTCAAGCTGGGCGATCGCCCCCTGTAGGTTCTCCGTTGGCGATGTCTCCGGTAATGTCTCCAGTACCGTCTCCGATGGAGATTCCAGATCGGTGGCGGGTTGGGATGGTTCAATCGCAGCGTTGTCTTCAGTCATTGTTAGGATTCGATACAAAAAGAGTGCGGGGGCAGCGTTCCTGCAAACAGCTCAATAACTGAACCGGATCAAAGAGGATCGGCAGGAAATGGATACTGTTCACTTCCCGAAAATAGAACAAGATGGGCACGGCTGTCCAAAAAATCTGCCAATGCTGCCATTGCCGGTAGGGAAATTGGCGAATTTGGGTTGAACCCCGATAGACATCTAGATCAGTGGCCGTAAATTCTAGGCGAAGGGTAGCCGCTTGGATGCCTAAAAACACACTAAACAAAAAAATCGGTAGCCCTAACCAAACATTGAACCAGACCAGAGGCACACTGGCGATCGCCAACCCCAGGGGGATGCGAAAACTAGGAGCTAAACGAACGGTTTCAAGGGGTGGGGTCAGGTTAGTCGTCATCGGGGGGATGCCTAGAAATGGGAATGTTAGTGAGGTTAGGTTAGGTCTATTCTAGGCTGCCTGCTTCAACTTTTGAACCTGTTTTGAACTTGTTAACCGGATTGTCACCGTCGCTGCCCTTACCCTAGGTTGGAAGCAACGTGTCAGAATAAAGGTCAAATTCACTCCCCTGAAACCTGTGATCGAAGCCGATGTCCACGCCCAGCTACGGTTATTCCTGCGATCGAGTGCGGAGATAACCTGGCCCCATCATTTAACCCTGGCCCGTTTGGTGGCCCGGGCATTGCGTCTGCATCGCGGTTGTTTTCTCCAGATCAGTGGCAGTGCGGTTTTTCAGCGACGCTATCAGCTAAGTTATTTACTGCCCCTCCTCCTTTTCCCGGAACCGGTGATTTTAGTGGCCCCTGAGGAAGTGCATCCCCAATTACTCCACCATGATATTCCCCGACTCTTGACGTTTCTAGACGGCACCAAACCAGTACAAACGGGCGATCGCTGGCCCCAAGACTCCTTCAAGGGTTTATTTTTAGTGAGCCAAGACCACTGGCTCCAGGATTACATCAACCAACGCCAAGGATTTCCGGCGGGAATCGTCACCCTTGTGGATGGACTAGAACATTTAGAGCCAGAAAGTCGGCAACAGTTAACCCAAACCATTGATACCCAAGCCTGGGAATCTTTGAAATTAGCCTATCCCATGGCCCTAGACTTGATTCGCGATTTTCGCGCCCGCTTGGCCCATCGTCTATTTCAGCGACCCATAAACCCGGATCAGCGGTACCTTTTGACAGACGACGAGCGATCGCTCCTGCAACACCTTGGGGGCCAGCTCCAGTCCACCCGCCACCCTCTTCCTAGCCCCTGGGACAGCTTTTTTCATCTTTTAGACCATGACGAGAGCGTGACCTGGGGCCAAGTGGATCCCCAGCAGGGGCATATCAGCCTCCACGCCGCCCCCATTCCCCTCGCCCCCACCTTAGAACCCCTCTGGCAACGCCAGCCCACCGTCTTTATTGGCGGAACCATTGAAGCAACGGCCCAGGCTCCCCTATTCCATCAGCGGTTGGGCCTCCCCACGATGACGACGGTTAAATTTGCCCCCGATCGCCATACCGAAGCCATCCAATTTTACTTAGCCGAGCATCTTCCCTTGCCCAATACGCCGGAATTTCAACCCGCGTTGCAACGGGCCCTCTCCGAACTCCTCAGCCATGTTTCTCACCTGGAGGGGCCGGCCGTCATTCTTGTCGAAGATATGCCCCTCCGGGATCAGCTGGGAACGGTGCTTGCCGCCGAATTTGGTTCCCGTGTCCAGATTGAGCGTCTAGCGATCGCCCCCGCCAGTCATATTCAGGCAAGTTCCCCGACTATTTTGACCCCGACCATCTTGATTTGTCGCACATCCTTTTGGATTCGCCATGCCCGTCAGATCCCCTGTCCGGCCCTGTTGGCCTTGGCAACCCTCCCCATTCCCTCCCCGGAAGACCCCCTAGTGGCGGCCCAAATTGAATTTCATAAACAACAAAAACAAGACTGGTTCCGCCAATATCTTTTGCCTGAGTGCCTCAATCGCCTAGAACGGGCGATCGCCCCAGTTCGACAAGGGGGAACCCTGGTGGCCTTATTTGATAGCCGCGTCACTCGTCGGAGTTATGGGAAAGATATTCTAACGATATTTAGTCCCTATGAACGCATTAGTGAGCAATATCTGAAAGAGCATCTTCACCTCTCCTTCTGTTAGTCTCTTTCTGGTGATTTTTTTAATACCATCCTCGATACCATTTTTGACAGCCCTTCCGATGACCTCAGAGCTAAACCTTAACCAAACCAGCCCAGAACTTGTATGGACATCGGCGGATGGGGAATCCCGACTCTACCACGGTAATAGCCTAGAATTGATGGCCGCTCTCCCCGCCGCTACCATTGATTGCATTTGGACCGATCCCCCCTATAACCTCTCCAATGATGGCTTCACCTGTGTTGCTGGCCGAATGGTCAAGGTCAACAAAGGGGAATGGGATCGCAGTCAAGGGGTAGAGATGGATCATGCCTTTAATAAAGCCTGGTTGGCCGCCTGCTATCGTCTCCTCAAACCCACGGGAACGATATGGGTGACGGGAACCCTTCATGTGTATCCCTCCGTTGGCTTTGCTATGCAACAGCTTGGTTTTCGGATCCTGAATGACATTATCTGGGAAAAAACCGCTCCGCCCCCCAACCTAGGATGTCGCTGCTTTACCCACGCCACCGAGTTAATCCTATGGGCAACAAAGGCCCGCAAGGGAAAGGAATCCTATACCTTTAATTACCAGGATATGAAGGCTGAAAACGGGGATAAACAGATGAAAAATGTCTGGCGTATGTCTACCCCTAGACAGAAGGAAAAGGCCCATGGCAAACACCCGACCCAAAAGCCCCTAGAGCTAGTTGATCGATGCCTGCGAGCGAGTACCCACCCTGGAGATATCGTCTTGGATCCCTTCGCGGGTTCTGCGACTACCGGTGTTGCCTCATTATCCTTAGGTCGGCGATTTATTGGCTGTGAGGCGGATGCCAATTTCGTGGAACTGTCCATCCAACGCCTAAATCAGGCACGGCGGTAGTGTTCTTTGGCTAAATTAAACTTGACTAAACTAAATAAGTAGCCTAAATACCTGAATGACTGGCAGACATTTCCAGATGGGTTTCCACCGCTTCAATCCAAAATTGCTCCGCCGCCTCTCCTGGCACAAAGGCATCCGGCTCACTGGCGTGCTGCATCAAGTACGCTAAAAACTCCGTTACCTCTAGGGCCACCTGATCCCCATCTTGGCCAGGTAAGTCCAGATTGAATTGGGCCCGAAAAATAATGTCCAGATGGGCCTCGTTTTTTGGGGAGCGGGAAAAGATCCATAACTGATGGGTGAAGTCGGGTTCGACGCGGTAGGGCGGAAATTTCTCACCGGGAAGGGAACGCAGATGTTCACAGCGGAGTAGATAACGCCCCGGGGTGCCGTTGGCGGCGAGAAGACCGCCATACTCACAGATGATCCGTCCACCTGCTTCCAATCGGGTGAATGGGGAATTGGATTGAGTCGCAGGGGTTCGGGCCGTTGGTGTGGGCAATGCATAGGATTTAAGTTGTTCGAGGAAGTCTATCATTGGCTGGTCACTACCCTTAGGATTCCCACAAAAATCGCATCTATAACATCTGACTTAAAAACATTTGACTTGAAATATTGAACCCAACGTTTTAAGCCAAAATGAATGGAAAACTGTCCCAGACTCGATGCCAGAGATGACTGATAGTTATATTTTCCCTAAATGTAATCATTGATACATCCCCCAAATTACTGAATCTTGAGGGTGAATTATTTTTATGCTTAAAAAGATATAGGGATTTTACGGAGAATCTGGGAAAATAGCCCTAGAGAGGAACGGATAACAACCGAATGATGGGGCAATTTAAGAGATATGGGCTTAAGAAATATGGGTGCAAGCTAGGGCATCTATGGGCTGTAGTTCTACTTTTGGGACTATTGTTCAGTTCTCCGGCCCTGGCCACGGGGGTGAATGAACTTCCGCTGGTATCTGCGGCGGAACCGCTCTGGGTTGTGGATCAAGGGGATGTGATTAGTCCCTTAAATGAAGGTAAATTGGGGCGATCCCTCGATGATTTAGCCCAAGAGACCGGAGTTAATGTTCATTTTGTAACGATTCATCGCTTGGATTACGGTGAAACAACGGAGAGTTTTGCGGCGGATCTATTTGCCCACTGGTTTCCGGAACTGGTGGATCAAACCAACCAAGTGGTGGTGGTGCTAGATACGGTCACCAATGGAACGGCCTTGGTGGCGGGAGATCAGGTACAAGCGCGGTTGCCTGAGGCGATCGCCACTAGCATTAGTCAAGAGACCATGCGAATTCCCTTGAAGGATGGCAACTATAATCAAGCGGTCTTAGATGGCAGTGCCCGCCTAGAAACCGTCCTACGGGGAGAGCCAGATCCGGGGCCTCCGCTGATTCGGGATGTGGTCGTTGAAAAGACCTATAAAAGTGTGGATGAAACCGACGATCGCTCCGCCACGATCATTGTGGTGGTACTCTTAATTGCGGCTACGGTGATTCCGATGATCACGTACTATTTTTACCAAGGTTCATCCTAGATTACGGTATTTACTCAAATTTAAGGAAATTAATGAAGGTTTTCACCTATCACACCCCAGAACGAGTCCCCTCCGATGGGTTGCCTGATTGTGCGATCGCCGTTGATGTCCTGCGGGCAACGACGACAATTGCCGCAGCCTTGGCTGCTGGCGCAGAAGCGGTGCAGGTGTTTAGTGACCTAGAGCAACTCATCCAGGAGAGTGATGACTGGCCCGCCGATCAACGGATTCGGGTGGGAGAGCGGGGCGGTCAAACGGTGGCGGGCTTTGATCTGGGTAATTCTCCCTTGGAATGTCACCCTGAGAGGGTTCAGGGTTGCCGCCTATTTATGAGTACCACCAATGGCACCCGGGCCTTAGAACGGATTCAAGGGGCCCCCACGGTACTCGCTGCGGCCTTAATTAATCGGGCGACGGTGGGGGACTATTTGCAGAAACATCAACTGGAAACGGTGTGGATTGTCGGGTCGGGGTGGCAAGGCAGTTATTCCCTTGAAGATACGGTTTGTGCCGGAGCGATCGCCCATTACCTCAGTCAATCCCTAGGATTGCCCCTCGAAACTCTGGCAGGGAATGATGAAACCATTGCCGCGATCGCCCTGTATGATCACTACCAAGACGACTTGTTAACCCTTTTCCATCAATGTAGCCATGGCCAACGGCTGTTGAACTTGGGTAATCATGCAGACCTCAAGTATTGTGCCCAAATAGATACTCTGTCGGTTTTACCCATCCAGGCCGAGCCGAAAGTTTTAGTTAAAACAGCCATGGATTAAGGGTCGTTCAGGAGGATCGTTCAGGATCGGTTTGACTGAATCGTTTTAACTGAGATGATCCCCTCTGGGCTAAAATTTGGGATGGGACGCATATGCTAAGGAGATGTAAACACTGTGGCCAACTTAAAAGCCATTCGCGATCGCATTAAATCAGTTAAAAATACCCGCAAAATCACGGAAGCCATGCGCCTAGTGGCGGCTGCGAAGGTGCGTCGGGCCCAAGAACAGGTTACTGCCACCCGTCCCTTTGCAGATCGCCTTGCCCAGGTTCTATACAGTCTGCAAGCTCGCCTCCGGTTTGAGGATGCCAATCTTCCTCTCTTGGCCAAACGCCCCATTAAGAAAGTTGCCCTATTAGTTATCACGGGCGATCGCGGTCTCTGTGGAGCCTACAATTCCACGGTGATTCGCCGCTCGGAAGATCGGATCAAGGAATTACAAAAAGAGGGCATTGATTACACCCTGGTGATTGTAGGTCGTAAGGCAGCTCAATATTTCCAACGGCGGGAACGGCCCATTGATGCCGTTTTTACTGGACTGGATCAAATTCCCTCCGCCAGCGAAGCGGGACAAATTGCCAATGAGTTACTGTCCCTCTTTCTCTCGGAAACGGTGGATCGGGTTGAGCTAGTTTATACCAAGTTTGTTTCCTTAATCAGCTCTCGCCCCGTCGTCCAAACCCTATTACCCTTGGATCCCCAAGGCTTAGAAAGTCCTGATGATGAAATTTTCCGCCTCACCAGCCGTGGTGGAACCTTCGATGTCAGTCGGGAGAAATCCGCTGCGCCCCTTAAACCTGTGCCCACGGACATGATCTTTGAACAGGATCCAGTACAGATTTTGGATGCCCTATTGCCCCTGTACTTGAATAATCAACTGTTACGGGCCCTGCAAGAGTCCGCAGCCTCTGAGTTGGCGGCACGGATGACGGCCATGAACAATGCCAGTGATAATGCGGTGACGCTGATTGGAACCCTGACCCTGTCCTATAATAAAGCCCGCCAAGCGGCAATTACCCAGGAAATTCTGGAAGTGGTGGCCGGGGCCCAGGCCCTTGAGTAGGGAGTTGACCCTCTGAAACTTCTATTTGTTTCCACATCCGTTGGTCCCCTAGGCACCGGGGAGGGGGGTGGTGTCGAGCTAACCCTACTGAATATGGCCCAAACCCTGGGCGATCGCGGGCATATCATTGAAGTGATTGCGCCCCATGGCTCTAGCTTGCCCCTAGGTTATCCCCTGCATCAAGTTGAGGGGGCCGTCCAGGTTCCAGCCCAACATCAAGGCCGGAATCAAGACATTGTTATGCCAGCGGGCAGTGTGTTGGCGCGGATGTGGCAGTTAGCCCAGCAGATGCAGGATCGGTTCGACCTGGTGGTGAATGTGGCCTATGACTGGTTGCCCTTTTACCTCACGCCGTTTTTAGATCGCCCCGTGGCCCATTTAGTCAGTATGGCATCGGTGTCTGAGGTGATGGATCAGGCGATCTCAGCGGTGATTGACCAATTCCCTGGCACCATTAGCGTTTATACCCGCACCCAAGCGGAAACCTTTCCCTTTGGCGATCGCTGTGTTTGTTTAGGCAGTGGCTTAGATTTATCTCTTTATGAGGTTTGTCTCGAACCAGGAGAATCTCTCTGTTGGCTGGGTCGCATTGCCCCGGAAAAAGCCCTAGAGGATGCCGTGGCAGCGGTGAATCAAACCCGTACCCCTCTGAAAATTTTGGGACAAATGCAGGATGTCGCCTACTGGCAGCAAATCCAAGCGGACTTTCCCGATGCACCGATTGAATACCTGGGATTTTTGCCCACCCAAGAGATGCAGGCCATTCTGCGGACGTGCCGCGCCCTCCTGGTCACCTCCCGCTGGGTCGAAGCCTTTGGGAATGTATTAATTGAAAGCTTGGCCTGTGGTGTCCCAGTCATTGCCTACCATCGGGGCGGCCCCAGGGAAATTGTCCGCCATGGGAAAACGGGCTGGCTGGTAGAACCGGACTCTATCCCCGGACTGATTCAAGCCATTGGTAACATCGATGCCATCGATCGCCGGGCCTGTCGTCAGCAAGCGGAAGCGGAATACAGCCTAGAGGTCTATGGGCAGCGGGTCGAAACCTGGCTCTTAGATATACTTCACCGCAAGGGAATGGTATCTTAACAATTAGAAACATTCGATTAAATCACACCTAGAGGATAACTCCTAATGGCATTAACTGTTGGTACTCCCGCCCCCAGTTTTACGACCAAAGATACCCAAGGTCAGACGGTCTCCCTAGCTGATTTTGCGGGCAAGACGGTGATTTTATACTTTTACCCCAAGGACGATACCCCTGGCTGCACAAAGGAAGCCTGTAGTTTTCGGGATAACTATGCCGCTTACCAGGGCAAGGATATTGTGGTTCTGGGGGTGAGTGGTGATGACGAGTCCTCCCATCAAGCTTTTACCGAGAAGTTTAGTCTTCCCTTTCCCCTTCTGGCCGATGTGGATAAATCGATCATGACGGCCTATGACGTTGATGGTGGCGGCTATGCCAAACGAGTCACCTATGTCATTGATGGCTCTGGCACGATTAGCCATGTCTATACCAGTGTCAAGACCGATACCCATGCCACGGATATTTTGGCAGACCTGGGACTTTAGAACCAGGATTTTAGGTTGCTGTGGCTCTTCCATGATCCTGGCTGCGGTAAAAGTCTCTCAATTCGGTCGTTATCAGACAGTTGTAGGATAACCCCATAACATAATATCGGAGTTAGACTAGACCGCCATTGCTTGACAACACCCCCTCAGAGGGAGTTATCCTACGCTTGCAGTCTAATACATGGTTATGCGGCTTCAGGTTATTTGTGGGGGTGCAGTCGCAAGGCTATCTGTAGGAAACGATCGCCCCTCCACTCACATCCGACAGTTTCGCATTAGAGCAGTAAAGCCTGCTTGGGCAAAGTGCTTATCGTAGGCAAGTGCGTCAACAATGCTCTGATCTTCCATAATCTTGAACGACACGCAATCCGTTTGGCTCCATTCTTTATCAGGACGTTGCTCGTAGAGCGTCAGTGCCGACTGAAATTGCACACTGGTCTGAGGAATGACAGTGGTATTTGGGTGCTGGTAGAGCATTCGGATGAGGTTCACAGCACTTTGTCGAAAATACTCACCGCGATCGCTAAAATCATTCAGCACCTCAACCAAAACCATTTCAGTCGTGACAATGTGAGCAGGCTGCACTGCTTTTGAGAGATTTAGAGCTTTATCATGTAAATCGTCGTGGGGATTCAAAAAAGCGATCCAGTAGCCCGTATCCGCAAACACGACCCGCATTAATCTTGTCCTTGCCTCTGTTTCTGGTAATCATCAAATCTTCTCGCTAAGTCAGTCGGGAGCTTTTTCCATTCTTCATCGGGGACTTGAGCAGAGATTTGAGCAACCAGTTCCCAAATTGGAATTGCATTTGGGTCATACGTAATCTTGGTTAAGTCAATTTTATTTGGATTAGTTTCATCTTGTGCTGAGACAGTTGGTTTGTTGGCAATCCAGCTTTCGAGTCTGGTAATTGCATCTTGTTCATTTCGCCAAGCCTCATCCCGTAGCTGATTGGCTTTGAGAACCAGATTGCCAATTTCATCTCTAATCTTTGGTTCAGGGAGTGGAATCAGAACAGAGGAAAACATCTCTTTGTCAACCTCAAGAATCACTGAGCCATAAGAGTTACGAGTAATTAAACAATATCCATAATCAGAAGCCAACCAGGCATAGAGATAACCTGCATTCATGTCTTCCGCTGCAAGAAATCGGGTTGCATGTTGATTTGCGGTCCATTTTGCCATGTAGGCAGGAATAATTTGTACTCGCCCAATGGTGCCGGAGCAAGTCACCGCAATCATATTTTCTTTTAGCTGAATCTCAGGCAGATCCTTTGTGTGAGCGCCTTTAGCCAATCCCTTAACATCTATTGGGTCGATTTGAAAGAGTTGCTTACTACTCAACAAGGGAATCCCACCCTTTTCAACGTAGGTTCGCTTGCGAAATTTCGTAACTGCTCTAATTTCTTTAGTAACTCGTGAATCGCCTACCGTAGTAACTCCAACGGATAGTTCGCTCAACTGTTTTTCAGCCGCGATCGCCACTGGATCATGAAAGCTGCCTTCTAACCGTCCCATTAATTGAGAGGCTTTGATTTTGGAGATCGCAGACGCACTCCCAGTTGGAGCAATGTCTTTCAAATAAGGTAAGCTCAACCGCTCATGCAGTAACCGATCCGCCTCATCCAACAGTCGATTTGCCTCATCACGCACTTCACTCGCCTTGCACATTAATCGACCGATCTCAATCCGACGAATCGGCGGCAAATCAGGAATCTGTACTCGCTTAAGATGCTCTAGCTCAATGTGAACGATTACTGAACCATAGGTGGCTTGAGTCAGTTGAGGGCGGCCATACCGGCTTCGTAAGAAAGCAGCGACAAAACCTGCCACATCAGGATCATTTGCACTCAATCGAATCACATCTTCTGAAACTGCTTTTCCTGTGAAAGCATCGTTTGCTAAGGCGATGTTTCCTATTGTCCCAGAGCGCGAAATTAATACATCCCATTTCTGAACTGCAAGAATGTCCAATTTTCGGGTGTATTTACGGCTTAGATAACGATCAGTTTCGGGACGCAAGCTAATGATGTCTGAACTAGAAAGGAATGGTATCCCTTGCTCAGACTTTACATAGATTCGTTTGAATCGAAAAGCATTATGAGCTTCCTGACAAAGCCCCCCCTCGCCATAAAGCGAAATCAGTTGTAAACCACTGTTTTCCAAAGCAGTCACCGCATTATGGGCTTCGATGCTAAACGCAGAGGCTTCCAGGCGAACGCCAGCATTCAAGACTTCGCTGAGTTTGATCGTCGTTGAGAGTTTTTCAGACTCATCGGCAGGCGAGATCAGTGTATATTCCAGTTGAAAGGCGTAGTTTACCATCCCAGTACCACCTGCTTTTTCCAGTCGATAAACTCGTTGGCTACCTGCTCGGTATCATCATCTTCCTGCTTCTGGCGAGCTAAAGGTCTAACTGTGCCTTCTCCAGTTGCCGTGCGCTCAAGTAAAGGAATTGTCTCTTGATCTTTAGGTGGATACAGTATCTCTTCCCCTTCTTCATTGCGTCTGTAGACGGTCTTACCTCGCTTATCATGCCCGATCGCTTTCACCTGTGCCATAAAAATTTCATAGTCGGGCATCGTTCCCCGATTAATTTCCTCCTCAGTTTTCTTCTGAAGAATCAGAACTGAGGTTTGGGTGCCATTGCGAGGCTGGAAGGTATCAGGATGCAGGTCAATGGATGCCACAATGCGGCAATGCTTAATCATCCAATATCGGACATAGAGCAAGCCCGGTGCGCCCAGAATTGCATCTGGCAACACAATTCCCATTCGTCCACTGGGCTTGAGGAATTGCCAGCATCGCTCAATAAACAAAATTTCTGGAGGAGCAGAGGTTTGAAGCTGATCCGTGGGTTCCCAACCTGTTTCCGTTTCTCGCCAAACATGACCCAGTTGGTATTGCTTTAAAGTTTCTTGATCTTTAATCGGCAGTTTTGATCCAAAAGGCGGATTAGTAGCAATTAGATCGAAATGCGCCAAATCTTTTTCACCGCGTAAGCTTTTTGGATCAATATTCAGTGCCTTAGCAAACTGTTTGCGAAAACTACCTTCCCACTGATGGGGATGCAACAATGAATCCTGCCTGAAAATATTTCCAGACCCATCGTTATTCATCACCATATTCATTTTGGTTGCTTTAACCAGGTCTGGATTAATATCAATCCCGAAGAAATTGGATCGAGCAGTTTCCTTGATGCTTTCATTGAGCGCCTCACTCCATACCCCAGCCTGTTCAGCAACCTTGCCAGACTGTTTCTTGATTTGTGTTTTAAGCTTCTCGATCACTTCATTCATCGCAATGACCAGAAACCCACCTGTTCCACAAGACTGATCGAGGACTTTATCGGTCACCTTTGGATCAAGCATCCGAATCGTCATTTTTTGAACATTTCTCGGCGTGAAAAATTCACCGCGATCGCCTCTTAGGTTTGCTCCAACAAGCTCTTCATACGCTTTACCCTTCACATCAATATTCGTACTCAGAAAGCTATACCGTTGAAGCTCACCTACGATATAAGCTAGCGATCGGGGCTGGAGCTTGATTTCATCATTGGCATCAAAAATAGCGGGATACTGCTTCTTAACAGCATCAAAGATTTTACTAATTCTATTGAAGACAGTTAGCCGACCATCATTACTTTTTTTTTCAAGAGCTGTTGCATAAAATTCCAATGGACTTCTAACATTGCGTTCATCATAAATCTTGCAGAAAATAACCTTCAAAAGCTCAAAAAATGCAGGTTGCTTCTGCAATCCATCTGTGACATAAATATGGTCGTGGCAGATTTTGAAGGAAAATAGTAAATTGTCTCCAACTGCATTTTTTAGAGCGTCACGAGTGGGGCGATCGACCTCTTCAATGTTTCCATCTTTAGAAGGAATATCATTAGGCTCTTCATACTCAATTCCTTCTTCCGTCCTAATTCGACGTAAAACAGTCTTTTTCTTACCATTTGTCCACATTCCCCACTCTGAGTTGTCACAGGCAGCCATATAAGATCTAAGCTGCTCAACTCCATCTTTACTAGCGGAGGGGGGCACTGAGTCTTTTTTACACTCGATGATGATCCAAATATTTTCCTGATTGTGCTGATCTCCTTCGCGGAAGATAGCTAGATCGACGCGAACCGTCTTACTACCCTGTTTAATGGGATACTCAACTTCGATCTGTTCCGGCAAATAGCCCAATTCCAGCACCAACCGACGCTCGATGTTCTGCCGAACATATTCTTCGGGCGTATCATTGCGGATTTTCTGGTCTATGAAGTCACAGACCTTGCCGTCTGGAAGTGTCGCCAAAAGCTTGGACATTGCCCTTACACCACAGCCTCAAGAAAATTTACCCTCTTTAATGTTTTACCAGTAAATGATCTGTTACGATCAGTCTCTTACTTTAAATTTACAAGCTGAAAGTACTGATAGCAGGGCAAAGAGGCTATTGAGATTAGGTTAGGGCAACCTCTCTCTATTTGCAGCCGTGAGCGTATCTGTCAGGTAGCGTCAGCCATAACATAAGCTTCTAGACATCATTGGTTTAAGTCATTTGTGGTGCGGATACTTGGGTCGATATTGAGGCGTATAGCAAAGCAAAAGAAAGCTGGTTAAAGGGATTTTTAGAATTAGCCAATGGCATCCTGTCCCATGACACCATCTCTCAGGGTTGTTTGCCACCCTAAACCTAGAAGCGTTACAGGCGTGTTTTTTGGGTTGGACTCAAGGCTAAACGACTTAAAGCTGGATGAGGCAATAATTATCTTGCTCGTATCCTTGCCAATTAAGTATGCGTTTGCCCTGTGACTATACCAATCCTCTGCTGTCACCCATCCCAGGACAGGGTATACTAGCGGGCGTGAGTTTCGTTAGTTTTAATAAACCATGGGCAGTAAAGTTGATGTTTTGGAATTGACCGGCATTTTTGGTGGTTCCCAAGCCCTAGAATTTCGGCAAGACATTGCCCGGCGTATGGATACGGGAACAGAAGTAATCCTAATCGACTGCGGTGGTATTTCCTTTATGGATAGCTCGGGCCTAGGGGCCCTAGTGGTGGCATTAAAAAATGTCCGGGCCAAGAATGGGCAACTTTTCCTCTGTTCGATTCCAGATCAGGTCAAAATGCTCCTTGATCTCACCAGTATGGATAAGGTTTTTCGTATCCTTAAGGATCAGCAGGAATTTGATACAACCATCCGGCCGACGTTGACTTAACAGCTTAGCAAGTGTGTTGGCTCAGTTGATTTCTCGAACCTTGGGGGTCTCACCGTCTAATTCCCCGACCAAAATAATATCAGCCACACCCACAAATAGGCCATTCTCAAGAACCCCAGGAATATTATTCAGGGAGGCCTCAAGGGAAGCTGGATCCTTAATTTCATCAAAGGTGACATCTAAAACCAAGTTGCCTTGATCGGTAATGACGGGGCCATCTTTTTTTACGCCCATGCGGAGATTGGGTTGCCCCCCCATTTTTTCCACAGCCCGGGTGACTGGACTCAGGGCAAGGGGTAAGAGTTCAATGGGCACAGGGAAGGTGGAACCCAGACGATCCACAAGCTTGCTGCTATCCACGACGACTATAAATTCGTCGGCAAGGGAATCGACAATTTTTTCGCGGGTATGGGCGGCTCCGCCCCCCTTAATCAGATTTTTGTCCGGGTCTACTTCGTCTGCACCATCGATCGCCAGGTCTAGGTGCTCAACATCATCTAGGGTGACGAGGGGGATGCCATACTTTTTAGCGAGGACAGAGGCCTGAAACGAGGTGGGAATGCCGCGAATATCGGTTAATTCTCTTGAACGGAGGCGATCGCCTAGGAATTGGATCACAAAGGCCGTAGTTGATCCCGTGCCCAGACCCACCACCATACCTGATTTCACCCGCTCGGCGGCAGCTTTGGCTACGGCTTGCTTCATTAATTTAACGGCATCACTCATAGAAATCCTTGAGCTACAACTGTCCCACTATGTTTAGTGATTTGGGTTTCTTGATCAGGTTGATGGATCAACACCCAGGGACAATCTGCCCACCTCCAAATAGGGTTTATTTTTTATACGTGTTCATTTTATGATGATCAGGGTACTGATCCGGCATGGATGGCAGCGGCCAACGTAAATTTTAGCCCTCCGGTTCTAGGGGAGCAGTCCCATCTTCGGTCTCATTTAATTGCTCAAGCTTGGGTAGGTTGTCCACCTGAAAATATTGATGAAAGCGTTCTGTCACCTGCACCCAGTAGGAACGACCCGTGTTTTGGCGACGGCGACTCACGAACCCAAGGGTGAGTAATTCCTGAACATGCTGGTAGGCACTCGATCCTCGCAATTCCACCAGTTCGGACTGGGCAATGGGGCCGCGAAAGGCAATCATGGCCAAGGTGCGTTGGGCGGCAATGCCTAAATCCACGGGCACTAGGGTCTGAACCAAATCCCGATAGGCCTCTTTTAACTGTAGGCAATAGCCCGCATCGGTTTCGACAATTTCTAGGGCGGTGTGGCGATGGGCATAGTCATTGAATAATTCCACTAGGCCGAGTTCCACATCCTGGCGATCGCTACCGGCATAATCTGCCAATTGGGCCAGGGTAAGGGGCTGGGCCTTGAGGTACAGAATTGCCTCTAAACGGACGGCGAGGGATAGGTTTGCATCCGGTTCCAACTGACACCAATCCTAGGGTTTCAGTAATAGGTAATAAAGCTGCCCTGGGGTATTAATTAAGCCGGCCCGCGCCTTGGCGGTATCTCCCGTACCCATAAAAATATCCACCCGGCCGGGGCCGCGAATGGCACTGCCCGTATCCTGGTCCAAGACAAAGCGACTAACGGGGCGTTGTTCCCAGTCATGATTCACGGCAAAGGGCAAGGCCGTCTCAATAATGGCTAATCCTCCCGGGGGCATTAAGCTCTTATCGGTGGCAATGGATCGCTCTGGGGTGACAGGAACGGAAATACTGCCACTGGCAGGGGAACCCGCCGTATTAGCAAAAAAAACAAAACTTTTATTTCGGGGAATATAGTTGTCCAGTTCCTCCGGATTGGCTTCAAAATAGGCGATGAGTCGGGGTAGGGTCAGTTCTTCCCGGGCAATTTTACCGTCTTTAATCAGTTCTTGGCCAATACTGGTGTAGGGATGATTGGTTTTCCCTGCATAGCCCACGGTCATGATTTGCCCATTGGTCAACCGCAACTGGGCGGAACCCTGCACCTGAATTAAAAAGGCTTCCATGCGATCGCGCAGCCACACCAGTTCTAGTCCTTGTAGTTTTCCCTGCTGCCACTGTTGACCATCAGCCCCTTCGAGGTCGGCACGGGTGGGATGGGGTTCGGGCCATTGCCCAAAGTCAGGAGGGCGGCGAAAGAGGGGATAGCGATAGTCTGCGGTGGGAACCGCGCTGGCTTGATAGGTGGGTTCGTAGTAGCCCGTAAAGGAAACCGTTCCCATACCATCATGGCCCACGGACTGGTAAAAATTAAATTCGCGGCGGACGGCGGCCTGCAATTCCTGAGGGGAGTGGCTATGGCGGACTAAATGGCGAAATCGCTGGAGGCTGCGGATCATGCGTTGATGCAAGTCAGGGCCAAATTGGGCCCCCGCTTGGCCCTCAGCGGTATAGGCGGCATAGTCAGCTTTGGCTTTAGGGGTACGCAAATAGCGCAAACTTTCATCAATGGATCGCAATAATCGCTGGCGATCGCCCCCCGGCCCCCACAGGCCTGTATCTAACCCCACATCGGCTGGAACCTCAGGAAGGGGACGCATTTGCAATGGAGCCGGAGAACTAGTCAAGCCTAAAAGGGTGACTCCAGCAATCATCACGGTTTGGTAGGCAATCGTGGGCAACCAACTCATGGCAATTTTACGTTACGAATTAATTGGTACTAACTAAAGCGATCGACACTAGAGCTAAAGACCGGCTCAACCCGAATGGCAATCACCCGGGACGGACGAATCACCATGTACTCCCCCTGGATATTTTTAATGGGTACGGAGATGAAGTCATTGGAATCGGCCTTGGCCACTAGCTCACTGCTGTACCATTTCTGAAATTCTTGAATGGAGGGGAAGCGAACTTCTTCCCGGTGGCCTCCCTCAATGAGAAGGTGAACTGCAAATTCGGATGGCGTTCTCGGCATAGGGGCGATCGTTCACAGCACCCCCATTATCAACCCTAATGGAACAATTCGACAGGTTCTTCTTAAGGAGGATGCCATAATGCTCTATAGGCATTTCACAGGATTGTTACCCATCGGTGCTTGTTTCTTTTCTTGCTCCCCTATCCTTGGCCACTCAATCCTTCCTTGGGGATACGCGGCTTGATATTATCATCCTGATCCTGACGCTAGTGGTTTCTGCCCTCTTTTCCGGTTCAGAGACGGCAATCACCGCCCTAGATAACTTCAAACTGCGGGCCCTGATTAAAGAGCAGGGGGATCCCACGGGCTTATTTCGGCTGGTATTGGAGAAGCGCACCCGTTTTGTCACAACCCTGCTGATTGGCAATACCCTGGCCAACAATATCTCTGCCATTCTCATTGGTAATTTATTTACGGGCTGGTTTGGTAATGCGGCCCTGGGAATTGCTACGGGGGTTGCCACCCTATTGATTTTAATCTTTGGGGAGATTACGCCGAAGTCCCTAGCAATTATCCATTCAATGGCTATTTTTAAGCTGGTGGTGCGGCCCATCTACTGGATGTCCGTGATCTTCTGGCCCTTTGTCTATACCTTGGAAAAGGTTGTCCAGCAGATTCTGCGGTTGTTTCGTGCTCCCACGGGTTCGGAGGGAGAGTCCCTAGAAGATTTACAATTAATGATTGAAATTTTGGGTGGGCGCGGCCAACTCGATCTACAAAAGCGGCAACTTTTGAATAAAGCTCTAGCCCTAGATAGCTTAAATGTCCGCGCCGTAGTGCGGCCACGGATTCAGATGCAAACAATTCCGAAGGATGAGACCCTCCAGGATTTGGTGAGTCTTTGCTTGGAAACGGGCTATTCCCGCATTCCGGTTCAAGAAGAAACGAAGGACGAAATTATTGGGGTGGTGAATCTTAAGCAGGCTCTCCAACACTTGAAAACCATAGGCAATGATCCGGTAACAGCGGTAATGGATTCTCCAGTCTATGTCCCAGAAACTAAACGTCTTGCAGACTTACTCAAGGAAATGCTGCGCCAACAACTGCACTTGGTGATTGTGGTGGATGAGTACGGTGGCACAGTGGGACTCATTACTCTGGAGGATATTTTAGAAGAACTGGTGGGTGAAATTTACGATGAAAGTGATTTCCCCAGTATGGCAGCGGTGGCAGCACGACGGCAACGGCGTTGGTTTAATTAAAAAAGTTTCAAATGCCCTTGAGATAACAAGGTAGAGCAATTTTTGGGAGTCTAACAACAGGTTGGAGCAGCAAAAGTGATTGTTGCTATGGCTCGCGTTAGGGGTTGGGAGAAAAATCAAGGAAAATTGTGTAAGCTAACGATAGTTCCAATTTACCTGTGCCCTGATGTTGGTACATTGCACTCACCCTAGTTGTCGTCAACCCCAGAATCAGTTGCCGGAGTTAGATGATCCACGCCAGCGGCGGGCAATTCCGCAACGTTTTTGTACGACCTGTAGAATGCCCCTAATTCTTCAGGGTCACTATGTCGCGGAAAAGGTATTGGGAGCCGGGGGGTTTGGGGCTGCTTATTTAGCGCGGGATTTGAATACGCCTAGTTTGCGCCAATGTGTGATCAAGCAATTACGACCAAATTTTACGGATCCAGGGGATATTCAGAAGGCCCATGAACTGTTCGAGCGAGAGGGAACCGTTTTAGAGAAATTGGGCGAACATCCCCAGATTCCCTATTTGTTTGCGTTTTTTGATTTAGAGATTAAAACGAATCTGGGGCAGCATCCCGATCGCTTTTTTTACTTAGTCCAAGAGTTGGTTGAGGGAGACAGCCTTGAAGATGAGTTGATCCGGCAGGGCCCCTTGAGTGAGGCTCAAGTTTTACAGCTTTTGCAGGAACTTTTACCAGTGTTGCAGTTTATCCACGATCGCAGGTCAATTCATCGGGATATTAAGCCGTCCAATATTATGCGGCAGAAGGTGGCTAATGTTCCGGGACAGTCGCGACTGTATTTAATTGATTTTGGGGCAGTAAAACAGTTTTCAGGCACTCAACTCACCCAAAAAGGACACCATACCAGCATTTATACACCGTACTTTGCACCACCGGAACAGATACGGGGTGATCGGGTATCGCCCAGTTCAGATTTGTATGCCTTGGCAGTAACGTGTTTGGTGCTATTGACCGGGAAAGGGCCTGAGACATTATTTGATGCTTATCGTGGCCGTTGGAATTGGTCTGCAACGGTGAGTTCAAATTTACAAAATGTTTTAGAAAAAATGTTAAAACCTTTGCCCGGAGATCGCTATGGGTCTGCCAATGAGGTGTTAGCTGCCTTAAGTTTTTCTGAGAACAAGTCTAAAGCATCTACAAATCAAGTTGTTTTACGTCTTGAAGAACGTGCGAGTCTTGAAGAACGTGAAAAATTAGCCAGTGATCCAAACACTCCTATTTTTGTTTTGGAGCAATTAGCAAATGATACCCATAGAATAGTACGGCGAAAAGTTGCAGAAAATCCAAATACTTCTTCATCAATTTTGGAATACCTTGCCCAGGACCAAGAATCCTTCAGTGTGCGTCGAGCGGTTGCCAAGAATCTAAATACTCCTATTGCTGTTCTCATTAACTTAGCAAAAGATAAACAATTAGATGTAGTTAAGGCAGCTTACGATAATCCTCAGTTTCCTGAATCAGAGCATCAGGAACTAGCACCTGTTCCTTCCAAACCTTTTCATCCAGGACGAATGAGATCTGTTTCTGAGAAATTAAAACAACAGCAGGACGATTTTGAACGAGAATATAAGGAAGCAATAAAAAATATTGAAAAAGAAAAAAAAGCAAAGCTTAGTAATTTTTCCAAAAAACAGATAGAAGGTTCAACTATTGGAGCAAAGTTTATCGTATTTATTAGTGGCTCAATGCAATGTTTACTAGGATATTATGCAATTCAACTTGGTGGATTAATGGTTGTTTTTGCTTGTTTATGGATTACTTTTTGGGGACTAGTAACACTTATGATGATATCTCTTCCAACTGTTAGTGAAAAAACATATTCAAAAATATGGAAAATAAAAAACGACGCAGAAGAGCATAAAAAGAATACAAAAAAAGAATTTGAGAAAAAACAAGATCAATTCAAACAAAAAATGCGTGAGTCTATTAATCACTTTAAGAGAATTCCAGCCAATACATTAACAGAAGAATATATTGTTACCCTGAGTGACGAAGATCAATTTCTTCTGCTTCAAGCTATACAAGAACGAGAAGATCGAGATAAATTTGACAAAAATGTTCGTGTGGGCCTTAAAGCTCTAGCTGCAACGGGCGTACTAGTGTCACTATTTACTGGACTTCCTTTTTTCTTCTAGAATTAATTTAATACAAGCCACCCTGCTCCTATGGCATCAACCCTTGAACAAAAAACCTACACAAGATCAGTGAGAGAGAGGGACTTTGATCTTTTCTTCCCTGCTCAAAAAAAAGACCAGCAATAATTACTGGTCATTCAGCCCGATTATATCTTGTCTCAATCAGAGGTACACCCCCGCACAAACGTGCTACCGAAGTATGGGCTTGTGCAGAAAAGTAAGCTGATTACCTAATAGAGTAAGGGAACAAGGATCACAAAAGTTCATACATAATAGTTTGCTAAAGATATTCTCAGGATAGATAAGTATATTTAATGTTTTATTCCCTAGGATCGGGGATGGCGGTGGCAACCAAGTTGGCTATAGGTCTGTTAAGGAAGAAATAGTTAGGACAGAATGGGTATCATCGACCGGCTGATCCTGAAAGAGGGCATTCTCTCGATTCAGCCAAATGGGGTTAATCCCACTGGCGATCGCCCCTTGGACATCTTCACTCCAGCTATCACCAATATGCCAGGCCTGCTCTGGGGAAATGGAGTACGCCTCCAAGGCCCTGTGGAAAATCTCAATATCGGGTTTGGCGGCTCCCACCTGACTTGATAGGGTAAGGGAACTAAAAAACTCCCCTAGGCCCAATACCTGGAGCACCTGATGCAAGCGGCTATCAAAATTTGAGATCACCGCCAAGGCAGTACCATGACTTTGCCAGTAGTTCAATGCTGGCAGAACATCAGGGTAGAGATACCAGGGAGCCGCGGTTTCGTAATAGGCAAAGAGGGGTTGAAAAAACTGATCAAAATCTGGGAATAGACCTAGGGCATCCACTGCGGCAAAACTGTTTGCGGCCACATCTTTCCACCAGTGGTATTCCAGTTGGGGTAATGCTGGGGGGGACACCCCTGGAAAGGCACACCGGGGTGCGGCGCGAAAGGAGGCAATGAAGGCCTGATTCAGTTGGGTTGCGTCTACATTAACTCCGGCATTAGCGGCAAATTGGCTGTAGACATTGCCAACGGATTGCCGTAGGCCAAACAATGTGCCAACGGCATCGAGGAAAATAACCTGGGGAGCCATCAATGGCAAACTCTGTGACATACCTTCTCTAGGTTGACTGACCAGATCAGTCTCTTGCTCCTAAAGAATGGGATCAAATTGATAGTTGGAGCCACGGGGGCCGCTGGTTCCCGGTACAGCTTTCACCAGGGGCACTTGATCAAAATCACTGCCTTGGGTGGTGGTTCCGGAAATTTGTACCCCTTGACTGAGAATTTGATTTACCCCTGAGCGATCGCCCCCCTGCTCCATGGCTTGGACGAGGGCTTGGGTGGCATCATAGGCGGTGGTGGTACGCCAACTCACCCGTCCTTTCCAGGCTTCGGCAGCTTCCTGGGCAAACGGATCACCGGGACTGGTACTCCAGGGAACGGCTAAAACAATGTCCGCGATCGCCCGATCGCCCTTGAGGAGTAAATCCGGTGTATAGAGTTGATCGCTTCCCAATATTGGCAGGGGAGTACCATTGGCTTGGTTGGCGATCGCCAGGGAAATGGCATCATCCACCTTAGCCCGGCTGAGGGCCAAAATCATGGTAGTTGCACCCGCCTGCCGGGCCGCACTCACCGCTTGACTGGGATTAAAATTGGCCGCGGCAGTATCAATTTCTATCACTACCTGGCCGCGAAACTGGGGAATAGCGGCCGCCAACTTGGTCTTTAACTCATCACTGTAGGGACTATCGGAGTTATAGATTAGGGCAATCCTTGGATTGGGTGCGTTGTTTGCAGCGTACTCCGCCAGGGTTTTGGCCGAATTATCCAGATAGGACGTGAGTAACTCACTGCCCTTTTGGGATAAGGAGAGGGTTTGCAGATTGATGCGACCACCGCCAGCATTATTTACGCTGGTTGTGAGGGGAGAAAGGGCCGCCATCTGCGCCTGTTCATACTGTTCTAGGGCTTCCCGACTACGACCATCCACCCCATGACCCAGCACCCCTTGGATATTCTGGATGCCAATTAAATCATTGGCTAAACTGGCGGCACCGTTGGGGGTATTTTCATTGGCGATCGCCACTTCCAGGAGACGGGGGGAAGACTGGCGATTAAATTGATCTTGGTATTGGGCCACCCCCCGTAAAATTTCCTTGGCCGTATCAGGGCTTTGACTAATGGGAACCACTGTAGCCAGGGTCAAGGGCTGACCGTTTTGGCGGGCCCGGGCATTATTCAAATAAATGCGCGCCTCGGGATCATTGGGGTCTTGATCCGCTAGCTGCTGGTAGGCCTCAATGGCTGTGGGCCAATCTTCCTGGGCAAAGGCCTGGGCTGCTTTTTGCTTTAATTCCGCCCGCTGGGGATTGGGTTCATTAATGAGGATTTTCTCCCCTTGACTGATGTAGGCACTATTGGCCGCACTGGTTTGACTAATTAATCCCGTGATCATGGTGGGTGAGGGGGCCGGACTGGTCGTGGTGGGCAAGGACTCCGGCGATCGCTCGGTAATGAGTCGATAGGCTAAAAATCCTCCCCCCCCTAAAAGAGCTAAGACCACTAGGGCGGCAATAATGGCAGCAATGGGAGCCTTCCCCGCCGGAGATGGAGATGACCCCATGGCTTCGCGGGGGAGACCACAAAGGGCACAGTCTGGTCCATAGTTCTCATAGGGCTGGTGGGGGCCTGAGGCATTGGCATAGGTTTGACCATTTTTGGGAACCCCATCACAAATCCAGCTACCCGACGCTTGCGCCCCCGACACTTGAGCCATGGTCTTAATCTCCCCGATAATCCGTTGCTGGTTCCCTAGACTGCGACTGGTTCCGCTTCTACTTCTAGTTCAGCTTCCTCAACCTCAACGGTGATGGTCATAAATCGAATCACCTGATCACTCAAGCGCATCGCCTTTTCCATGGCAGCAATACAGCTACCGTTGCCATAGTAATTCATTTGAATGTAAATGCCTTCCCGTAGTTTGTGAATCGGATAGGCAAACCGCCGCTTACCCCGATGTTGAATTTGCAGCTTTGTCGCCCCATTATTTTCTAAAATGGCTTGATACTGACCAATGACCTGTTCAATTTGCTCTTCTCCCAGATCAGGGCGGATAATGTACATTGTTTCGTAGGCTTGAGCCATCGTGTCATAACTCCTTATGGACAAACGGCCTCTGGTAATGGTATCCAGAAGCAAGGCTTTACAATTCTAACACCGGGATTATCATTTGTTTGAGGGGGCAAGTTGCAGCGTTACGTCCGGGTTCAAACCCCAGAAGGAATGGTCTATTACGGTTCGCTTCAAGTCAACCGTGAGGTGGAGGTGTGGGATGCGGCACCGTGGCTACAGGGCCAGCCTACGGGTACGGTTCTAGGGACAGATGCCTACCAACTCCTTGCCCCCTGTCTCCCTTCCAAGATTGTGGCGGTTGGCCGCAATTACCCGAAACATGCGGCGGAGATGGGGAGTGCGGTTCCGGATCATCCCTTAATTTTTCTGAAGCCACCGACGACGATTCAAGCACCAGAGCGTCCAATTTGGTATCCTTCCCAAACTCAGCAGGTGGACTACGAAGGGGAATTAGCATTGATCATCGGCGATCGCTGCCGGGAATGCTCAGAAACGGAAGCCATCGAGAAAATATGGGGTTACACCATTGCCAATGATGTGACTGCCCGGGATTTACAGAAGTCTGAGCAACAGTGGACTCGTTCCAAGGGATTTGATACTTTTTGTCCCCTCGGGCCTTGGGTTGTCCGCAATGTAGATGCCGCAGCCCGCCTGCAAACCTTTGTCAATGACGATCCCCAGCCCCGACAAGCTGCCACCCTGGATCAGATGGTGTTTAAGCCCGCCGTTTTGGTGTCATTTATTAGTCAAGTGATGACCTTATTTCCGGGGGATGTGATTTTAACCGGCACACCGGATGGCATTGGCCCGTTACATCCTGGCGATCTCGTCCGGGTTGAAATTGAAGGCATTGGCAGTCTGATTTCAATCATGGGTCATCCCGATCAGGATCAAAACGCTTCCTTTAGTTCCGTGGAAAATCCCTAGTCCTTAGGAAAACCATGGATTCTCCGATTTGGCAGCCCTTTACCCAAATGAAAACCGCCGATCCACCCTTGATGGTGCGACGGGGCAGGGGAGCTACCTTAGAACTGGAGGACGGACGCAAAATATTAGACTGTATTTCCAGTTGGTGGGTGACGATCCATGGCCATGGTCATCCGGTCTTAGCCGAGCGGCTTTACCAGCAGGCCCAAGAGCTAGAACATGTGATTTTTACAGGGTTTAGCCATGAGCCAGCGGAGCAGCTTGCCCGGAAACTTCTGGATCATGTCCCCCAGTCCTTAACACGGGTCTTTTTTTCGGATAATGGTTCAACGGCCGTAGAAGTGGCCCTGAAAATGGCTTACCAATATTGGCAACGGTGTGGCCAGCCCCAGCGATCGCGGTTTTTGGGTTTTGAGGGGGGCTACCATGGCGACACATTGGGGGCAATGGCAGTGGGCCAGAGCTCTCCCTGGTGGAAGTCCTTCCAACCCTTGCTCTATCCCTTCGATATGGTGCCCTTTCCGGCAACCTATCCTGGCGATCGCCACGTAGATGAAAAAGAGGCCCAGGCATTGGCTGTTTTGGATCGCTTCCTCAGCGAACAGGGCCAGGAATATGCTGGCATTTTTATTGAACCCCTTGTCCAGGGAGCGGCGGGAATGCGGATCTGTCGCCCGGAATTTTTACAGGCCCTAGAGGGGCGATCGCGGCAAGCGGGCCTATTACTCATCTATGACGAAGTGATGACCGGCTTTGGCCGCACTGGGGAACTCTTCGCCTGCTTAAAATCAGGAACCACCCCCGATTTACTCTGTCTCTCCAAAGGACTATCGGGGGGATGTTTACCCTTAGCCGTCACCTTAGCAACAGAAGACATTTATCAAGCCTTTTATAAAGATGATCTCAGTCAGGCCTTTTTCCATAGCCATTCCTATACCGGCAATCCCCTGGCCTGTGCTGTGGGGGTCACATCCCTAGAGTTATTGGAGCAAGAACCCCAGGTTTATCAACGACTAGAAACCCTCCATTGGCAATTCATGGGGAAATGGCTCGGAGATCATCCCCTGGTTCACCAACAACGCACCTGTGGCACGATCGCTGCCATGGAGATTCAAACCCAGGGAGGGGGAGATTATTTTGATGCCCTGGGGCCACGCCTACGGCAATGTTTTTTAGAGGCCGGTTTTTTGATTCGCCCCCTCGGAAACACCATTTATCTAATGCCTCCCTACTGTATAACCCCAGCACAACTGGAATCAGCCTATGAAATCATTCGTCAGGTAATTGATTCAGTTAGCTAAATTTCAAGGGCAAAAAATAATACTCCGCATATGAATGAAACTGTTTATATCGAAACCAGTATTCTGGGCTATCTCACAGCTAGATCAACCAAAAACCTGATTCTGGCAGCAAATATAGAAATTACAAAGGAGTGGTGGCAGTCTCGTCGGAGTGTTTTCACACTTTATATCTCAAAAATTGTCCTGGATGAGGTGGCACGGGGAGATCCTGAGATTGCGGCTAATCGGCTGGAAATTCTCAGTGAAGTCCCCTTAGTTGAACTCAATCAAGCTGTGCAAAGTTTAGCAGCCCATTTTCTTTCCCGTAGCAACCTTCCGCCTAAGGCTTCTGACGATGCGGTTCACATTGCTGCTGCCACCGTCCACGGCTTGGATTACCTGCTAACCTGGAATTGTAAGCATATTGCAAACGCCCAGATTCAAAGGAAACTTGAAGAAATCAGTTTTGATCTTGGATACCAACTACCTGTAATTTGCACTCCCTACGAATTATTAGGAGATTGAGCGATGGGGCAAGACGAGATCCTAGATGAAATTCATAAGATTCGTGAAGAACATGCCAAGTCTTTTAATTACGACTTAGATGCCATGTTTGCAGACTGGCAAAAAAGGCAGTCAGAAGATGGAAGAAAAGTCGTCAGTTTGCCGCCAAAACGCACTTTAATAACACGTTGGAGCGAACGGACGAGAGATATTAGTGGGGATGCTGAGGATACTAGTCGCCGCTCAATTTAGCCGTCAATTAAAGAATCACCCTGGGTTTGGCAACCTTCGAGGGCGGGACAATAGGAGCAAGGGATCAATTAGCCCACCAACAGATTTTCTTCTGGGTAATGGACAGAGGTGGGCCGCGGATCGCCAATAACTGCCCCCATCAATAGCAGTACCCCTACCCGGCCGACAAACATGGTAATAATTAGCAACACCTTAGAAATGATGCTTAAACTTGCCGTAATTCCTGTGGAAAGACCGACCGTAGCAAAGGCGGAAACCACCTCAAATAAAATCTTAATAAAATCAATATCTGGCTCTGAAATGGCGATAAATGTCGTCGATAAAATCACCATAAAAAAGGAGCCTACGGTAACAGCCACCGCCTTGAGAATCAGGGAGGTTGGAACTTGACGCTCGTAGAGAAGGACATTCTCTTTGCCGCGGAGGGTCGATTTGGTAATTCCCGTTAAAATCCGCAGGGTTGTTGTTTTAATGCCACCGGCAGTTCCCCCTGGACTCCCACCAATGAACATCAGGGCAATGGTAATCACTAATGCTCCATTGGCCATTGAGCCAATATCAATGGTATTGAACCCGGCGGTACGAGCGGTTACGGACTGAAACCAAGCTAAAAGGATTTGTTGACTGGTTGAAAAAATATCAAATTCCTGGGGCGATCGCGTTTCCGTAAAAAAGAAGGCAACGGTTCCTAAAATCAAAAGGACGGCGGTGGTACTCGTCACAATCTTAAAGTTCAGGCTAAAGTTCATTAAAGCGGCCTTTCGAGCTAGACGACCAGGATTCGCCCATAGTTTCAGGCATTCCCTCATCCAGGTATAAAATTCAAAGATTACCTCATAGCCAATGCCACCAAAAATAATTAGGGCAGAGATCATGAAGTTTAATGGGACAGACATTTGAAACCCGATTAGGTTGTCACTAAATAAACTAAATCCGGCATTATTCCAGGCACTAATACTATGAAAAAGGGCAAACCAGAGGCTCTGTTGGGGGCTGAACTGTCCCTGGAAAACAAACCAAAGCACAATAATGCCAGTGATTTCAAAGAGTAGGGTTAAGCCGAAAATGGAGCGTACTAATTGCCTTGCCCCTTGGATGCCCTGGCGATCGAGGGCCTGTTGAATGGCAATTTTTTCCCGTAGATTAAATTTTCTCCCTAGCAAGATAATGAGAAAGGTGTTGGCGGTCATATAGCCCAGTCCCCCCACTTGAATCAGGAGCAAGATAATGACTTGCCCTAGGGGTGAAAAATAGGTGGCCGTATCCACCACAATATGGCCCGTAACACAGACCGCCGACGTGGCAGTGAATAGGGCGACAATGAATTGGTTCCACTCCCCACTACTGGTGGCGAAGGGCAACATCAACAGCACTGTCCCGATCGCAATCACGGTGAGAAAGCCTAGGCAGATTGTGCGGGGAACGGTCATGCAAAAAGTCCTTAGTTTTCACTATGGTCGAGACTTGACCCCATTTTGCCAGAATTCAGGGAACCGCGTTAGGGAAATAGGGATCGGGATTTCTACGGGGGTGTTACAAAACGCAACAATTATTTTTGGGTAGAAATACGCTAGTCACTCCCAGTTTCTAGAGGGATGATAGAAATGTAGGTAGAGAAGAGCCAAACAGCAAATCACCGTTAGATAAAGGTTAGATAAACAACGTGACTTCTGGTTCTTGACTTAATTCCCTACCTCCTGTGAGAGGCACGGTACCACCCCGCGACGCAAAATAATGGTGGTCTTGTCAATTCCTTAGCTCACACAAGGGGGAAAATCAAATGTTAGTACGGCATACAAGCAAATTTTTGGTTCCAGTTGCTATTCTAGCTGCGTTATCCTTAACGCCCAAAGTGTTGGCAGATACCAGCCCTGCGGACACCGGTGGAGATCAAATTACTGTTGAAAATCCACTGTTGAACCAAATCTCTTTCTCTGTTTCCAATGGGACAATTTCATTGACTAATGGGTATACCGGTGTTACCAACCAAGCCATTGGTACGGTTAATGTCAAGTCTAATGCGGCGGATGGTTTCACAGTTCAAGTTAAGTCCTTGAATGGTGGTGTTTTTAAGCTGGGTGCCACAGAACATACCATGCCCTATGGCTTGCGTTATAACAGCACGACTAGCATCAATGCGGGCAGTTGGGGTACGGCGGATACCTTTGTCAGCACTCCGTTGGAAGACAGTGCTTTCAATGCAGATGCTGCCACCAGTGCTGGGGTTGACCGGGCTGTGGATGTGACCATTGCCGATAGTGCGGTTGCCGGTCGTCCTGCCGGTGATTATACCGATACCCTGACCTTCCGGTTGACGGCTAAATAGTCGCTCTTCCGTTGAATCAGGAGCATGGATAGTTTGTGAGATAGGGATTGACTTCATCTCTCCCCGGGCAATGGAAACTCTGATAAGGAGGGATCTTTTGTCCGGGCCTATCTCAACGTCTTGGAGGATAGGATCATGACAACGGTTTTAGGGGCTGTGTTAAGGGCTGGCAGTCTCGCTGGTTTGATTACAGGCTTAATGTTTACGGGAATTGAGGGGGTTTTAGCGGGGGCTGCCTTTCATTTAGCACCGATGCAAACAACATTTGCACCCGTGGGCCGGGGCACGACCCAATCCTTTGAGGTGGTCAGTAGTGGAACCCAACCGGTGGCAGTAGAAATCCACATGGTGAAGCGAATCATTGCCCCAGATGGCACAGAAACCAATCCCAATGCCGACGATGAATTTATTGTTTACCCACCCCAAATTCTCTTGAACCCTGGGGAGCGGCAACGGGTACGGGTCACTTGGTTAGGGGATCCCAATCCGCCCCAAGAACTTACCTATCGCATTGTTGCCGAACAATTACCCATTAACCTAGGGCAAATAGAAACCCAACAGGGGGGGCGTAATGTCATTATCAAAACCCTGTTTGAATATGTGGGTTCTGTCTACATCACTCCTCGCAATGCCCAGGCGGATGTGGGCCTTGATTCCCTCGTTGCGGTGGCAAATCCCAGGGGTGGAACCCAACTCAAGGTGACATTGATCAATCGTGGGAACCGTCATCAAATTATGGGGCGGGTGTCTTTGGCGGTGCAGGGTGAAAATGGTGAAATCCTTCAATTTAGCCCGGAACAACTCCAGGCGATCGCCGGGGAAAATATGCTGGCAGGAATGAAACGGGAGTTTATCTTACCCCTGCCCAACGGCACACCAGTGGGGCCCATGACGGGGGAATTTCAGGTTCAGCCCTAGAATTGTTTGACGTTCTACTACATTGCAACAGTTTGACATTCTATTAAATTGCAACAAAGAAGGAGGTGAGGAGCCATGCTCTTGTCTCACCTTGGGTTAGGTTTTTTTAAGTCAGGTTTTCTCGTCTATTTGTGTCTAGGCACAGTCATCAGTCTCACAATCCTTGAAGGGGTTTACAGTCAAGTTGGTCGGGCAGAATCTCAGTCCGTAGGAGCATCATCGACTACCGTGACCCTAGTAAAGCCAGAACCCTATGCCCAATGGTTGCGGCTCCGACCTAATGCCCAAGAAGGTTTTAAGCACACATTATCCGATCGCCCCGTAGCCGACAGTGAACATCGGGACACCCAGGCAGCCGTATCTGGCATTAATCCGTAATCCCCTTCCTGTATTCGCAACCCTTGAATATCTCTTGAATCCCTAGGTAAAGATCTAAGTGACGATCTAAGCTAAAAACTTTCTATAGTTCTAGGCGTTTCAGGACGAAATCAAGGTAGAACAGGGATAGTGTTGGCCCTGTTTTTGCAGTGGCCCACGCATCCAGCGAATCACTAGAGGATCATGGTTATGGCCACGTTAATCCCGCCCGGTTGCCCAACGGTTGCCGTTGAAGATGATCGTACCGGTGTCAGTGTTGAAACCCTCAAACGCGCCTTCATGGATAACCTGTTCTACCTTCAGGGACGGTTTCCAGAGGTTGCAACCCTCAATGATTATTATTTAGCATTATCGTTTACCATTCGCGATCGCCTGCTACACCGTTGGCTGCATACGGCCCAAACCTATCGAGATCAGGAAAGCCGCACCGTTTGCTATCTCTCTGCCGAATTTTTAATGGGCCCCCATCTTGGCAATAACCTGATTAATTTGGGTCTTTACGAACAGGTGAATCAGGCCATTTCTGAATTGGGGTTAGACCTGCAAGAATTACTGGGTAAAGAAGAAGAACCGGGTCTGGGCAATGGCGGCCTCGGACGATTAGCCGCCTGTTATCTGGACTCCCTGGCGAGTTTAGAAATCCCGGCGATCGGCTATGGTATTCGCTACGAGTTTGGCATTTTTGATCAAGAAATCCGGGATGGCTGGCAGGTGGAGATCACCGATAAATGGCTTCGCTACGGCAACCCCTGGGAAATTGTCCGGCCGGAAATCTCGATGCCCGTGAAGTTTGGCGGTCATACCTACACCTACACCGATGACCAAGGGCGGCTGCGGGTACAGTGGGAACCCCATCGGGTCGTTCAGGGCATTGCCTATGACACCCCCATTTTGGGCTACAAGGTGAATACGGCAAATATGCTGCGACTCTGGCGGGCCGAGGCGATCGAGTCCTTTGATTTTCAGGCCTTCAATACGGGCAACTACTACGGTGCCGTCCACGAAAAGATGTCCTCGGAAAACATCACCAAGGTACTCTATCCCAACGATGAGCCAAGTCAGGGGAAAGAACTCCGCCTCTCCCAGCAATACTTTTTCTGCTCCTGTTCCCTCCAGGACATGATCCGGCTGTACCTGCAAAAGGAAACAGACCTCCGCAAGTTCCATGAGAAATTTGTGGTTCAACTCAACGATACCCATCCCGCCATTGCCGTGGCCGAACTCATGCGTCTCTTGGTGGACAAACATTACGTCGATTGGGATACGGCCTGGGACATTACCCAAAAAACCTTTGCCTACACTAACCACACCCTGTTGCCGGAGGCTCTAGAAAAATGGCCCCTAGAGCTATTTGGCTCTCTGCTGCCGCGCCATTTAGAAATCATCTATGAAATTAATCAGCGGTTCCTGGATCAGGTGCGCCTTTGCTACCCAGGCGACTCTGAACCCCTGGCCCGACTCTCGATTATTGATGAGTCCGGGGCACGCTATGTCCGCATGGCAAACCTGGCCTGTGTGGGCAGCCATGCCATTAATGGGGTTGCCGCCCTCCATACAGAACTGCTGAAGCAAACGGTTCTCAAGGACTTTTACCAAATCTACCCGGAAAAATTTACCAATAAGACCAATGGGGTTACGCCCCGACGTTGGATGGTCTTGAGCAATCCACCCTTAACGAAACTCCTGAGCGATCGCATTGGTGAAGGCTGGATTAAGGATCTCGATCAGCTCCATCAACTGGAATCTGGGGCAACGGATACGGGCTTCCAAGATGCCTGGCACGCCATGAAGTTGGATCGGAAACAGACCTTGGCGGCCTATATCAAACAAAAAATGGGGGTAACGGTCAATCCCGATTCCCTCTTTGATATTCAGGTAAAACGGATCCATGAGTATAAGCGGCAGCATCTCAATGTGCTGCATATTATTACTTTGTATCAACGGCTGAAAGAAAATCCCAACTTGGATATTCAACCCCGCACCTTTATTTTTGGGGGCAAGGCGGCACCGGGCTACTTTATGGCCAAGCTGATCATTAAGCTGATTAATTCCGTGGCTGATGTGGTGAATCGAGATCCAGCCATGGCCGATCGCCTCAAGGTAATTTTCTTACCGGATTACAATGTTACCTTTGGCCAACGGGTCTATCCTGCCGCTGATCTGTCAGAACAAATTTCCACCGCCGGATTCGAGGCCTCCGGAACGGGGAATATGAAATTTTCCCTGAATGGCTCCCTAACCATTGGTACCCTGGATGGGGCAAATGTGGAAATCCGGGAGGAGGTGCGCCCAGAAAACTTTTTCCTCTTTGGTCTCAATGCCGAGGAGGTGCAAAATCTCTATCACTCTGGCTATCGCCCCTGGGACTACGCCAATGGAAATCCAACCCTTAAGGGTGTTCTAGACTTGATCGGCTGTGGGCATTTTTCCCACGGCGATGGCCAACTCTTTAAGCCCCTACTGGATAATCTTTGGCAGAGCGATCGCTATTGCCTGATGGCGGACTATCAAAGCTATATTGACTGCCAAGATCAGGCGGGTCAAGCCTACCAAAACCATCGTCAATGGCTGAAAATGTCCATTTTGAATGTAGCCCGCATGGGTAAATTCTCCAGCGATCGCTCCATTCGGGACTACTGCCGTGATATTTGGCACGTCGAACCCGTCAGTATTGATCTCCCCACCACATCCTATCTCTCCAACGAGAGCTAATCTCCACTAAGAGGGTAGAAACCTAAACCTTTCTGCCCTCTTTTTGACCTGTTATTATATGTTCTAAAAGGAGAATATCCATGGCCCCAGTAAAAGTGGGAATTAACGGCTTTGGCCGCATTGGTCGTTTAGTGCTGCGGGCGGGCCTAAGTCATAGCAATATTGAATTTGTGGGCATCAATGATCTGGTTCCTGCGGATAATTTAGCCTACCTATTTAAGTACGATTCCACCCATGGCATCTATCCGGGAGAGGTCTCTGCCACCGCCGATGGCATTGTGGTCGATGGCACATTTATTCGCTGCACCGCTATTCGTAATCCGGCGGAATTGCCCTGGAAAGAAAATGGAACGGATTACATTGTCGAGTCTACGGGCCTGTTTACGGACTTTAATGGGGCATCCCAACACTTGAAAGCAGGGGCGACACGGGTGATTCTTTCTGCCCCCACCAAAGATCCAGATCGAGTCAAAACCCTTTTAATCGGCGTGAATGATCACCAGTTTGATCCCGCCACGGATGTGATTGTGTCCAATGCCAGTTGCACGACAAATTGCTTGGCCCCCATTGCCAAGGTGATTCACGATAATTTTGGCTTAGCCGAAGGGTTGATGACCACGGTTCATGCGATGACGGCGACCCAACCCACAGTGGATGGCCCCAGTAAAAAGGATTGGCGGGGAGGCCGGGGGGCGGCTCAAAATATCATTCCCGCTGCCACCGGAGCCGCTAAGGCTGTCACCCTAGTTTTACCGGAACTCAAGGGTAAACTCACGGGTATGGCCGTTCGTGTTCCCACCCCCAATGTATCCATGGTAGATCTCACATTCAAAACGGAAAAAGAGACTAGCTATCAAGAGATTTGTGAGGCAATGAAGGCAGCAGCCGATGGCCCCCTAAAGGGAATTTTGGGCTATACCGATGAAGCGTTGGTTTCCAGTGATTTCATGACCGATTCCCGTTCCAGTATTTTTGACGCCACCGTCGGAATGGAACTGAACTCAACCTTTTTTAAGGTGATTTCCTGGTATGACAATGAGTGGGGCTATTCCAATCGGGTGATTGATTTGATTCTGAAGATGGCCACCCGGGATGGTCTCGCTTAGGGGCTTTCCCTAACGGCCCAAATCGTGAAGGGCGTTGATGCGATCGCAACAGGTTTGGGTCACCGCATTCAGGGTGGGGCGATCGCTGGTTTTCGGGGCCGGCACGAGTTCACCAATCCGCACCGTAATCGGAACCGGTCGGGGCCATTTGGACTGATCAAGGATCTGCTCCGTTCCCCATAGACAGACGGGCAGGAGGGGAGCCTTTGCTTTGGCGGCAATCAGGGCCGCTCCCAACTTCGGGTCAGTAATCCGACCATTGGTGGTGCGGGAACCCTCCAGAAAAACCCCCACAGCCCACCCTCCTTGCAGAGCCTTTAGGGCCGCTTCCATGGCCCGGCGATCGCTACTGCCCCGCTTAACGGGATAGGCCCCATAGAGCCGAATTAAGCGATTAAAAACAGGAATCTCAAATAACTCAGCCTTGGCCATATAGGCTACGGGCCGGCGGACACAATTGGATAACAGGGGAGGATCAAAATAGCTCCCATGGTTGCTGACTACGACTAACGGGCCCCGCTGCGGTACTCGCTCTGCCCCATAGATGCGACCACGAAAATAGCTATGGAGCATGGGACTGACAATCGACCACTTGAAAAGATGGTAGAGGGCCAAACTGGGCCACGTTTCCCGCTGTCGCTCCATGATCCGTCCTAGGTGAATGGCTTAATAATGTTCTAGGGATAAGTTAGCTTGGCCCTAGATGCTGAACCCCTTCCATGGCGATCGCCTTCGTGGTTCGCTTCATTAATCCGGCTAAAACATTTCCCGGGCCAATTTCATAGCCCGTGGTTACACCTAACTCCGCCAAGGCCAAACAGGTTTCCCGCCAACGCACAGAACCCGTCATTTGTGCCTGTAACCGTTGTTTCAACAGAAGCGGATCTGTGGTGGGACTAGGCTCCACATTGGAGAGAACTGGTATCGTTGCCTCAGAAAACACCACGGTGTCTAGCACCTGGTTAAACTCCGCCGCTGCGGTTGCCATCAAAGGGGAATGGAATGCCCCACTCACATTCAAGGGAACGGCCCGCTTGACCTTGATGTCTCCTAAAAGTTGATCCACCGCCGCGGGTGTACCGGAAATGACCACCTGATCCGGATGGTTATCATTGGCGAGAACCACATCCTCTAGGGCAGCAACTTGAGTAACTAAAGCATCCCGATCAAAACCAATCAGGGCCACCATTGTGCCATTGGCCGCCTGATCCATCAGCTGCGATCGCCGCCGCACTAGATCTAGGCCCGTTTCAAAATCAAAAACGCCGGCCGCGTAGAGGGCAACATACTCCCCTAGGCTATGACCGGCGACGTAATCGGCGAGTGTTCTGCTTTGTTTCCAATCCTCTACGAGAATGGCTTCCACCGTATACAGGCAAGGTTGGGTATAGAGGGTATGCCCAAGATCGCCTAACTCTCCCCGACAGCAATCTAAAACTGACCAACCTAGAAGGGCCTCGGCTTGGGCAAAGCGTTCTTGAGCTAGGGGAGACTGGGCCAAATCTACCCCCATTCCCACCTGTTGGGAACCCTGCCCTGGAAACAACCATGCCGTTTTGCCCATAAACCGCCTCGTGCCCCTAGAAAAGGTTGCGCCCCTAAAAAAGGTTGCGTATGTTACCGCTCTCTAGATTACCCCAATATTGACGGAGATTAGTCCCCCTAGGCACTGATGGGATAGGCAGAACCAGCCTGATGCTCCACCGCGGCTAACACCTCCTGGGCTGTCCAACGATCTTGAATATTCTCCGCTAAACATCCGCGAATCAAGGCATCAAAGGGGGCCGGCAAGATTTCGGGAAGAGTCAACCGGCAATGGCTAATATCATCAATCACTCCCACTTCCGTCGTTGCCCCATAGGGAACTTCCCCCGTCAAAAGCAGGTAGGTGAGGATACCCAACGCCCAAATATCCGCCTTCGGGCCAAGTTTTTGGCAACGGGTAAAGGCTTCGGGGGCAAGATAGACCAACATACCTGAGGGGTCATCATCTAGACCCACATGGGCCACTTTCCAGATTTGTTCCTGTTCACACCAGCGAATGTTTTCCGGTTGTAGATTTCCATGGGTCAAAGATTTCTTGTGGAGAAATTCTAGAGCCTTAGCCACATCGGTGATAATGGTTAGAATATCTTGCCGATCCAGGGTGTGGTTATATTCAAAATGATCTTGGAGATCATAGTCCGTGAAGGGTATATCTGCATAGTAGAAATCACAGCAGTAGTTATGGAGGGAAAGGGAATATTTGCCAATGGTATTATAACTAATCAAATTGGGATGCTGTAAGGACAAACCCATCTGTAATTCCTTCAGTTGAATGCGTTCCTGACCAGGATAGGTGTGGACAGGCATGAGCTTAATCGCTCGTGTCGCAATGGGTTGACTCTGGAGAAATACTGTGGCAGAGTACAATGCACTGGAATGATCCTCGGCAATTAGCTCTTCTAAAAAGTACTTGTTCTCGATGGTTTCACCAATTAGAAAATCGTAGAGTAGGGTACCGGCAGACACTGCATCGCAATAGCTATTCATCCTCGTTCCTCCAGTTTTTGCTTCATCGATTTGTCTCGATATAAGCACCTTAACTGTTCTATCAGGCAGGGTAAATGGAAAGGAGATGGAAATTTTATGGAAATTTTATGGATTTTGATCTGAATTCTCTGAATTCATGAACGACAAAATTAAGTGTATTATTTTCACCCTACACTGAATCTATATTGAGAACGTATCCCAGTCCAGATTGGGTCTCTAGGAGAACATTTACGTTTGCGCCTGGGGCATGGGTGGCAAATAGCCTGCGTAGCTCTCGTGCCAAACCATGAATATCACTATCCGGTCGCAAATCAGCTTCCTCTATGCCCCAAATGGCTTTTTTGAGTTCCTCAAAGGTGCAACAAACGGCCTGGCCCTGCTCTAAATTGCGATCGCTCATGTAGGCCACCATTTTATTGAGTTGGGGACGGGGTTGTTTGGGCAGTTTTCTCAGTCCCTCTCCCTGCTGGTAATAGAGTGCTTTTTGGGCAACATTATAAACAAAGGGGCCATTATTTTTAGACTCAGGGGGCTTGGGGAAACCATCACTGTCATCCTCATCGTCATCACCATCACGAATGCCAGTACGGCCAAGATCATGAAATTCCAGTTCCCAATCCAAGATACAGATGACATCTTCATGATTAAGAAATACCTTATCTGGATCATCTGGATCTTTTGGCTTGATTTTAATGATTACTGAATGTTGCTTTGGAGAGCTTCTCCGTAGATAGGTATAATTTTGACTGTGAAGGTCAATAATGTGCCAGCGACTCACAATCTGATTAAGTTTGCAATGTTGGCGACTTACAAGGCGGTCTGGTATGACAATATCATTGTCCGGCAAACGACCAATCGTATACTGGGATTGGGCTAAGGGAAGACAAAACTCTTCACCGGAGGGAGGTCTAATCAACAAGTACGGTATCATTGGATACCTAACCAAAATTGAATTTGATTAACAGCAAAAATTATTTTTGATTAATGCTAACTTAAACTCTAGGAGTTGAACTTAGGGAAGTATATCAAGAGTACTGCAACCCTGTAAAGGAACGAAACACCTTAAAGACTAGAAACCGTTCCCTTAACTTCCCATGGAAATGAGATAGAAATTTTATGGAGTCAGATTCAGAATCCCTGGGAAAACAAAAAAGCCCGTCACTTCCATTTTATATTAAGAATATATCCTACCCCAAATTGGGTCTCCAGAAAATCTACGTTTGCGTTTGGAGCACAGGCCTCAAATAGTTTACGTAGCTCCCGTGCTAAACCACGAATATCACTATCCGGCCGTAAATCAGCTTCCTCTATGCCCCAAATGGCTTTTTTGAGTTCTTCAAAGGTACAACAAACAGCCTCACCCTGCTCTAGATTGCGATCGCTCATGTAGGCGACCATTTTATTAAGCTGGGGACGGAGTTTCAGCTTTGTCAGGTCATCTCCCTTCTGGAGGTAGAGTGCTTTTTGGGAAACATTGTAGACAAAGAAAATATCCTTAATAGGTAAAACATCCTCGAAGATAGGTTTAGTAATATTTTCGTCATGAAATTCCAGTTTCCAATCCAAAATACAGATGACATCTTTATTGTCAAGAAATACCTTGTCTGGATTCTTTGGCTTGATTTTAATGATTCCTGAACTCCGCTCTAGATAGGTGTGATTTTGACTGTGAAGATCGATAATGTGCCAGCGAGGTCCAATCTGCTCAAGTTTGCAATGTTGGCGGCTTACGAAGGGATCTGCCAAGACAATATCATTGTCCGGCAAACGACCAATCATATACTGGGATTGAGTTAAGGGAAGACAAAACTCTTCACCGGAGGTAGGCCGAACTAACAAGTACGGTATCATTGGATACCTAACTAAAATTAAATTTAATTAATGGCAAAAACTGTCTTTAATTGATCCAAAATTAAACCCTAAGGCTTGAAATTAAGTAAAGTATATCAAGAGTACTCCAACCCTGTAAAGGCAACAAAACAAGTTAGAGACCAGCAGCCGTTCCTTTTGCATCTATTGCTACATAATTATTTGTTGAAATACTTCTGAAGATCCTGGATGGTAAATAAAGACTGAAAATCTAGGCCCGCTTTTTGAAAAGTTTCCTGGCCACCACACTGGCGATCGACAATGGCAAGTACAGATTCAACACGATAGTCTGCGGCCCGTAATCGCTCCACCGCCTGCAAGGCAGAATGCCCCGTTGTCACCACATCTTCCAAAATAGCGATTGGGGTTTGGGGCGGGAGGGTGGGCCCCTCAATATAGGCTCTAGTGCCATGGCCCTTTGCTTCTTTGCGGATAATTAATCCTGGATAGGAACGGTGTTGGGGATGGTCTTGATCCATCATGGCCCCAGAGAGAACGGTGACGGCCACCACTAAAGGATCGGCCCCCAGGGTTAGACCGGCCACGGCCCTAGTTTGCTCGGGAAGATGGGCTAAAAATAAGCGGCCCACCAAATAGGCCCCTCGGGGAGACAGGGTAACGGGTTTGCAGTTGATGTAGTAGTTACTTTTTTGACCAGAGGCTAGGGTAAAATCTCCTTCTTGATAGGCATCTTGGCAGAGGAGATGGAGGAGGTCTTGACGCAGGGAGGTAAGGGCAGGGGCCATGGTATTCCGATCTATTTATCTATTTGGGCACGTTCTTTATCATCCCTCAAAATTATCCCTCAACGGTTGACAAGGGTTCGAGGGGGGGAAGGGGAAAAATCTTCTCTAGGCGATCGGGATTGAAGGGTTCCAGGGGCGTGGGACTCAATTCAAAATCGGGAATAGGCAGCAACGGTTCGGGGGTTGGCTCTGGTGGTGGTTCTGGCAGGGGCGGGGGTGCGACGCTCAGTTCCAGGAGTTCGGAAATCGTCACAAAGGTATAGCCTTGTTTTTTAAGGCGGCTAATGATCGTGGGTAGGGCTTTAATGGTGGCCCGGCGATCGCCCCCGCCGTCATGGAGCAAAATAATGCCCCCCGGTCGAGTATCTTTCATTACACGGGCGACAATTTTCTCTGAAGTAATGTCTGGAGCCGTATCAGCAGGATCTACCGACCAAAGCAGAATAGCGTAGCGTTTCATGGCGGCGTAATCCACCAAGCCATTATCTAAAATGCCCCCGGGGGGACGAAAAAGGCGGGTTTGCACCGTGGCTTGTTTAGCAATCAGGGCAGAGGTATTTTCCACTTCCTTGGCGGCGGTGCCTGGATCAACCTTGTGATAATCATGATTCCAAGTGTGGTTGGCAACCCCATGGCCGGCATCCACAATTTTCTGGGTGAGTGTGGGGTAAAGCTGCATATGGCGACCCACCACAAAGAAGGTTGCCTTCACCCCGTGGGTTTCCAGGATTTTTAGCACCTCTTCTGTCGATTTTCCCCAGGGCCCATCATCAAAGGTGAGGGCAATGACCTTTTCACCATTGGGCAATGATACCGATCGCACCACTTCCCCATGGTATTTACGGGGACTGAGAAAGCGAATATCCCGCTGCTCTGCTGTGGCGGATTCGGCAAAGGAGGGAGTTTGGGCTAATCCCCACCATGCTACTAACATTAGGGTTAGAAAAAATAAAACAAACGCGAAAAATACCCGCCGTTTTCCCATGGCTCACACCCCATCAACCGCCAAGTTTGGTTTAAGTTTATCTTGAATGATCATTGCTGTAGACAGGACACCCATCATCCTTGTTCCCGCAGTTGCCTTGGCGATAGCATATAAGTATTAAAGAGAAAAACTAACGGGTGCAGGATGCAATACCGACGATTTGGACGCACCAACCTGGCCATGCCCGTATTTTCCTGTGGGGGAATGCGTTATCAATATCAATGGCAAGATACTCCTTGGTCACAGATTCCTAGGGATAACCAGGCTAACCTAGAAGCGACGATTCGCCGTGCCCTTGATCTGGGCATTAATCACATTGAAACGGCCCGAGGTTATGGCACCTCCGAACTGCAATTGGGGCAGATTTTACCTCAACTTCCGCGAGAAAAGCTCATTATTCAAACAAAGGTTGGCCCGCGACCGACGGCCCAAGAGTTTCGGGAGAATTTTGATCGGTCTTTTGGTTATTTGGGTCTAGATTATATTGATCTGTTGGGCATCCATGGGATTAATACCCTTGATCACCTTGACCAAACCCTACGGCCGGGCGGTTGTATGGCCCTGGCCCGCCAATGGCAAAAAGATGGCAAGGTGCGCCACATTGGATTTTCCACCCACGGCCCCCTAGAGGTTCTCTTGGCGGCGATCGCCACGGATGAATTTGATTACATTAATTTGCACTGGTACTACATTAACCAAAACAACTGGCCCGCCATTGAAGCGGCCCGGAAGCACGATATGGGGGTCTTTATTATTAGCCCCTCGGATAAGGGGGGTATGCTCTACCAACCCCCTGAGAAGTTAATCAAGCTCTGCGCCCCCCTTAGTCCCATGATCTTCAATGATTTATTTTGCCTGTCCCACCCCCAGGTTCATACCCTGAGCTTAGGGGCGGCCCGGCCCGATGATTTTGAGGAACACCTGAAAACCTTAGCTTTGCTGGAGCAGGCCCCAAGCCTTTTGCCGCCAATTTTAGATCGCTTGGAAGGGGCTGCCATTGCTGCCTTGGGAGCGGACTGGTACCACACATGGAACCTGGGCTTACCCCGCCACGAGGAGACCCCAAGCCACATCAATATCCCGACGATTCTCTGGTTGTGGAACCTAGTCCAAGCCTACGATCTAGTGGACTATGCCCGGATGCGCTACAACCTCCTGGGGAATGGGGGACATTGGTTTCCGGGGCAAAATGCGGCTCAAGTTAAAGAGGTAGAACTTGAGTTAAAAACCTGCTTGCAGGGAAATCCCCAGGGCGATCGCATTCTTGATATTTTGGATCAGGCCCATGAATTGTTAGGTAGTAGCCCTCAAAAACGTCTGTCTCAGTCGTAAGTTGAATATCCCATTGAACCTTTTGATTCAAGGCCATGTTAATATTTTTCTCAGTTATGTTGCGATCGCTGATTGAAGGAAATAAAATTTTATGGAAGCAATAGTTCTTTTAGCAAAGCTACCCGAAGCCTATTCGATCTTTGATCCCCTGGTGGATGTTTTACCCGTCATTCCCCTATTATTCCTGGCCCTCGCCTTTGTGTGGCAGGCCGCCGTTGGTTTCCGCTAAGGTCTTGCAATAACGTCTTCAAACTCCATTTTTAACCCGAAGAGTCGCCCCTAGAATGCTATCCCAGAGAAGCTTTTAGGGGTTTTCCTCTGGTTTTTTCTTTAGATATTCTAAAAATATGCCAAGAAAATATTTTTACAATTTGCAGAACATCCAGATTGTGATGTATAGTAGTAAATCTACGAGGTAACGCGGGGTAGAGCAGTCTGGTAGCTCGTCGGGCTCATAACCCGAAGGTCCATGGTTCAAATCCATGCCCCGCCATTATTATTTTCAATTCGTGTTTTAACCTTCCTTTCTACTCCAAAGGGTAAGCACCCCAAAAGGTAAGTAATGGTAAGATCAGACATGATTTTCCACTTACCTCAACAGAGAGCAAATCAATGGTTATCTCACGGCGTAATGTCCTAGCTTTGACTGCGGGAGCATTATCCATTGGCCTGCACCAATCCATTTCTAAGGGCCTCAGGGCAGAGTCAGGATCAGGAATAGAGACCAGCAATTTAACTCCAGATCAGGCCCTAGATCGATTGGTAGAGGGTAACAAACGATTTGTTAACAATCGAAGCCAAAATCCGAATCAAACCACGACTCGACTAGTTGAAGTGGCCCAAGGACAAGAACCCTTTGCGGCAATTTTGGGTTGTGCTGATTCACGGGTTCCCTCAGAAATTATTTTTGATCAAGGCCTAGGAGATCTCTTTGTCTGTCGGGTGGCGGGTAATAGAAATCGCCAGTCTGGAATTCAGTACGGCTGTCCTCAGGACGAAAGTCATTTTGGTTTTGGGGCATGGGAGTTGTGGGGCAGTCTATGCAGCCCTGCGAGATGCTCCAGTTCCAGGCACGATCGGTAGTTTACTGGATGTTATTCGTCCTGGTATTCAAGATATCCATCTTCAAACTGAGGATTCTTTAGAGAAGGCAATCAAGGCAAATATTCGCTATCAAATGGAGCAATTAAAGTCATCTTCAATCATCAATTCCATGGCCCAAGATAACCGGATCAAAGTTGTTGGTGCCTACTATGACCTACATACTGGGGTGGTTGATTTCATTTAGTTGAAACTGCCTGGGTTAGGGGAGCAATGGTACTCAAGCGTAGTTTGGGATGATCGGCGATCGCCTGCTGCACATTCCAATCATTCTTAAAGAGCAACACCGGTCGATCCCAACTGTCTTTGACCGTAATGGCATTAAATATCCGCCCCGCCGCCTCTAGGGCCGGCCAGCCATCCAGTACCCAACGAGCAACGGTATAGGGTAAGGTATCTAAACGAGTCTCTACCCCGTATTCACTTAAAAGCCTAAATTGCACCACCTCAAATTGGAGTTGTCCAACAGCGGCTAAAATCGGATCCCGTTTCGCTTCATCCACGGAATACATAATTTGTACTGCTCCTTCCTCCCGTAGTTCTGAGACTCCTTTTTGGAATTGCTTAAACTTGGAGGGGTTAGGGTTTCGTAGGTGGGCAAACAGTTCCGGCGAGAAGCAGGGAATCCCTTCGTACTCAAGTTTTGAACCAACGTAGAGGGTATCCCCAATGGCAAACATTCCCGGATTATTTAAGCCAATCACATCCCCGGCATAGGCGGTTTCCAGGGATTCACGGCCCTGGGCAAAGAGCTTTTGGGGGTGGGAGAGTCGCAGGGTTTTGCCGGTGCGGGCATGGGATACGGTCATATCTTTTTCAAACTTGCCCGTACAAACCCGGACAAAGGCAACGCGATCGCGGTGTTTGGGATCCATATTTGCTTGTAGTTTGAAAACAAAGCCGCTGAAGTTTTCTTCTGTGGGGGAGACTTTGCCGCGATTACTTTGGTAGGCAATGGGTTTTAGGGCATAGGTAAGGAAATGCTCTAAGAAAATCTTCACGCCAAAATTGGTCATGGCACTCCCGAAAAAGACTGGGGTCATCTTGCCTTGGTGGATTTGCTCTAAATCTAGGGACTCACCCACTCCATCAAGGAGTTCAATTTCATCCTTGAGTTGATGGTACTCAAACTGATGGGTCTCAAGGTAGGCATCCAGTTGCCCATCCCCCAGGGGAATAATGGTTTCCTCCACTTCCCGTTTACCATGGGCAGTCCGTTCAAATAGGTGAAATTCTTGGCGCAGGCGATCGTAAATCCCGCGAAAGCGATCGCCCATACCCAGGGGCCAATTCACTGGATAGGTTTGTAGTCCGAGTTCCTGTTCAATTTCGTCAATCAATTCTAGGGGGTCGCGTCCTGGGCGATCCAACTTGTTAATAAACGTGAAAATGGGCAATCCCCGCAACTTACATACTTCAAAGAGCTTGCGAGTTTGGGGTTCTAGGCCCTTGGCCGCATCCACCAGCATCACCGCATTATCCGCTGCCGCTAGGGTGCGATAGGTATCTTCACTAAAATCTTGGTGGCCAGGGGTATCCAGGAGATTAATCTGATACCCCAAATAATTAAATTGCAACACCGTCGAGGTAATGGAAATCCCCCGTTGCTGTTCCATCTCCATCCAGTCAGAGGTGGCATGGCGTTGGGCTCGGCGCGCCTTAACGGCCCCTGCTTCGTGGATAGCCCCACCGTAGAGGAGGAGTTTTTCCGTTAGGGTTGTTTTCCCCGCATCGGGGTGGGAAATAATGGCAAAATTACGCCGCCGTTCTACTTCCTGTTGAATGTCGCCCTGTTGAATCGTGTCTGCCAAAATACTACCCCTAGCCAGAAAGTCGTAAAGCTACCAGAAATAAATAAAATAGGCTTGACCCATCATTACCCCTGTCTAACCTGTCTGAATTGTAGACATTTTCTGGGTAACGGTAGCCAAGCCTAAAGTACAGAAGTGGTTAAAGGACGAGGGCTACATCATCCCCATGCCCAATCCGTGTCAAACCTACCTACAGGCTTATCTAGGGCTTGTCAGTCCAATTTAGCCTAAATTACAGCCTAAATTCAAACCCCATCCCATTATATTTCTGAGGTTTTTTCATGACCGCTTTTACCACCGCAAATATTCCATCAAATGTAAATACCCTGGAAGAACTTGCCGCTTGGGCAGCATCGGCCCTAGCTGAGGTCAACCCATCGGCCACAATCGTAGTGGCCCCAGGTCAAGCGGCGCGGGCGGCAAACGTGCAAAGCGTGTTTTTTGAAAATCAATCAACCAACCCAGAACGTTTAGCGATCGTCCTATATCTCCCCTTGGTTGCTGGTTGGCGCGGTCAGGGAAAAATCTGGAGTAATGGGGTAGGGGAACTGTCAGCCACAGCATTACCTACTACCTACACATCAAACTAGGTAAGGGTAATTGATTCCCCCCCATCTAGTTCCAGCGGCCGAAGCGTACAAAGAGGCCCTAAGGCAGCAACAGATCCAAGAGGCCGCAACACGCCCCCTAGTTGACTTGGGTAATGGCCCGGGCCAGCCACCGGCCCCCCATCCCAACCCTACGCCCCAAACCCGGCCGCTAGTACCTAAGCCAAAATTCCCTAAAATTCCTAGGCCTAGAGTTCCAAGCGGATTAGGAGGTAAAGCCGTTCCCATACTAGGGGCCGGCTTAACGGCGGTTGATCTTGCCGATAGATTACCCAAGGTTCCAGGTCAAGCAAGGGATGGGGTGGCCGCCGCTTTGGGGGCCCAAGAAGCGATCGCGGCCAAGATCAGGGAACCATTTGGATTGCCTACCTTCTACCCGTACCCATGGCTACCCCCTCCAGGCGGTGGCACACCGGCCGGGTATGAAACTCCCTATGATTCCCCCATGCCTAGCAATCCAGCATGGAAGGGGCCGGTGTGGGACTATCCAGTTAGCCCTGGCACTGTGGTTAGGATCAGGTTTACGGGAAGTCTTAGGCGGGCCACTTGTCCCTATTGGTGTAGCTATAGCAATCAATCTTTTACTGATTATGAATTAGGCACAGTAACCGGCCCGTTCACCATTGCCATCTACAGCAATGGCCAAAGCGGTGATAGTGAGCGACAACGATTGTTTATCAAACCCGTTGGAGCATCTGGTAATGGATCGGAAGTTTTTCCATCCAGCGGATATACGTCTAATGTCAGATTTAGTAATTACAACTTCTCTTTACAGCGGGTTAGCGATGGTACACCCATCCCAACACGCCCCAAACCCCCAACCCCTAGGCCATCTCCTGGAGCTACCCCGGCCAGTCCCCAAACCCGGCCGCCGGCCAGAAGCACCGGCGGCCAACCCTAATAATCCCGTACCGCCGGCCGGCCCCAATAATCGGCCCGTACCAATTCCAGGCGATGCAAACCCGCCGGCCTGGCCATCCTCCCCTAACCCAGAAAGGCCCCATGATCCGGCGTACCCCAACAATCCACCGGAATACAACCCCAACACGACCCATTCACCCCATAGCCCGGCCAGCCCCAATCCGTTTAATCCCGATCAGCCATTAGGTGATCCGCCGGTTGAAACTGTCACCCCTAGCAATCCTGACCCCATCCCGGCGGCCGCTGAAAATTCTGGCACATCCCGGCAACCATCCCCCCAACCCCAACCATTACCAATAACTAGCCCCGTACCGGGCGAAGGGGTCACGTCTACCACTGACCCCAACCCGCAAGGCCAAGATAACCCCAACCCTAGCCCCAACCCAAATTATCAATTCACCCCCGGCCCGGAAAATCCAACAAACTCAGCAAGCGCGTGTAGGTTTGAGCTAGGCCCCTACGGTTTAATAATGACCCTCCTAAACAAAATTCTGGAGGCCTTGAATAAAGAAGACCCTGAAACCCAACAGCAACCCCAACAAATTTTAGAAAATGTTCAGTTACCCTACGTTACAGGCTCTAGCGGTAATCGGCAGCTACAAAGCCATCAATTTCAAGTGGCCGCCGGGTCAGTTCCCCAAGGCACAATTCAGCAATTCAACCAAACGGCACAATGGGCATTAATTGAACCGGGCGATTATTCCCGGAAAACCTACGAATTACTAGGCGGCGGCACGATTTTCAATGAGGATCATATAGCTGTCGTTCATCCTGAAAATCAGACAAAGGCAGCTATCGAACAGATGGCCCCAGATGATCAAAATGTTAATCAGATCCAAGTAATAGGGATCGTAGGCATGATCACCGCGATCGGAGGATGGGCAGCTTTTAGATCGGGCCTCCATAAATTCCCCCAAGCGGTCACAGATGTTAGCCCCGGCGGCCAAGAATTTACCCGGATGGCTCATAATGCCGTAGACGTGACCATGACAAGCAACCGTCAAGGTAGCGCGATCATGACGGGATTAAAGAAGGCCTCGGAATTTATCAAAAAAATTAGCGTTACCCTACGTTTTGATCGCGTGATTAACTGGATGACCTTCGCCACAAGTTTGCACAATGCTGCAATGCTCTCTAAAAATATCGGCTATAGCCTAACGATGATCGTAGACAACGCCCTAAGAATCCCAGGCTGGCAACCACAGGATGAGAATGGAAATACCGTATCAGTTGGACAAATATTGAGCCAAACCACAACGGCAATGATGAAAACGATTCTAGGGGAAGAAGTCTGGGAGGGTACGTTAGAAACGTGGCATCAACTAAACAGGGTGATCATGGTTGCCAGAAACGTTAGAAACAGCGTGATCTCTATTTACTACTCAATCAGCAATCTTTTAACCTACATGGCAGATAGTAACAATGAAGTGGCTAACGCCCTGATTGAGCATGGGGTATTACCTGAAGATGCCTATGATCCAAGGCCCAAGGAAACTAAGTTCTATGAACAAATAGAGATGAAATTAAACAATGCCTATTATCATCTCAATTCATTAAATGCGATTCTGGCAGATATTAACACGGTCAAGGATGAAGTAGGTAGGTTAAATGACTATAGAAAAGAGTTTATTAAAGAAGTAGACGGCTTAAATAAAGCTGCTAAGGAAACATACGATAAAGTGATCCAAGAAAATGAACGGCTAGAAATAATTAATGAGACTGACGATCTAGAGAATGGCTAACTATGGCTAATGAAGCGGTAAGCAAAACTAAATCATGGCGGTATCTTAGGAGGATTCTAAAATTACTCCACAATATAGCTGTGATTAAGTATTTTAAGCAAAATAGAAACCCATCAAGAAAATACAAATTTTTGAAAATAGCGTTAATGGTAGATAGTACGGATTCAGCTATAAAGCTAGTCCTTAGGTTTTGGCTGTTCTATGTCTTGATTAAAGCCAGTGGTAACTTGAATGACCCGCTAGTTATCCCTGACCGCTGGCAACACACATTCAAGACCGTTAAACAACTTCAAGTTATCTATAAATCACCCAAGGGTTACTACAGCCTGACCATTCCCCATTGGGAAAAGAAAGCCTTTGATACTAGGCGGCTATCCTTCCCATCATTTACCAAGGGTAACTATACCCTTATGGTCAAGTTTGCGGATAACAGCAAGTGCATAATTAATGCTTTCTCTAACGCGGAAGCCGATAAAGTATGGAACTTTGTAAAGAATCACATCAACAAAAATATATTAAAAACTGCAATAATGACCTATTACAAAGTAGAAGGCAAAACCACAGTTAGGGTAGTCCCTTACAAGGGTCAGATAAATGATAAGAAGGGCAGCATTGAGGCTAAATTCTACTTTGACCGGGTAACGGTCTAGTAGGTTGATATGAAGTCCACAACTATAATAAATGTCTTAAAAGAAAATAGAGACATCCATCTTTTAATGGAGCAAAGCCTGAGAAATAAATCCTCAACGATCCAAGAGTTAACCCTATTCTTTTTAAGCCGCGAAGGGAAACTGGAAGGGGTAAGAACGTCCTACCTAAAATATAGGGATAGCGAGGATGATCCTTAAAACATTCTGATCAAAATTTTAGGGTGAAAGTCCCGTGAGAAACCCACAGGAACGTATAGGTTCCGGTGAGTTAATTACGGCAGAACGAGACGTAGGCAATGCTAATGTATTGTTGCGGCAACATCTAGTTAATAGGATTTAACTATGGCCGCTGCTATTACCACTTCAGCAACCAGCCTTGAAGGTCAAGCTCTAGAGTGCATCCGGGAACTACAAAGCCTTGAACTGGCGATCCCTGAAGCTGACCGGCCCAACAATGCGACGATCGCTGTAGACTTTGAAGCTCTAACCGCTACCCTATCCGTTACCCTGCCAGTAACCCTTAATGGTGCTGGGGCCGCTATCAGTATCACCGCTTCCCCCTATCTCTCTTAGGGTTTTAATCAACCTATAGGAGGTAAGTAACCATGGCTAAGCCACAATTCACACGGTTAACGGTTCAATGGGGAGCCTACCGATTAATGAAGCCCCGGGCCCGCTCTGGAACATCCCGGCAGTTAACCACTGTTGGGGTATATGGGCAGATGCTCAAGGGAACCGCTGATCGGATCAAGCTGCGGAAACAACAACTGCGGCCGGCCCGGGCGATCATCATGCGATCGCTGGCATCCCGGAAGACTACCAGAGGCAAGCGATCAGCAGAACCACTGATCAACCCCAACACCGGCCGCAAACTTCCCGATCCCTATCCCTATCTCTGGGTTCCAAAGCCGCAAACCCATTTTAGTAAGTGGGTTCGGACAGTGGGTACGCGGGATTATGCCAACCTGCTAGAGGCCAAGCTATCGCCCCGCGATGCCCGATGGTCAAGGATTGGAGTGCCCCGTCAGCTATCGGTCGCCCGTCATGTGATGAATCTATGCCGATTCTCTGAAACTGGAGCCTTTAGAGCGTTTGGCAAAACATTCATTCTGGCCCGGGCCACTAGAACAGCGTTTGCAAGCAAGGCTCAATCGGTTAAAATCGGCGCGGCCGCACCCGTCAACGATAACGCCGATACGGCCAAGCCAGTTAACGAGATTTAGATGGATGGCCGTCCTATTTAGGACAGTTAGATCGCCCGGTTCACCCGTAATAGTTGATCCGGGCCCTTCTAGCTTTATCAAGTTCTCAGCCACTCCAAGGCATTTATTAATGTCGATTGAGTATCTATCTCTTGATGCAGTTCTATTTAGGCGTTTCTGGTTTACCGCTAACCCGATCCTCATTAAACGGCCTGAGTCACCCGGCATACTAAAGCTGCGACTCAGTATCTATGCTCGGAGTGCCTTTAAGCTGGCTACCCAAACGGCTAACGTAAGGCTGGATTTAATCACTACTTAGGATCAGCAATGGAATTTACCAGTAGATTGTTTGATTGGTTGGCAAAGGGTGATCCGTCTAAAATCCTGAATCGCCAAACCAAGTTTGCTGACATTGTGGTAGAGGCCCAAGAAATAGATCACAATGCCTATTTATTCGATTTTGTAGAAAATACTGATGATGACCTAATCAAAGATAGGAATAACCAAGGCGAGATTCTCTACTTTGACAATGAGCTAGTTTTAGCCAGTTCCCTGATTGATGATCCTGATACACCGGATGAAGATAAAGAGCTTTATGAGGAAATTCTAAGGGATAGCGAATTGGAGATAGCCGATTATGGAGAGTAAACCCGGATTTTGTGAAATGCTCACGGTGAAAATTAATGAGCTAAATTCCTTGATCCTCTCACTACAAAGCAAAATAACCCATCTTGAACATACCGATAGGCAGCATTACCACCTAATCATGCTCCTAATGGCTGTTTCCCTAGGGATCAACAATCCCCTAACTAAGTCTCTGGTTCAGTCACACCTAGAGCCTACTAATTCAACATCTACCGCTTGCCACGTCAGAAACGAGAACTATGATTAGCCTACGTTTTCAACCCACAGCGATCACTGACAACGGCCTGATCCGCTGGCATCTATCCCTGATGAACGGCGATCGCCCAGTGGATCAAATCAATGCATATAGTGGAGCGGTTGGGGCACAGGCACTAAATACAGGGGCTGGAGATTTTCCTGGTAGCTTGCGGCCCCTACCGCCGGGTAAGTGGAAAATTGGCCCGATTGAAGATGCTGGTAGCAGTTGGGGGCCGGCGATCGGGCGGTACTGGATAGACTTACTGCCCATGCCGGGCACGCAAACCCACGGGCGATCAGCCTTTGGAATACATCTTGATGCCAACTATCACGCCCCAAGGGGTAGGGGTTCGGCCGGTTGCATTGTTACCCCGGTTTCCAAGGACTTAGAGCGCGTCTTAGGTTGGCTACGGGCCCAGGCCCGGCCTGAATTTTTGCTGTGTTCCCATGATCAGCCTATCCCCAAGGGTCAGGCTACCTACACCATTACTTGCAACCGCCGGGCCTGGTTGGATCTAATTGCATGGTGTGAAGGCACAGACGGGCCAGACGGCTATAGAACGATGTTCACTTATAGGCTGTTTTCTGATTTCTCAGATCATCCCCGGCAGATCCAACGATCGGGCGATCTAGCCAGCGATGCGGCCGGGCGTTACCAATTTCTTAGCACTACATGGGATGAATGCAAACACGCCCTTAATCTCCCCGATTTTTCCCCGGCAAGTCAAACACAAGCGGCCCTATGGCTCATTGACAAGAAACGTAAAGCCCTGGAATTTTGCGATCAATTAATGATAGGGCCGGCATTAGATCGGCTTTCCTATGAATGGGCATCATTACCGGCGGCCAGTGGTAGGGGGCGATATGGGCAGCCGATTAAGTCGTTAAAACAAGTCAGAGATCGGCTAATGTCTAACCTGGCCCGTTAAAAAGAAGCTAATTTAGCCCATCGTCCGGTTCATCTGGGATAAATTCAAATGTCAGTTTGACTCGGCCACGTCGCCACTTATTTCCTGGGGTGAGTATCTGGCATCTTGCTCCACCCTGATCATAAAAATGTCTTGCACCTTTTTCTTCAGATAAGAAATCTTCCCAATCCTTAAAGGTAAACAGAGAGGAGGGGATCCAATCGCTGTTGTAATCAAATTTCAGAACGGCATCATCAGCTATTTTTTCAGGTTCCATAATTAACTCCCTAATGCCACAGAAGCTAAACGGTCAGCACCAACTTTAACAATAATTGCCACTTCAGAGATGGGTAACTTGCGAATCTGATGAACAATACGATCTACTGCTTTTGGCTCTATAACTTCCCTGTTTTCCACGTAAGCGATCAATTCTTCTAGGGTTAACCCAGCCAACGCAGCAATCTTGGCCAGATTATCAATCTCAGGAATATAGTCCCCATTTTCCCAGCCTTGGATAGTGGTAGGAGCAACTCCAACCAAGCGGGCGAATTCCCGCAAACTCCTGTCAGATCGTGTTTTTCTAACTAAAATCCCAAGCCGCTGCTTAGCTTCGAGGTTCATAGAAATATCCCAACACATATATACCAATGTACGGCAAGTACACCTGTATAGGCTGTACTGTTGTATGGCTTGCACTGTTGTACTGCTTGCACTTTTGTACGGCTTGCATTAAAGTGATGTTCAGCGTTTATTACATATGTCCAACATGCAAAACACTTCCCGAATGGTTGTAAACCTGGATCGCGGCCTGGCCAATAGGGTGCGGATTCTCAGCATTGAAACCGGAAAACCGAACTGGCAAATATTTACAGAAGCACTAGAAGCTTATCTAAAGGAGTCTGAGACCCTCGCTAGTGGCAAGCCTGCATGACGTGATCAAGCAGGCTTCTCCCTTGAGGGGCTTGTTTTTTTGTACCTAAATTTGGAGTACCCAATGGAAGAAATACTAGACAAAGAGGTTTTACTTCTTGTCAGAAACATCAAGAAAGTAGCTGATACCGATGGCATTGATTATCCCCGATTTTGTAAACGACTGCGGGATAGTCAAACATACCGTAACGCCTTTCTACAGCGATATTCACGCCGCCGCCGCCCCGAAATTGCCATGATGCTCCCCCAAGCCCTGGAGGTTATCAAAAATGACCAGACATGAACCAGCTTTTCCATGTGAAGCAAGGCTTGAAGATCGTTATGAAGGGTTAAGCAAGCGTGAATTTGCCTTAATTCTATTTTTAGCGGCTTATCTAATCAGAGAAACTAAAGTGGGCCGATTCCGCTTAGAAGCATTAAAGGCAATTGCCAGACAAGTTGATGATTTGTTTGACTTTCTAGAGCAAGATTTTTAGAGCAATGTGGAAACAGACTAGAGACACTGCTAAGGCTCTAGGCATATCCCCTAGACAATTGCGCCTATTGCGCTGCGCTCTAGGGAACTTGGGGGGTGCGAATCCCCCTTTTATTTATTGGAGTTAAAGAATGGTTTATTGGAGTTAACAAATGGGGACTCAAGTATCAAAAGCCTTACCCTGTCCAGGGTGTGGCAAAACAGACTGGTGTTATCACCTATCAGAAGATGCCTTTATCTGTGGTCGGATCACCCATCCCCCGGAGGGGTACAAAAAAACTGGAGTGGCAAAAGACGGGCGATCAATCTTTGGCAAAATCGGGCCCCGGCATCCCCGGATCAACCTGTCTGACATTTTGCCCCTGGACATTCATCCAGATAACTCAATGGATCTACCGGCTTGGCAAGACCTACAAACCGATGCTAAAGGAGAGGTAGAGTGTGTTATCGAATATCCCTACTTCTTACCTGGGGACGTGGTTCCCAGTCTGAAGGTCGTTCGGAAGCAATGGAGCGATCGCCGGGCCGCCTATGATGGCAAAACTAAAGAAATCCGCCCCTGGCATCTGGCAGAAATGCTCGACACCTGGCGGGAAGACGGGGTTAAACCGTGGTGGGTAGAGGGCAAAGGGGTCAAACCGTGGCCCCTATACAATCAGTGCGTAGCAGAGGATCAAATCTATCAAGGGCAAAACGTTCTGTTCTGGGTTGCAGGGGAACAGGCCGTAGATACAGCCACAGCAATGGGACTAACAGCGATCACAAACCCTGGCGGAGAAGGGACTGCTATCGCCCAGGTGCGCGATTGGTTAGCAGAACTCGAAATCAAACCCAGCCTATTTGTGATCTGGCCAGATCACGATTGCCCAGGAGCAGCAGCAGCAGAAAAACTACGGACAGCCTGTAATTTTGTCGTGCCAACCCTGGTAATCAACCCCCTAGAGGTTTGGCCCGATATGCCAGACAAGGGAGACATCACCGACTATTGGAATCAGTTACAGGAAAACAAGCTGACCGAGGATGAGCCTGAATTTAATTACGACCTGGGGGACATTGCCAGGCAAGAGATAGAAGCGGCGATCCGGCAAGCTTACACCCAGTCCCAAAATCCAGACGATCCAGACGCAGACATTATTGATGAACAGTTTGATGACCCTTGCAAACTTGCCCTCCGGCTGAAAAAGTGCAAAACCATCCTGGGAAAGCGGATCAGACTCAACACCCTGACCAATGAACTAGAGCTAGACGGTGAACCCTGCGATGTCACACAACTTCGGTTGATCCTCGCAGAAACCAAGAATCTGGAAATCCCCCTAACTGACCTGGAGGCGATCGCCGCCATGATTGGCACAGCAAATCAATACAACCCGGTAATGGAATATTTAGATGAAGTCGCCAAACTATCGGTAAATCCCAGCATTTTGGATGATTTAGCGACTAAATACTTCGGTGCGACGGATGAAATTTATCAAATTATGGTGAAGAAGTTTTTGATCGCCGCAGTAGCCCGCATTTATCGCCCCGGCGTGAAAGTTGATAACGTCCTATTCCTGAGCGGCCCCCAAGCCTATTACAAATCCACATTCTTCCGAACCCTTGCTAGTGCTGACTGGTTTGATGATTCCATGGGCAGCATGGGGGACAAAGACGAAATCCTGAAGTTGCACCGTGTTTGGTTTGTTGAGTGGGCAGAACTGGAAACCGTCTTTAAGCGGCGTGAGGTCTCAGCAGTAAAAGCCTTTCTCACCTGTCCCAGTGATTCCCTGCGGCGGCCCTATGGTCGGGCCGTTGAACGAATGCCCCGGAGATCGGTGATCGTGGGAACCACTAACGAAACCGACATCCTCAAGGATTCAACCGGCAATCGGCGTTACTGGGTGATTCCGGTGAAAAAACGCATTGATGTACAGATGTTAGCCAGTGAGCGGGATCAGATTTGGTCAGCAGCGGTTCAACTGTACCGATCGGGGGAAATTTGGTATCTCACCCCCGAACAGGAAGCCCTAGCCAACGACAGCCGCGAAGATTTTGTAGCAGATGATGTGTGGGATGAAGCAATTATCACTTTCCTGGCAACCAGAGAGGGAGTCACCACCACCGAAATTTTGCAAGACTGCCTCAACATTGACCTGGCGTTGCAGGATCGCCGGGCCCAGCACCGGGTAAATCAAATCCTGAAGCGATTAGGCTACATCCAAAAACTAAAACGGTTGGGGGGAACGGTGAAACGGATTTGGATCAAAAATTCTGAGTTTGCCGAGAATTTGGAGGATTACTGTTACACAAACGCCGAACCCCTTACCCCGCCTAGTGTTGAGGGTGTAACAGTAGATGTAACAGTAAAAAATCAAGATAAATCTGGAAACCCCCAACCCCCCACTATGACTGATTTACAGGGTGTAACAGTAGATGTAACAGTAAATCGCACTACTGTTACAGATTCGCAGATGCTAAACTGTGGTCAAGATCAAAACGGCCCCGCTGCACCTACGGCCCCCAAGAAATTACTGTTACATCAAGTGTTACACCCTGAAACCCAGACCCAGCAAGATTTACAGGGTTTGGGTAAAAATGATGTTCAAACTACTGTTACACCTACTGTTACAGCCGAAACCCGCTCTCTGTCTGATTTAGCGGGAAAGTGTAACAGTGTAACAGTAAAAAACCCCCAAATTGAAAAAAGTTTTTCGCCTGGTGATACAGTTTTGCTGACGGCATCGGCTAAAATACAGACTCGAAATATCCCCTATGCCTTACGGCCCAAGGGTTGCAAGAGAACAATCTCTCAGGATTTCTTACCCCGTGCCACCTTTAATCTGTTGCGGGAGTTTTTCAAGGTTGCTGAAGTGGGTCAGACGTGGATCAAAATTGTGCCAGTGGTGAATTCTGATATTCATTGTTTATTTGTCAAGTCTGAAGATTTAGCATTGTGGGAGGGGGCGATCAATGCCTAAGAAACGGTCAGCCCGGAATAGCAGTGAATGGGTATCAACGGGGGTGGCTGCTAAGTATTTGGGTGTGCAGCCTAAAAAACTCCTATCCCTACTCCCAGACTTGCGCCCTGGTCATCATTGGATCAATATCAGTGGCAGCCAGGCGAAACGAGCCTGTTACCGCTGGCAGCTTAAAAATCTCTTGGCCTACTTTTCTCAGATCCATTAGGCGTGGGGTGGCCTGGGCCTATCTGGTCTAAGCATGAGTGTTTCGTAAGCTCTCTGATGAGTGCGATCGCTAATCCATTGGTGATAGGTGGTTGAGTGGATCTGTACTGAGTGGCCCATTTGTTGAGCAGCCAAGGTGATGTCTAGCCCAAATTCCAAGGTGCGAATTGCCCAGGCGTGGCGTAAATCGTAGGGCAAGAAGGGAATACCGGCCCGAGCAAACCAGCGACTTACACTGGCTCCAATCACCGAGTTTTCCCGTTCCAGATTCACCGCTGGCGGGTTTACGTTGCCACAATCAAATAGATCAAACCATTCTGGATAACATGGCCAAACCTTTCGATAGCCTGTTTTGGTGTTTCCCCCCACCTGGGCGATCACCCCTAGAAACTCAATGAGCCTAAATGCTTCATGGGGCCTGAGTCCATACGTTGCAATAACTGCATAGACCCATCGCCATTGGGGATTTGTGATCTGGAAAAAAACTCGCTGGATCAAGTCATCGTCTGGCACATCTCGGTGCTTAACCTTGGCTGCTGAGTAATTGCCCCGGTAGGCCTTCAGGTCAACATCCAGGCCTGCAACCTTGGCTAAGGCAGTGGCGGCCATGCAAAACTTCAATCTGGCGTGGCTATCTGGAGGAATCTTGAGGGCATGGCTTTTGAGTAAGTCTGAGGTCAATACTGCATCCTGGGACAGTTTAAGCAGTCGTTCTTTGTAGTCGTGGTTAAACGTTTTTTGGGTGGTTAGTGTTCTAGCCTTGGTAGTGAAGTAGTCAGTTTCTAGTCGCTCTATCCAGTACCCCACGGTGTTACTGTCTTGCTGATCCGGTTTCAGCCAGTCCTGCCAGTCAAATTCTTTGCAGTCCAGTAATGCACTGATCTTTCGGGCCAGCTTTTCAGCTTCACTAATGCCATTGGGGTTTGCCGGCAGTCCTAAGTAGAGTCGTTGCTGATGATTTTTGGTCTGAGTTGAACCTGGTTTAGGCGGTAACGTGCCCCTTAAACAAAGCCGATGGCCCGCTTTCTCGATTTTTAGCCTAATTTTGCCCAATTTTAGGCGGCCGTTGGCTTGGTTAATGCGACTAGAAATTTCCATTAGCCTAAAATTCAGCCTAAATAAAACGGTGTATTAAGCCATATTAGGACAGATTAAGACCCATTGTTTTTTGCCTAGATACTGTAAAACCCTTGCGAAGAGGCTCATTCAACCTACCTAGCAAGGGTTTCAAAATCATTGTATAAATAAGAGTCAGGGGTTACATCATCCCCATGCCGCCCATTCCACCCATACCTCCCATGCCGCCCATACCACCCATGCCGGCACCACCACCAGGAGGGGAGGATTCCGGTTCAGGAATTTCAACCACTAGGGCTTCGGTGGTCAGAACCAATCCGGCAATGGAACCCGCATTTTGCAGGGCCGAACGCACCACCTTAGCTGGATCGATGATCCCGGCGGCAATCAGATCTTCGTACTGACCCGTGGTGGCATTGTAGCCCATGCTGAAATTAGCCGATCGCACGTTTTCTACAACCACGGAGCCTTCAGCACCGGCATTGGCGGCAATTTGCGCTAAGGGAGCTTCTAGGGCTTTTATGACGATTTTTGCCCCGAGTTGTTCTTCCGTTGGCAAACTAGGCATGAGTTTTTCCACGGTACTGGTCAGATGTAGTAGGGTAACTCCACCCCCTGGGACAATGCCTTCCGCCACCGCAGCTTTGGTGGCATTGAGGGCATCTTCAATCCGCAGTTTCCGATCCTTGAGTTCGGTTTCCGTGGCTGCCCCCACTTTGATCACGGCCACGCCTCCGGCTAGTTTGGCGATCCGCTCCTGGATTTTTTCCTTGTCGTAGTCAGAGTCCGTAGCCTCTAGTTGCTGCCGCAATTGCTCCACGCGCTTAGCCACATCCCCTTGATTGCTGTTATCGGAGAGGATGGTAGTCGTATCCTTGCTAATGGTGACTTTGGTGGCTTCCCCTAGCATGGTTAGCTCCACGTCATTAAGGCTGAGGCCGATTTCCTCAGAAATGACTTGGCCACCGGTCAAAATCGCAATGTCTTGGAGCATGGCTTTGCGGCGATCGCCAAAGGCTGGAGCCTTCACCGCAACAGCATTTAAGACCCCTCGAAGTTTATTCACGACCAGGGTTGCCAGGGCCTCGCCTTCCAAATCCTCGGCAATAATCACCAGAGGACGACCACTGCGGGCCACCTGCTCTAGGGTGGGAATCAGATCCTGGATACTGCTAATTTTTTTATCGGCAATCAGCAGATAGGCCTCATTAAATTCCGCCAACATCCGTTCCGCATCGGTGACAAAATAGGGGGAAATGTAGCCGCGATCAAACTGCATCCCCTCGACAATGTCCATTTCCGTACTCAGGGACTTGGACTCTTCTACGGTGATTACGCCATCCTTGCCCACCTTGTCCATGGCCTTAGCAATCATTGCCCCGACTTCCTCATCATTCCCGGAGGAGACGGTGGCCACTTGGGCAATCATGGAACCTTCAACGGGCTTGGCGACATTGGCAATCTCTTTCACGATCGCTGCGATCGCCTTATCAATACCCCGCCGGAGAGCAACGGGATTGGATCCGGCGGCCACATTCCGTAGACCTTCCCGGATCAGGGATTGGGCCAAAATGGTGGCGGTTGTCGTGCCATCACCCACCACATCATTGGTTTTGGATGCCACTTCCCGCATCAGTTGGGCACCGGTATTTTCTAGGGCATCTTCGAGTTCGATTTCTTTGGCGATCGTTACCCCGTCGTTAATAATTTGGGGGGCACCGTACTGCTTCTCTAAAACGACATTGCGCCCTTTCGGCCCAATGGTGATCTTAATAGCATCGGCTAACGCATTAATTCCCCGTTCCAGAGAGCGGCGAGATTCTTCATGAAAAATGACCTGTTTTGCCATGGGGCTGCTGTCCTCAGCATGATTTAGATATAGAGGTTCATCGCCTATTTTAATACTCTCGTTGCCAGAGTGCTAATTTTTGTCCGGAGATCGCCCCGGAACCCAAAGACCTAGTTTGGCTATCTAGGTTTGGCAAGGTACCCCTCTCGACTAAAATAAGAAATGTATTAAGCGGTGTTAGCAATATGAGTGTCATAAGTCAGGTTCTTCTTAACGCGGATGATGAGTTGCGCTACCCCACCACTGGCGAATTAAAAACGTTAAGTGACTTTTTTGAAACCGGGGAACAGCGGCTTCGCATTGCTACCACGTTATCGGAAAATGAAAAACGAATTGTGGATCAGGCCAGTAAGCAACTGTGGCAAAAGCGACCTGACTTTATCTCTCCTGGGGGCAATGCCTACGGACAGAAGCAACGGGCCCTATGTCTGCGGGACTACGGCTGGTATATGCGTCTGATCACCTACGGTGTCCTATCTGGCGATAAGGGACCCATTGAAAAAATTGGCCTGATTGGGGCGCGGGAAATGTATAACTCCCTAGGGGTTCCCATGGCGGGGATGGCTGAATCAATTCGCTGCCTGAAAGCGGCTTCCCTAGCCCTACTCAGTGAAGAGGATGCCGCCGCAACCGCCCCTTATTTTGACTATATTATTCAGGCAATGTCCTAATTATTCAGGCAATGCCCTAGAAGCTAGAAAAATTATCTGCGGCGATCGCCCCCCTGAACCCCCTAGAATAAAGTCTGAAATCATTCTTTATTTTAGGTGGGTTAACGGTGTCCAAACAAATTCGGAACTCAGCGCGGCTAATTTTTGGTCTCTTTTTTGGCGTAATTGGGGTGATTGGCTTTATTCTTCCCCTAGTGCCGGGAACACCGTTTTTGTTAATTGCCGCAGCCTGCTTCAATTCCATGGAAGAAGAAGAGCTAGTGACAAAATCAGCGAATCCCTCCCCCCCAAACCAGACCAGTTCCTAGGTTTGAACATTATCCGAGGGGTGCTACTATGAAATACTTTTTCCTTGCTGACGGCTGGGAAATTGGGCGGATTTGGGAACCAGAAGGCATCTGGAATGATCAGGTATGGCGGCGACGGCCGGATATTGCCCGCACATCTTTAAGTATTTGGGATGGTCAGGAAACCCTCTGGCTCTACCAAGTGGAAGACATTGTACTCATGGTCGAGGTCAAACCAGCCCTGGATAGGGCCCAGCAGGCCAAGAATGATCTACCCCAGAATCAGGGATCGGCAGTGGGGATTGGCCAGGTGGTACTCAAGCGACTTATGACCGCTGATCAGGTGCTTGCCTATTTAATCAGCATGGGGACGTGTGTTAAAAAGCCAGTGTAGGATGGGTAAGGCAGTTTTGGTCTTTGGGGTCACAAGTCATCACTATGAAAGTTGTCTGTTCGCAAAATGCGCTTAATCTTAAACTCTCCCTACTCAGTCGGGTGGCTCCCACGAACCCATCTCACCCCATTCTTGCGAATATTTTGCTAGAGGCCGAGGGCGATCGCCTTGGACTTTCGGTGTTTGATCTAAGTCTAGGGATGCAGGTCTGGATCCCCGCCGCGGTGAAGGTACCTGGAACCATTACGGTTTCCGCCAAGCTCTTGAATGAGATGGTGTCCCGCCTACCCAACCAAGATGTGGAAATTACCGCCGAAGATACGCGAGTCATTTTGGATTACGGCTCTGGATTTTACCAATTGCAGGGCATTAGTTCCGAGGAATTTCCAGCACTGCCCAGCTTAGATGAGGTGGAACCCCTGACGCTGACGGCAAATACCCTGCGGGAGGGGCTGCAAAGCAGTTTGTTTGCCTCTAGTACGGACGAATCCAAACAAGTTCTCACCGGATTACACCTGAGTTTTCAGCCCGATAGTCTCGAATTTGCAGCCACCGATGGCCATCGCCTCGCCGTTGCCACAGCCAACCAACCCATTACCCAATCCCCGCCCCCGATCACGATTCCGGCCAAATCCCTGCGAGATCTAGAGCGACTCATTGCCAAGCAGGATGTGGAGCTACTCCTCCGCTGTGACCCCACCCAAATTATCTTTGATATTCCCAATGAAGGGCGTTTGACGACCCGACTCCTAGAGGGAAATTACCCGGAATATCATAAATTAATTCCCAAGGAGTTTCTCCGTCAAGTCACCCTGGAACGGCAGTTATTCATTGCCGCCCTAGAGCGGGTGGCGGTGTTGGCGGCCCAAAAAAATAATGTGGTTAAGATTTCCATTGATACGGATCAACAGCAACTTAAGCTGGAGGCAGAGGCCCCCCAACTGGGGAGTGGGGAAGAGCATGTGGCGGCACAAATTTCTGGGGAGTCCCTAGAGGTTGCCTTTAATGTTAAATATCTCCTAGATGGCCTGAAGGTGATGAGCACCAATGATATCCAAATTCAACTCACCAGCGAAACGCGACCCACGATCATTAGTCCCTTGGGGGGCATGGATATGACCTACCTAGTCATGCCGATTCAAATTCGCTAGGAGATTAAGTTCCTATAGGGAGGCTTTGTCCGGTCTCGGCATCAAAAAAATGAAGCTGATCGGGCTGGGGATCAAGACCAAGGCGATCGCCCACCTGCACTAAATGGCTGGGGTCTAAGCGAATCCGCCAGGTTTTACCTTCCTGGGATGGGAGCATTAAGCCCACAGACAGGGAGGTTTCATGGCCTAAATTTTCGACTAATTGAACGCTGACGGGCAGGCCTGGCTGCTGCTCCGGAGAGAGAACCATGAGATGCTCCGCCCGAATACCAAGAATAACAGTTTTATTTTGATAGGGCATTAATATTTTTTGCCAGGGTTGGGGTAGGGGCCATTGCCAGCGATCGCACTGAATGTCTCCCGTTGAGGTCACTTGCACCGGCAGAAAATTCATGGGAGGCGAGCCAATAAACTCCGCCACAAACTGATTCGCCGGCCGTTGATAGAGTTCCAACGGGGGAGCAAGCTGTTGAATTTTGCCCTGGTTCAACACCGCAATGCGATCGCCCATGGTCATGGCTTCCGTTTGGTCGTGGGTGACATAGATAGTGGCCACCCCTAACTGTCGCTGAAGTTGGACAATCTGGGCCCGGGTTTCCGTGCGTAGCTTGGCATCCAAATTAGAGAGGGGTTCATCCATCAAAAAAACCTGGGGATTGCGCGCCATGGCCCGGCCCAGGGCAACCCGTTGTTTTTGTCCCCCAGACAGTTGTTTGGGATAGCGATTTAACAGGGCTTCAATTTGCAGCATGGTGGCGATCGCCCGGATCCGTTGATCAATCCGTTGTTCGCGAGGGGATGAATAGCGCAGGGGCTTAGGCAATATCCGAGTGAGGCGACTGAGGCTGGCCTCTATAGGCAAGGGTAAATTAATCCTGGCTTGGGAGGTAGGATTAACCCCTAGGGTGCGGGGACTACGGCGTAAACCAAAGGCTAAATTATCGTAGACCGTCAGATGGGGATAGAGGGCATAGCTTTGAAAGACCATGGCAATGTCCCGGGCCTTGGGAGGTAGATCATTGACGCGGCGATCGCCCACCCAAATATGACCCGCCGTCGGGGCCTCTAGACCAGCAATGAGCCGCAACAACGTACTTTTCCCGCAGCCCGAGGGGCCGACCAATACTAAAAATTCCCCAGGGGCGACGGCGAGATCAATATCCTGGAGAACCGCGACCTGGCTCTTTTTTTGCAAATCGCTAAAGGTCTTAGTGAGTTGCTCTAAACGAACGGCTATCACCTTGATGCCTCAATCTTGGATGCCTCAATATCCGCCATGATTTTATCCCGCAATATCAATAAAATATCCTGCAATCGTGACTGATTCCCCAGATAGAGGTAGCCCAACAGGGTTTCTAGGCCCGTAGCCTGGCGATAGATTTTTGCAGAAACTCGCCGTGGTCCAGCGGTAGCGGCATTTCGACCCTGGCGAAAAATATCAAGTTCCTGGCGGGTAAAGTGTTCCCGCAGCACGTCTAAGTAATGGGCCTGACTTTCGGCCCGAACATGGGCAACCACCTGTTGATGATAATCATTAATTCGCTGGGGTTGGGATAGAAAAATAAAGCGAATAAATAACTCGTAAACCGCATCACCAAAATAGGCTAGGGATGCCGTCGAAAGCTGACTGGGATTAATCGCATCAGTTACCACAGGTAATGGAAAAACAAAACACTGTGGACGAGGTTCCATTAACTGAATCCAGGGTAGTTACTTCTTGCCTGTGTCCGGGGGAGCTATCTGGGCGATCGCCGATGCCATATCAGGTTGTAAATTTAGAAATTTCTCTAGGCGTACTAACTTAACGGTTTGGGTGACCCGGGCATTTGTGACAATTTGTAATTGACCCTGGCCTTCCTGGGCTTTTTTGGCGAGTTGCACTAACACACCCAAACCCGAACTATCAATAAACTCAATCTTAGATAAGTCAAGAATAATATTCAGAGGCCCGTCATTCACATATTTGGTCAGGATCTTACGAAACGCTGACTCAGAGAAGGCATCAATCAAGCCCGTGAGGCGAAACACTTGATAGGTATCCCTAACTTCACGGGTGCCTCGTAGACTTTGGGTTAGGGAGAGCGGCTCAGAAATGTGATCCTCCTTATTCGTCGAAAGATAAACTTTTAGAATTTTAGTATAAATACTCTCCTTCTCTTTGTCTATAATCGTTTATCCATTAATCGCAAGAGTCATGGTGATTAGGGCAGATTTTCGCTAGGCTTAATCTTGAACACTTCAATTTTCCATGGATAACTAAACGGTCATGCCTTGGGTACGCATCCTTAGTGGGCTGGTTGCGATCGCGATCGCTCTAGCTATGACGCTTCTTGGAGGATGGTACTTTACCTTGGGGGTAGGTGCCTTAATTTACCTGGGGCAACTAGAATATTTCCAACTGGCCCGGGCAAAAGGTAGTCTTCCCGCCACCAAAACAACCCTCATCCTCAGCCAGATTTTGCTGATTACGGCTACCCTTGCGCCCCCCCTCGCCGATGCTATTTTTCCCATAGCCGGAACCTGTATTTGTTTTTATCTGCTATTTCAAACTAAACTTGCCTCCATTGCCGATATTTCCACATCCATTATGGGATTATTTTATGGTGGCTATTTACCCAGCTATTGGGTACGTCTGCGGGGCTTAGGTGCGGTCAGTGAGGTGAATGTTCCCCTTGGCGGCTACTGGCCCGATACCTGGCAGCTACAGCACCTTCCCCAGGGACTAGGGATCACCCTTTTGGCCTTCGGTTGCATTTGGGCCGCAGATATTGGTGCCTACACCATGGGGAAATTAATTGGTCGTACCCGCCTATCGGATATTAGCCCCAAAAAAACCGTCGAAGGGGCTGTTTTTGGTGTCCTAGGCAGCCTCACCGTGGCCTTGATCGGTGCCCATAGCCTAGGTTGGCCCAGTTGGCCCATTGCCGGGATGAGCCTGGGCCTGATTATTGGTATTGCCAGTTTACTGGGGGATCTCACCGAGTCGATGATGAAGCGGGATGCCGGAGTTAAGGATTCGGGGCAATTAATCCCTGGCCATGGCGGTATCCTAGATCGAGCCGATAGCTATGTGTTTACCGCCCCCCTAATTTATTATTTTGTCACCCTTGTTTTACCGCTCCTACCCGGTTGATCTAAGGCCTGTTCTAAAGCCCATGTCTAAGATCAATATGGGCCAATATGGTCTTGGAGCATGGCCCTAAAGCCACACCGTCGGTTACACTAATTCAGACCAATCTTTTTCAGACTAATCTTTCCATCTTTTTCCGGCATAGCTGATTCTCCGATTATGGCTCCGATCAAGGTTTGTATTACCCTAGGGACTCGCCCTGAAGCCATTAAACTGGCTCCGGTGATTCAGGCCTTTCAGCAGTCTCCGGATTTTCAGACCTCCGTTGTCCTCACAGGGCAGCATCGGGAAATGGTGGAGCAGGTGATGGCTCTGTTTCATTTACGGGGCGATCGGGATTTAGGGATTATGCAAACTCGGCAAACCCTCACTGATATTACCTACCGCAGTCTTCAAGGCCTGGAAACCCTCTATCAAGACCTTGCGCCCCAATTGGTTTTAGTCCAGGGAGATACCACCACCGCCTTTGCCGCCGCCCTCGCCGCCTTCTATCAACATATTCCCGTGGGCCATGTGGAAGCGGGACTCCGTACCGATGATCTGTTTAATCCCTATCCTGAGGAAGCAAACCGTCGGCTTATTTCCCAATTGGCCCAACTTCATTTTGCCCCCACCCGTCAAGCGGTGGAAAATCTCCAACGCTCTGCGGTGACGGGAGCCATTCACCACACCGGCAATACGGTGATTGATGCCCTCTTGCAGGTTGCAGCGGGTCAACCCACCTGTGAGGTATCGGGTTTGGACTGGCAAGGGTATCGCGTTCTCTTGGCAACGGTACATCGCCGTGAAAATTGGGGTGAACCCCTAGGGACGATTAGCCAAGGCTTCCGCCAAATTTTAGATGCCTTTCCAGATACGGCCCTACTCCTACCGCTGCACCGCAATCCAACGGTACGGGAACCCCTGCAAGCTGCCCTGGCAGACCATCCGCGGGTTTTTTTGACCGAACCCCTAGATTATCGGGCCCTTGTGGCCGCCATTCAGGGCTGTTACTTACTCTTGACCGATTCCGGTGGACTCCAGGAAGAAGCCCCCAGTCTCGGAAAACCTGTCTTAGTCCTACGGGATACCACAGAACGGCCGGAGGCGATCGCCGCCGGAACAGCCAAGTTAGTGGGAACGGAAATCTCAACCATTGTGGCCGAAGCTGGAGCCTTATTAGGGGATCCCCTCGCCTATGAAGCCATGGCCAATGCCATTAATCCCTTTGGAGATGGCCAGGCAAGCCAACGCATTCTCAAGATTGTCAGGACTTACTTTGCCGAAGAAGCGGTCAATTAATTCATTTATTTTTATTTATAGCTGTTGCCTCTTCTCTTAGGATATTTCTGATAAGGGGGTGTGTTGGCTCTCGCCCCCAGCCAGGGGTTCCACCCCTGCACCCCGTCCTAACCTAGGTGACGATAGCTATATATTATTTATAGATCAAAAAAACTAATCTGCTTCAACGCGGTAGCCAAATTCTGCTAAGCGCAGGCGTGACTGTCGCCATTTGGGCCGTACTTTCACAAATAACTCCAAATAGACGTGGCCATTAATGAGTTTCTGCATTTGCTGACGGGCCTCACTACCAATGGCCTTCAACATTTGACCGCCCTTGCCAATGACAATCCTTTTTTGGGAGTTTCGTTCTACGCAGATGGTGGCTAAGACACGGGTTAATTTTTCTTCTTCCTGTATCTGATCAATGGTGACGGCCACGGAATGGGGAACTTCCTCATGGGTTAAATGTAAAATCTGCTCTCGGATTAACTCTGCCATAATGAATCGCTCTGGCTGATCCGTAATGGCATCCGCCGGATAGTAATAGGGTCCGGGGGGAAGATGGGCTTGGATCTGTTCCTGAAGAGGTAGAACGCCTTCCCCCATTAAGGCAGAGAAAAAAAGTAATGGCCAATCTCCCAGGGCTTGGTAGCTCTCTGCCAGGCGACGGACATGGGCTTCATCATCATCAATTAAATCGGCCTTATTAAGACCTAAAAAAACAGGGGTTTGGGTTTGCTTGAGTAGGTCGGCAACGTAGCGATCGCCCCCGCCAGCGGGTTGGGAACCATCCACCACTAAGACCACCACATCCACGGCATTAATCGCTAACTTGGCATTACTGACCAACACTTGCCCTAGGGCGTGGTGCGGTTTATGAATTCCCGGAGTATCCACAAAAATAAACTGGGCTGTCTCTGTTGTTAAAATTCCCCGCAGTCGATTCCGAGTGGTTTGGACAACGGGGGAGGTGATGGCAACCTTTTGGCCAATCAATTGATTAAATAGGGTGGATTTACCCACATTGGGCCGACCCACTAGGGCGACAAACCCGGAGCGAAAATCTGGAGCTGCTACGGGAATCAGCGTCATTATTTATTTACCAAAAAGATGTATTTGCCAAAATCTGGGGGAAATGTGGTCAGAGGGGCATGATCAGAGGGTCATATCCCGTTAGTGGGTGGGTGAGTATCGGGGGAAGCGTCTAGGGCGACAGGCTCCGCCAAACCGGAGGTAGAGGTAGAGGAAGACGTATCACCTAGCGGATCATTTGTCCGTGGATGGAAATGGACACCAATTAACGCATCGTAAAGAAACGGGAGTAGGTTACCCGGCTCTAAAATTCCTAGGGTTTGTTTGCAGCCTTTGGCATCTAGCAGGGGTTTAACCTTATAGTAGGCGGGTTGAACCTTGTACCAGGGAATGGTGGGCCATAAATGATGAATTAAGTGATAATTTTGTCCAAGAATCAATAAATTTAAGACTGGACTGGGGTAGACTCGGGCATTGTGCCAGCGATCGCGCTCTTGGTGGGGGCGATGGGGAAAATAGTCAAAGAAGAGGCCGAGCATCAGACCCACCACCCCGGCCGGTAAAAACCAAAAGTTTAGCACGTAGTCTAGATAGCCTTGATGGGTGGCAGTGACGACAATCAAGATTAAGAGCAGCCGACTAATGGCCCATTCCCATAGCTCAAACTTACGCCAGAGTCGCCGCTTGAAAAAAAAGATTTCGTGGTAGAAGAAACGTGGCGCAATCAACCAAAGGGGGCCCCCCTTAGAGACGAAATGATCCGGGTCATTTTCCGGGTCATTCACATTGGCGTGGTGCTGCATATGCACTCGGGTAAATACAGGAAAAACAAAACCCAGAATCAAAGCACTGCCATGGCCCAATACTGCATTCATCCAGCGATTTCGATGGGCAACCCCGTGGGAGGCATCGTGAATCACCGTTCCCATCAGGTGCAGGGCCAACATATTAGCCCCAAAGGTGCCCCAGCCTGGCCAAAGCCAATAAATATGGCCCAGGGTTGAAACTAGGGCAATAATCAGGGCAAGAACAAACATCACAAGGGTTGGGTTGATGTCCCCCGGCGGCCCCAAAAACTCCTTGGGAACCGTTACAGGCGCAACTGCCTCCACCATTAAAAAAATTGCTCCTCAGGTTTACCTTTTACTATGTAGGACGATCTGAGGCACTATCGTCAAGGCCATCGGCAAGAATCGGAGACAAGGGGAGAATGCTGGGCATATTTTCTACCGTTATAGCCTGTAATTATCCCAGGAGGCCGCCAGGCTAGAAGGCATTCAGGGGTTGATTGACCATCCCTTGCAGTTTCACGGAGGGGGACTGTAGGAGACTTTGCCACTTTTGGGTAACGTCCGCATTTTGAGGCTGGGCCTGACGTTCCTCGGCGAGACGATCTAGGGCATCATACCAGTACCCAGCCACCGCAAAAGCCATGGCCTGATCCGGGGATTGCTTCATCTCAGTGACCTGCTGTGGGTTCAGGGCTTGGGGGCGTAACCAGCTTTCCGTGGTCATGGCCTCGGTGCCACTGAGACAGGTGAGGGTAAACTGCCAACGATAGTCTTGGCCATACTGAAGGGGGGAGGGGTTGATTGCATCAAGTTCCCAGGCGATCAGACCCGCTTGGGTGGGGGCGGTGCGGCTTTGTTTATAGAGGATTTGACCCGCTTCATCTTTGATCTCTAGGGCTAGGGTCGCTCCCGTATTGGCAGGAATAAATCCATAGAGGCTGGGGGTCAAATTGCTACTCAGGCCATTATTATCTTGGGGAACCAAGGCGGTAAGTTTTTGACTGGGATCGGTAAAGCAACTACCGCCTCCTGTGGTGCTTTCGCGCAAAAGCATGGGTCGAGCTAAACGGGTGGCCGCCCCTTCACGATTTCCCGGTTTACCCAGGTTGGCGGGGGGCCGATAGTTAGCCCAAGAGGCGGCGGCGATCGCCCCCATACTGACGATAGAGAGGGCAAGGGGTAAGGCAAGGGTTTGCCAGTAAAACTTAGGTTTCATAACAGTTATCCGTGGCGTGACGACGACGTAAGACAAAATTCAATCGGTCACAGGGAGAGCTAAAACGGTAGAAAACGACGAATAATGCGAGTTCCGGTATCAATATTCCTTAAAACATTATCGAGGTTATCAATGCGATCGCGACTGTCAGTTTGCTGAGTCACCACCACCGGGGTTTCAGTGGCTTTGACGGGGCTGTTGTCTACATCCAGGGAGAGAAATATGCCGGCCATGGGAGCACTGGTCAAAAAGGTATTAATGGGGATGGCATAGTTAAAGCCTGGCTTGATCAGACTGGCAATACTGGTGGCCGCTTCGGGACTTAACCCTTGCCGTTCTAGGGAGAGGGGATCTTCGGTGTCACCGAGACCGTGGACTCCAACAACACGCCCCCCGGCATCTAGGACTGGGCCACCACTCATCCCCCGTCGGGTCACATTGGTGTAGACCATTTTGTAGCCTTCAATGGGTTCAATCAGAAAACCGGAAATACGACCATCGGTAAACTGACGAATTAACTGCCCCGTGCCACCGGGTTGGGGCCATCCGGAAATAAAAACTTGGGCTCCTTCACTGGCTAGATCGGAGTTTGCTAAGGTAGCCACTTTATAGTTTTCATCACTGGTAAATTCAATGATAGCTAAATCCTTGTCCGGCAAGAATTTAATTTTGCTGAAGTCTATGGGGTGGGCTTTTTGATCAATGGTGACAATACGATAGTCATCCTTGACACTCACCACATGCTTGGCAGTTAGAACGTAGTAGGTGGATCCAGAGCGGGAAATAATCGAACCGGAACCATGGGAGTCTTTGCCGGAAATCAGCACCGTAATATTCCGGGCCACCTCATTAATTTGTTCACCACTCATGGCGGCGGAGACTGGGCTAGGGGCAACAATGGCAGCGGTTGCCATGGTTAAACCTAATACGCCACTTAACCAGCGTGTCATGGGGCTATCCTCACAAAACAGTAATCATCAATTCATTCACCCCCATAGTAGAGGATCGCAATTCTATTTGGGAAAGATCAACATCAGGAACCCATCGTGATCTTTGACACCGACAGGGGGCAATTTTGTTCCCTAATTCCCCTGTTTCCTAGGGGTGGAGGGCAACTTTAATGGCTTGGCGGGCTTTCATTGCTTGTAAAACCGATTCAATATCCCCTAGGGAGGCCATACCCGTAATCAGGTGTTCGAGGGGGAGTATCCGCTTGGAAATAAATTCTAAGCTTTCGCGCACAAACTGGGGGGTATTATGGAACACGCCTTTGAGAGTTAGCTCATTGTAGTGGAGTTGTTCGGTGTTTACCCTGATTTGGGTATCGCGGGGACAGCCACCAAACAGATTAATCGTTGCACCGGGGCGACCACAGGCGATCGCCCGCTCCCAGACCGTGGGTACGCCTGTGGCTTCAATGACTACATCGGCCCCCCGTCCATCGGTGAGTTCCCGGACAAGGGCTGCCATCTCTCCACAGGTATGGTGATTAAAGGTGGCCTTAGCTCCATAGATTTGGGCGATCGCTAGGCGTTGATCAGACCCCCCAAAAACAATCACCTCCGCCCCCCGTTGGGCTAAAACCCCCACAAACATCAGGCCAATGGCCCCATCCCCAATGACTACAATCTGGGGTGGACTGGGCCAGGTATGAACCTGCTCCGGTTGAAATCCCGATCGGGCAATGCCGTGGAGAACGCAGGCCAGGGGTTCGGTCAGGGAAGCAAGGTCGTAGGATAGATCCTCAGGAATAGGCAATAGGTTGCGGGTGACGATGGATGCCGGAATTTTCAGGTATTCGGCAAAGGTGCCATTGTTAAATTCTAAATTGGGGCAAAGGGAATATTCTTGACGCTGGCAATAGAAACAGTGACCACAGGGAGCCGAATTATTGGCAACGACGCGATCGCCGATCTGCCAGCCTTCAACCCCTTTGCCAAGGGCAACGATCGTGCCCGCTGCTTCGTGACCAAACAGAATCGGTGGTGTCAGCATTCGTGCATGGCCACCCCGCCGCCAAACCTTTAGATCGGTGCCACAGGTGGTTGCGGCCTGTACCTGTATAACGATTTCACCCGCTGCCGGGATTGGATCCGCCAAGGTTTCCAAACGGACATCTTCTTTGCCGTATAGCACTGCTGCCTGCATCATTACACCTTAACGTTAACGTTGTTGATAACCATAAAATCGGGTAGCAAAGTTTTGCGATCGCGTGGGTGATAACTGCCGAGCCTTTAGGATAGCAGCGGTCAAAAATACATAGGATAAAATCCCGACAATGACCAGTCCTGAGGGGCCAAAGCTCACGGATGACGCATTCCACAGGGCATGGAGAAGGGCGGCCACACCCCAACCCACCAGCAGAATAGGATAGCGTTGCCGGGGATAAAGCACACTTAAACCAATGCAATAGCCAAAGTACCCCGTATAGGCCATGTGACCCGCTAAAGACCCCAACACGCGGGGAATGAGTACCTGTAGCCCTGTTAAATCACCCATTTCCCCGGCAATATTGGGCACATACTGCCCCAGGGTTTCCATCCAGGTAAAGCCCAAAGCCGCGGCTGATCCTAAGAGAATGCCATCCAAGGGTTCCCATACGCCAATTTTTTGCCGCCAGGGCGATCGCAACCACCGCCCAAGACCATAGGCAACAAAAACCGGCAATACCTTCAGCAACTCTTCCATCAATCCCGAACCAAAAAAATGTCGCACCAGTTGAGCTAAAAAACGGTTTTCCCCTGGTGGTATCTGACCCGGTAACAGATCTCGAAAGATAAAAATAAATAGGGGTAAAAGGGGACTGATCAAGATCACCATTTCCAAGCCGAGGCTACCCATTAAGACCCACCAGGGCTTGCGCTTACCGCACAGTTCGTAGATAAAGTAATACCCCGCACTGCCTAAATAGACGGCTAAAATCACCTTAAAGGCTGCCCCCTGTCCCGTGGTGGCAAACAGTAAAATCACGGCTAACACCGTGACAATCCCAGGAAGCAAGTAGGCTTTACGCACCCAGTCTTGGCCAATGGCAAGAATGGGCAGGAGTTGAGTCAAGGTCAGTCCCGCCCCAGCCGTAGATTCCGATCCCTGGATCACATAGGTTAAGGGCAAATATTCCAGGATAAATTCTGGCCCCTGAAGTCCCAAATGGATGCGATCGCCCCCCTGTAATACCCGTGATCCCTCTAAACGTTCACCATTAATAAATGTGCCATTCACGCTACCTAAATCCGTAATTCGCCAGGTGGGGTATTGTTGATCTGCCGTTTCCGGATGGAGGCGCACATGATGACGGGAGACGGAACCATAGCGATCGGATGTCAGGACAATTTGACAGGTACTAGGGTCTCGGCCGATGAGGGTATCTTCGGTTAAGGTCAGCCCATATTGACCGGACTCAGGTGTGACTTGTCGCAGTACACCGGTATATTGCATTTTTTTTAATATCCGGTTGCGGTGCGATCCATACTTAACGCCATGGGTACTCGAGTGATCTCGGTTTCAAACCGGCCATCGGCAAATAACCAGAGTTGGCGAAAGCCAGGGTCACAGGTATCTAGGGAAAAGTCGTTGCTCTGGGGACGAAACTGGATACAGGTTGACGGAGTACCAAAGTAATGAACTCCATGGCGTTGGTGATGAAAGGCTTGATGAATATGGCCAAAAATAACCAGCTTCACCTGGGGGTGCTGATCCAGGAGGGCAAACAACTCCTCCGGGTTTCGCAGCCGACTCCCATCTAACCAATGGGCCCCGACCTGGAAGGGGGGGTGATGAAGGGCCAGCAGTGTTGGTTGATCAGGAGCTTGACCTAAATCCTGGGCTAATTGCCCTAGGGTTGCTGGGGAAAGTTGACCATAGACTGAACCCGTGACCTGGGAGTTGAGCAACAGGATACGCCAGTCGCCCACGGTAAAGGACTTAAGGGAATTAAAGGGGGACTGGGTGAGTTCAACTCCCATGAGGCTAATATCATCATGATTGCCGGGAATCCAGTAGGTTGGACGCTGAAACGGACTTAAGCATTGCCAAAGATATCGATAGGCAGCGGCACTGTGATCCTGGGCTAAATCCCCCGTCAGTAAAAAGAGATCCGGGAGGGGATATAACTCTTTAATTTGTTGCAAGACTCCCTGAAAGGAGGCCGCCGTCTCCAGACCTAAAAGCTGGCCATGGCGATCGCCAAATAAGTGGAGATCTGAAATTTGGACGATATGGATCGGGGCGGCCATAGTTGATGATTGCCCTTTACTGCACTCCGAGCAGTTCCACGTCAAAAACCAAGGTGGAGTTTGCCGGAATTACCCCGCCAACGGAACGGGAACCATAGGCTAAATCTGGGGGAATGACTAGCTTGCGTCGACCACCTATTTGCATGGACATTACTCCTTCATCCCAACCCTTGATCACCTGCCCGACACCAATGCGGAACTGGAGGGGTTGACCGCGATCTCGGGAGCTATCAAACACTTTGCCATTGGTAAGCGTGCCCGTATAATGCACTGTCACCGTATCTCCCTTTTTGGGTTGGGCCCCTGTACCGACCACCATATCTTGATACTGCAAACCGGAGCTTGTGGTGATGTACTCAGGTGTTAGGTCTGTCATGGCAGAGTTTCCATCCATGGGAGTTTCCAGGGTCGTTACCGGTGTTACCGTTTCGGCGATCGCCGTCGGTGGCTGGGGATTGATTAACTGGGTGGCCACCAAGACCATGACGCAGGCAATGACAACCCCAAGACTAATGAGAATACTAGACAAGAATTTCCTCCCTTTTACCATGAACGATTTTTTAACTCCCGTAATTCCCGCTCTAGGCGATCGATACGGCCACGCAATTCATCCAATTCAGACTGGCGGGGAACCCCTAAATCCTCTAAAAATTGTTTCATTTGTCGCTGTACGGCATCATCCAGGCTAGAGGCATCATCCCGCAAGTTCTCGAGAATTTCATCCACCATGGTTTTCGCTTGATCGGCATTGATACGACCCTCTTTCACCCACTGATCGGTGACTTGGCGTAACTTATCTGCGACCAAGGACGTTGTACCCACACCCAGCAGGAGCAGTTGTTGCAGTAGGTTTTTACTATCCATGGTGGCTAGTCAGACTTGAGAAATAAAACATAGTTACCATTGTGCCAGCATTTTTACCTAGGGACACTATCGGGATGGAAATACTCATAAATTTGGGCGGCAAGGCGCGGCCCTACCCCCGGTACCGTGGCCAATTGCTCCGGGGTAGCCATGCGAATGTAGTCGATGGAGCGAAAGGTGGCTAAAAGTTCTTTTTGGCGTTGATGGCCCAGACCCGGAATCTCGTCTAAGCGGGATCGGCGCATCCGTTCGTTGCGTTTTTGGCGATGGAAATTCAGGGCAAAGCGATGGGCTTCATCTCGGAGGCGGCGGAGAAGCTGTACCCCAGGCTGTTCCGGATCCGTGGGCAAGGGGTGGCCAAGGTTTGGAATAAAAATCTCTTCCCGTTGCTTGGCTAAACTAATGATCGTTAGATCTTCCAGAATCCCTGAGTCTGCTAGGGCGGTGGTGACGGCGGAGAGTTGCCCCTTCCCCCCATCAATCATAATCAGATCGGGCCAGTCCTCGTTGCCGTGGCGTTGTAGGTTGGGGTCCGTGGTATAGCGGCGGAAGCGGCGTTGCAGGACTTCCGCAAGGCTGGCAAAGTCATCGGAATGGCCGGTTTTCACCTCTGGGTTGCGGATTTTATAGTGACGATAGTGATGTTTGGCGGGCAAGCCATCGATAAAAACAACCCGAGAGGCTACGGCATCGGCCCCCTGAATATGGGAAATATCGTAGCCCTCAATGCGGTGGGGCATGTCGGCCAGATCTAAAATTTCCGCCAGATCTCGCAGGGCCCCTTGGGTGCGATCGCCCACGTTTTGAATCCGGGTCAGTTCGTGTTCGGCATTCCGCGCCACCATATCAATGAGATCCGCTTTCAGCTGACGTTGGGGAACCAAAATAGAAACTTTTCGACCCTTGGTTTGACTCAGGTAGTCCTCTAATAACTCGGATTCGGGCAACGGTACCTGGACTAAAATTTCTGCGGGAATTTCCACGGGATCCGCTTGGGCGTAGTGGGACTCTAGCACCCGTTGGAGAATTAATCCAGGATGGGCCGCCTGGGCATCGGCGGTAAAGGCTAAACGCCCCACTAGGCGGCCGGCGCGAATTTGAAATAACTGAACACAGGCATGGTGCTCATCGGCGGCTAGGGCAATGGCATCCCGCGAAACCGTATCATCGGGCAGGGATACCTTTTGATCCGCCCCCAAGTAATGCAAACCGGCAATTTGATCCCGCAGTCGTGCCGCCTGTTCAAAGTTGAGCTTGGCCGCTGCTTGCTGCATTTGTTGACTGAGGGTTTCGATGAGTTCCCCCGTGCGCCCTTGGAAGATCATGGCTACCTTATTCAAAATTTTTCGGTAGTCTTCGGGGCTGATGCGTTTTTGACAGACCCCAGGACAGCGACCTAAATCGTAGTTTAAGCAGGGGCGATCCTTGAAGAGGGGTTGGGGGCGTTGGCGGAGGGGAAATAGACGCTTAACCAGGGCCAGGGTTTGCCGCAATAGCCGCGTATCGACATAGGGGCCATAGTAGCGATCGCGGGCCGCTGCCATCCGCCGTTTCCGGGTAATGAAAATACGGGGATAGGTTTCAGACCAGGTAATGCACAGGTAGGGGTACTTTTTATCATCCTTGAGCAGGACATTAAAATGGGGTTGGTGCTGCTTAATTAGGTTAGCTTCTAAGGCCAGGGCTTCGGCTTCCGTATCGGTGACAATAAACTCAATGTCAGCCACTTGATAGACCATGAGTTCCAGGCGTGGCCCCAAACTAGCGGACTCGCGAAAATAGGAACGCACCCGAGATCGCAGTCGCTTTGACTTACCGATATATAAAATTTGATCGGTTTTATCCCGCAGTAAGTAAACCCCCGGTGAACTGGGTAGTTCCTTGAGTCGGGCCCCTAGGCGATCGGGATCCTTGAGCAGGGGTTCAACCATAGGGGCAAGGGACTAGGATTCATCTCCGCAAACGCCATCTTTGGGCCCATCCCCTGGGGCTTCAGCCATGGTAGGGGTAGGGACTTTATCAGGATTTTCGTTGCTGCTGTTGTTAGTATCCTCAGTTTCTCCAGGGATCGATAATTCCGAGGGATTCTCCGGCAGTGCCAGAAGCTGATCAATAATCTCGGTTTTAACGGACTCATTGATTTTAGCCAGGGGCGGTGTTAAATGGTCTTGAAGGGCGGTTTTCAGATCGTCAAGGATATGTTGAGGGCTTATATAGTCACCACTTAAACTAATTTCGCGGGACTTGGATACCAGAACTGCTGCTGCTATATAGTTTTTGATGCCATGCTCAAGACTGATCCGACCCACGGAGGCAGGGGCATGGTACAGCATTTGCTCAATGAGATCATCCCGATTCATGGAGTCTTGGAGATGATTGATCAGCCAATTGGCAATAAAATTCAAGGCCAAACTAGAGGTTAGGATGGGTGGCGAAAAGTTAGTTTTGGCTAAAATACCCCGATAGGTTTGGGGTTGGTGAAGGGGGCGTTTACTAAAATTGGCTTCCAGCTTGAAGTGGGTCGGCAGGGAATCCCGCAATGCCAGTTTAGGGGTATTGGACTGATGGCGATCGCGGGCGACACAAAAGGGAGAATCCTGACAGACATAGCGCATATATTCGCTAAATTGAACCATGCCTAGGGTCAGGGGTTGAAAATCAGGAATTAGATATTCCACGGCCTGCTGCACTTTTTTGATGTAGAGGCCCTGGGCGGCTAATCGGGGCCCGCAAATCTCATCTTGACGATACCAGTCCAGGATTTCCTTGGTTTTGGTGAGGGCATCATCGGGGTGGTCGGAATAAACTCTGGCGATCGCCTCGACTAAACGGGCATTATCTGCATCAAGATGATCATTCCGGGAGGGATGGGAACCACTACTCTCTGGAGCCTTTGGATGGGAATCTCCTGAACTCGAACCATGGCGGGCGGAGGATCGCTTACGGGTCTGGCGTTGATTCCGCAGTTTTGGTGGCTCGGGCTGAGAACGCTGGGGGCGATCGCCCATCACTTTACTATTAGCTTTATTACTTTTTGCTTTTTTTGCATCCTTCGGCGAGGTTAGAATGGGCGGCTCCGGGGGGAGGGCTTGGCCCGGGGGCAGGGTGGGATCTTGAATATGAATAAAGGCATCACAGATGGCCTGAAAACTTTTGCCGGCGGCATCGGTATAGGAACAGCCAATCACGGTTTTGCCGTACTCGCGCAGTTTTTTGGCTAAGGAACCAAAACCCCCATCCCCAGAGACAATGACATAGGTATCAATAAGGGGATTTTGCTCGATCATATTGGTGACATCAATGGCCAACTGAATATCAGCGGCATTTTTGCGATTTTCGTAGGAGAAACCAAAAACTTGCACGGGTTCAATGCCCATCTGGTGCATTTCTCGACGCATGGAGTCTAAACGGGGGGCACTCCAATTGGCGTAGGCCCGCTGAACCAGGATTTGTTTGATTTTGTCGGTTTTACACACTTCGTCCCGAATTGCCTGGAGGGAGATTTTCTTTACATTGGCAAAGGTGATGGCATAGCCCTTAATCAGATTTTCAATATCGTAAAAAATTGCGGCTTGCCCCCCTAGGCTAGGGGTGGGTTGGGCCTGGATTTGCTGCTCTAGGCGGCCGACGGACTGGGCTAATTGGCTGTGGTGTTCGGCCAGGGTTGCCAGGGAGTCATTGACTTGGCTCTGTTGCTCCTGTTGTTGTTGGTGAAGCTGATCTACCTGTTCTTTGAGCTTCGTTTCTAGGGATTGTACCGCCAGTGTTAGTTGACTGAGATCCTTGGATGACTTCAACTCTGACCGAGATCGGCGGGAGGCCTCCGTAAAATAGGCTCCCCCCAAGGCCCCCAAGCTACTCATTACTAGGGCGGCACGGGGACGATTCGGTAAGGCAGCTAAGGCGATCGCCCCAGCCAAAAGGGCCCCTACCGGTGGAATAAGCCAATAATTAACTTTCATCGGAACTAGATTTTAGTATCTAGGAGCATTATTAAAACAATAGCGTTAAAAGAATAGTGTCTTTCAAAGAATTATGAACGGTTACGAATATCCTTCGCCATGGAGCGAAACGGATTTAAGTTGGCATCGGCCCGCCGTCGGGTTTCTTTCGTGCCATCAATGGGATTAACATCCCCCAGACTCGGTTCAGGAATCGCCTTATTTTGGGCGGCGGCATCTATTTTTTCCATAGAGGAAACCGTTTCAATCACCTCTGCGCCTTCCTTACTGCCCCCGGTGGCCGGGAAGGTTTTTCGCACGGATTTGGCGGTACGCATATAGTCGATGTTGCCGAAGGTTTTTGCCTCATCAGAGGTTAGAAAAAATGCATCACTTGATTTTGTTTCTTGGGGTTGTTTTGCTTTTTTTCCCCGCAAGCCATCAAAGAGTCCCATAGGTGCCTTCGTAACATTACTGTACATTGACCGCTTACCAGTCTACAGTATTTTTTTGTAGAAGTGTTTAGAATGGAAAACGAATTAAGAATCCAAATATCCCTTATTTTCGGGTCTTTAGCTATCTATAGGTTTATGGCTCCATGGCTGGTTTTCAGCGCACCTATTTGGGGTTGACAGCGGATCAGTTTCGTCATCCCCGCGATCGCCAAGCGACGGCGGCCCTCAAACAATTGCCAGGTTTAGATGTCCTCCTGCGCGGTTTACTCGGGCCAATGGCGGAGCAACTTTTTTACCTAGAAAATATTAGCTCCAGTCTCCTTGTCGGTGAACAGCAACTGCCGGAGCTGTACCACCAACACTTAGGGGCCTGTCGAATTCTGGATCTGGAGCCACCCCAACTCTACATCCGTCAGCATCCCGTTCCCAATGCCTACACCTTTGCAATGCGGGGTAAACAACCCTTCATTGTCATCCATACGTCCCTAATAGAATTACTCACCCCCGCCGAAGTCCAGGCCGTCATTGCCCATGAACTAGGGCATTTGAAGTGTGAGCATGGGGTGTATTTAACCTTGGCTAATTTAATTTTGCTGGCTGCGGCCCAACTCTCTCCCTGGGGATTCCTCTTGGCCCAGGGCTTGCAGTCTCAACTTTTGGTCTGGTTGCGCTGTGCCGAACTCAGCTGCGATCGCGCGGCCCTGATGGTGAGTCAAGACCCCAGGATTATTGCCTCAGTTTTGATGAAATTGTGTGGTGGCTCCCCCAGTCTGAATCACCAACTCAATCTAGATGCCTTTTTAGCCCAAGCAACGGCCTACGAAGCAGCCCAAGATTATTGGGATCTGCTCATGAAGGAGATGCAAACGGCCCAACTGACCCATCCGCTACCCATTTTGCGGGCCAAAGAAGTCCTCGACTGGGCCGATAGCCAAGACTATGATCAGTTATGTCGGCAGATGTATGTCCGCCATATATCAACGAATTTGTAAATGAATCTGTAAATCCTATTCAATGGGAATGGTCTTCTCGTCTCCTAACCTATGCTGGAAAGCTGGCTCTATTCATCCTCTAGTCAGCGCGTCTTCCTGGTGATTCTAGCGGCTTCAGCCCTTGACTTTCTGGTGGGGGACCCCTGGGGTTGGCCCCACCCGGTGCGGCTGATGGGTTGGCTCATCGATCGCTACCAAGGGATGATCTTTAGCTGGAGTCTACCCCGATGGGGTCTGCGGCTGGCGGGGGCAGTCCTAACCCTGGGTTTGATTTTGGGTAGTGGTGGTTTGACTTGGTTTCTCTTCCATTGGCTTGACCGAGATGCCACTGTTTTGGGTTTGCTATTCCAGGTGATTCTCCTTGCCAGTTGTTTTGCCGGCCGCAGCTTACGCCAAGCTGCCCAGGAGGTTTTGGCCCCTCTCCAGCAGGGTCACATTGGCCAAGCCCGATCTGCCCTACGTCATTATGTGGGCAGGGAAACTGATACCCTAGACCCCCCTGAGATTTTGAGGGCGATCCTGGAAACGGTTACGGAAAATGCCACAGATGGTGTATTCGCTCCTCTCTTCTATGCCAGTCTGGGGATACTCTTCCCGGAGATTGGCCCGGTTCCCTTTGCCCTGGGCTACAAAGCTGCCAGTACCCTGGATTCGATGATTGGCTACTACCAGGCCCCCTTTACGGATTTGGGGTGGTTTGCGGCCAAGACGGAGGATGGACTAACCTGGTTGCCCTGTCGGATATTAGTCCTAGGGATCGCCCTGTTGTCAGGACAGTTTCGACGGGTGTGGGCCGTTTGTCAGCGGGATGCCCCTAAGGATCCCAGTCCCAATGCGGGGTGGAGTGAATGTGCCTATGCGGCAACCCTAGGGGTTCAAATGGGAGGAATGAATACCTATGGCGGTTTGATCAAGGTGAAACCCCTGCTGGGAGACGGCCATCAACCCATTACCGCCACAACGATCGCCCAAGCTCTCAGCTTAACTCGACGGGTTTATTTACTATATCTATTGCTATGCTTAACCACAGTCATCCTCATCTATGGACTTTGAGTTCTATGGGCGTTGAGGAGCATATTTTTTTGAGGAATGTATTTTATCGTGTCTGATCCATGGCAAGCCTTTAAGTCATTACCGTGGCGATCGCTAATTCCGGCGGGGTTAAGTATTGCGGTCTTGGCCAATGTTTTTGATACAGGTCTGTACTACATTGCGATAAACTCCGCAGCCATGGGAGATATTTTGGGGACGGTTCTTCAGCCACCCCTTGGTCTGATGGTTCGGCTAGTGATGTGTACGGGCCTAGGCATGATGGCTGTATTATTCCTAGAAACCTTTTTTGATCCTGGGCCCATCTATAGCCCAACCCTATGGGGGCTGCTGCTGTCTGCCCTCCTCTCCTTTATGGTTTTGGGGGTACTCAGCGGATTTCTCAGCTTACGTCCGGTATTTTTCAGCCTGAATGAACTCTTGTTAGCGGGCCTGGCGATCGGAATTTTCTGGCAAGGGAGACGCTATTGGCGTTGGTAATGTAGTTGGTCATGTAGACGGTTACTTTTTGCATATTTGATCGAGATCACAGGCAAAAACTAGATATGTCACTGGCTGGGAACCGATGGATCACTGATCAAGTCTGCTGGTTTTGGGACTATATCAGGTATGGAGTAGAGAATTAAATCTTTAATTCCTCTCAGCTATCCATTCATTTCCTATGGCCGAGTGTTCCATTCAAGAGTGATCTACCATGAATGCTAATCGTTCCAGTTACGTCCGCCATCGCCCTCTGATTGCCTGTATTGATGACAGTAAAACCGTGCAACGCCAAGTCTCCCTGGTTTTAGGTCAATCGGGATACCGCGTGTTGCCCCTGAGCGATCCCCAGAAGGTGATTACCAGCTTGCTGGAGCAAACGCCAGATCTGATCTTGATGGATATTAATCTACCGGATATGGATGGCTATGAACTGTGTCGCCAACTCCAGCGATCGCCAGAACTACACCATATTCCCATTGTCATGCTCACGGGCAGTGGTGGAACCCTCCATCGTATTCGGGCCCGGGGAGTCGGTGCCGTGGATTTTTTGACCAAGCCCATTGCCCCCGATGAACTCTTGAAACGGGTTGAAATCCGATTAGAGCAATGCCAAAAAGAGCAACGGGAATTATCCCAACCTGCCCCTAAAACTGCGGACAGCCCCAAGGCCCCTCGATTGGATAAAACCACCCTTTTCCACACCGTTTCCCATCTGCGATTGGCCTTTACCGGGGAACAGCGGCAAACCCTGAACCTGGCAACGAAAAAACTCCAGCAGGCGATCGCCCAGAATCCAAACAACACAACTGCCTTGGCAAAACTGGCCTTGACCCTGTACTTAAGCAACCAATTGGCTGATGCCCTGACGGTGCTGTCCACCCTGGAAACCTTGGAGCCGAAAAACCTGATCCACCTGCGCAACCGGGCTTGCATCCAAGAGCAACTGGGGGACATTATCGGGGCGATCGCCTGTTATGAAGTCATCAGTGACCAAGAACCAGGGGATCACTATAGCGTCGGACGACTCAATCTCCTACAGCAAAAATTTGCCCTTACCGCCTCATAGGGCAGCAATAGATAGAGACTAAGATGAGAATCAATTTCCTAACTCTTTGCCAGGGACATGGATCAGGTTAACCACACCATCGGGGCTAACATAGACATCATTGGCAGGCTGAACACCGCGGCCAGTGACTAGGGCAGGAATATCTTTGACTGGGATTTCAATACGACCATACTCATCGGGGGTTCCCGTTAGTAAGGCTGGGTTAATTTCTAGGCGAATACCGGGTGCCGGGATAGTATACTTGCAGATTTGAACTGCCAGGCATAGGCGTGGCTAGAACGGTTTGCTCAGAAATTCGTCCCGGTGGTCGTTTGATCGGACAACCGGCGATCGCTGGTACATTAATCAGCATTGTGCCCAAAACAAGCACAGCGAAATAGGTCGCCGCACTGACGAAAGCTTTCATTTTTATTTCCCCCGCGATTGATAGCGTTGTTCAGAGATCAAAATCAATGGGAGTTGAATCTGAATCCTGAACCGATGCCATTAAACTCGATGCCATGACACTAGGCATTTATGGCCATAATGAGCCACCGTAAAATGCCCATGATCTTGAAAAGACTAGACTGCTACATTTAAGACCAATCGGTTGATGGCGTTAGCTTTCATAGAGTCGTATCTTTTCCTAGGGCCACCGACTTCTATACCCTTATTATCTGATTTTGGTTTCCCAGAAATGATAGTGGTGAATCACGATCCCTAAAATTGTTAGGAAAATCAATGTTTCTTTATTTTTTCGATAGTAATGTATTCTTTCCCATTAAATAACCAACGTCAAATCACAAAGCTGGCCCCTTCTCCTTGGGCGGCTTGCCAACTACGGGCATCGTAGTATAAATCCTCTAGGGAAATCGTAAATAGGGCATCCCGAAGTTTTTGATGTAGGCGTTGCCATAGGCTGAGGGTAACCCAATCGGCAGCAGCTTGATCCGAGGTGGGTGGGGCTAAAAAGAGTGGATCCAAGGATTCCCCCACAGCCTGTAAAATTTGTCCTAGATAAATATCCCGTGGCGATCGCGCCAGTTGATAGCCTCCCTGGACTCCCCGCAGAGATCGCACTAATCCGGCCCGGCGCAGATCGATTAAAAGTTTTTCCAAATAGGGGGCTGGTAGCTGTTGGCGTTGGGCGATCGCCCGTACTGAGGTGGGCCCATAATTGGGCTGGAGACTCAAATCTAAAAGAGCTTTAACACTATAGTGGCCGCGGGTGGTCAGTTTCATGGGGGAATTATTTGGGTTGCCCCAGGGTCGTGATATAGAGAACCGCCTCTTCAAGGGGAATCCCTAGCAATTCATTCACCTGATCATCAAAAAAGCCACCAATACCACTCACACCCAAATTCAGATGAGTGGCTGCCAAATTCAGACGTTGGCCCAAATGCCCCGCATCTAAATGCAAATAACGGTAGGCCCGCTCCCCATGGGTAGTAATGGCTGATTCCAAATCGGCGGTATGGAAAATGACGGCTGCCGCATCCCGTCCTAAATCCTGATTTAAGCAAAGATAGTGAAGTTCTTCGCGGAAATTCTTAAACCGAATCTGGCGCAACTCATGGGCCTGGGGAGCATAGTAATAGCAGCCCTCCTCTAAGCCTGCCACATCAGACACGGCAATAAAGGTTTCAATGGCACTGAGATCAAAAAAGTCGGGATAGGAATCTAAGCCTTGTTCCTGATAGTACTCAGGGTGGTAGGTAAAACTGAGCAGGGCCGCCAGTTGATGCAAATGAATAGATTGACCACTATAGTCACGGGTCGATCGCCGTCGTAAGATTGCCGTTTCCAACCCCTTTAGACCCCCTTGCCAGTCCATGGGCTGGGCTTCAAGACTAATTTTAGAGCTAAAGGGAAAATTGTATTTATCGCTCTGCTCCTCCTCCGGTGGGTCTTCTGGTTCTGGCTGACGATAGATATTTTCCGTAGACGTGATCCGGCTTTTCTGGTGAATATAGGTGAGCAACTCACCATCGGAGAGATCGGGATAGTCAATACAAATGGGCGAGGGAAGAGTTGTGCGTAGGGAGGGTAGATTTTGCTCCACTTCCAGTAAATCCGCTAGGGGGGCGATCGCCAAGGTGCTTTCTTGACGGCCATCCAGATAGAGTAAATCATTCATCTGTTCATCCAGAAAACCGCCAATTAGATGGAGATGGTAGTCATTCAAGTTAGCCGCCAATTCTAAATTACCGATTAGATGGCCCGAATCCAAGCAAATGCGTCGGTAGGCGCGATCGCGATAACGCCAGGAAGAGCGGAAAAATATAGCCGTAATGACCACAACCAAACGAGTACTTTCTAGGGACGGATGCCACAAACAGGCTTCTTGAAGTTTTGACCAGACATTACTTTGCCAAAATTGAATCAGGCTATGGTTCTTAACTTGGTAATTGTATAGCCCCGCTGGCAAGAGACTATCGGCCCGGCTGATCAGGTAAACCTCGGCAGGATATAACCCCCCCGCAGAGGGGGCCGATCGCATATAAAACGGTTGCCCAGGATAGTTCACCACCCCCGTAATGCCATAGCTTAAATACAACAGTCGGGAGAGACGCTGCCATTGCTGCTTTTCCTGGGGGGGGCGCACCCTAGGGGAGGATGCCCCGGACTCTTCTTCCATGTACTCCTTCAGGGAGAAGGTCTGGCCCAGACGATAGTCTTTATAGATCGCCGGTCGCTGACTAAAGTCCAGATCACCGGCATGGCGGGAAAGGGTTTCCGGGGAATACTTGGTTCGTTCGTGGTAGTGACGCGCAAGGGGGGGCTGCACCGTAGCCATAGGCTTACCTAAGGAAAAGAGGGCTTAAGAAAACATTAAGTAATTTTAACTTTTGTAACCAGACCTCGTACAGTCAAAAAAAGGTAATGAGTAATAATACTTATTATACAGTGAAGATAAAATATTAAATCAACTATGGATCAACGGAACGCTGAAGATTTAATTCAAGCCTATCAAGAAGGTAAGCGTGATTTTAGCAACCTTGATTTAAGCGGGCTAAGTATTTTTGAGGCAAATATGCCCGAAGTAAACTTTCAGGGGAGTTGCCTACGATTAGCCTATCTTCCCTATGGTCAATTCAATCGCCTTGAGGCCCCCGGTGTTGATCTTCAGGGGAGTGAATTGGGGGATATTCAACTTTATCAGGCTAACCTCAGCCACGCCAATCTTTCCCAGGCCAAATTAGTACGGGCAAATTTACGATCGGCAACCTTAGCTGGGGCCAGTTTGGTGGAGGCCAATCTTCAGGGGGCCGACCTACGCTATGCGGATCTGCGGGGGGCTGACCTACGGCGGGCAAACCTGAGTCAGGCAAACCTGGATCAGGCTAATTTAAGCGATGCTCACCTAGAGGGGGCAAATTTATTTCGGGCAACGGGGGTGGCAGTGGGTACGGCAACCTTTGATTTTACGACGGTACATCCCGATGGCCATCAGCATCACATCGATGGAGACTGAGTTGATGGGAGCTAAGCTTGTATAGAGGGTTAGGGGTACGAGATCATGCAGCTTTACGACCGCGATTTTTATGCTTGGCTGCAAGAACAAGTCGCACTGTTGAAATCAGGGCAGTTGGATCAACTTGATATTGTGAACCTAGTGGAGGAAATCGAGTCCTTGGGCAGGCAAGAACGCCGCGAATTGGTCAATCGCCTGGGGATCCTTTTGGGGCATTTGCTCAAATGGCAGTTTCAACCCCGACGACGGAGCAAAAGTTGGACAGCTACGATAGTTGGGCAGCGACAAGATGTGCAGGAGTTGATAGATGATAATCCGAGCCTCAAGCCCTATCTGATAGAGGCAATGGAAAATGCCTATCAAAAAGGTGTGTTACTTGTGCTCAAAGAAACACCACTATCCCAGAACGATTTGCCATCCCAGTGCCCCTACACCTTTGAGCAGGTCATGGATGCCGACTTTTACCCTGGGTAACGACACATTTCGGCTGTCCCCAGTCTCAGCGATCGCAAATGGGGGGCGTTTTTTTGAGTCGTTCATAAATCTGAGGCATCGTACAATGGGAAGCAATTTTGGCGACGATGGGGAACATCGGTAATTTCTAAAAATTTCTAAAAACCAGACTAAAAATCAGAAGGATGCTACGAAATGGGATTTGATTTGACGGCCGCCTTAAACTACCTGGATAGTCCGGGGGATTGGCTCGGCCTGCGCTACATCAACGAACGTAGCACAACGCGCATGGCCCGTAATGGTCAACCAGAGATGAACCAGCGATCGCACTCCCAGGGGGTAATGGTCGAGGTCTTAGCCCAGGGGCAATTTGGCTATGCCGCTACCCATTGTCTTACGCCTGAGGGAATACAAGCAGCCGCTAACCGGGCCTACTCCCAGGCGATCGCCGCCGCACCTTGGCAAAGTCACCATTTTACTGCAACGGCTCGACGTAACCCTAAGGGGCAATATCACACTCCCCTAGGGCGAACCCTAGATGCCCTTAGTCCAGGAGAGATCAATGATCTGCTCATTCAACTGTGCGATCGCCTAAAGGTTTCGGAATCCATTGTCCAAACCCGGGCCCTGATCCAAACCGTCGAAACCGATAGTCATTGGGTCAGTAGTGCCGGCGGCGATATTCAGCAGACCCTTGTGCAAGTTATGAGTGACTATGGGGCAACGTCCCAGGACGGTGACATCGTCCAACATCGCAGTGATCACGGCCTACTCGCCCGCTCCTATCAAGGGGGGTTAGAGTTCATTCATCCTGAGAATATCCTCCATCGGGCCATGGAGGTGGGGCAGCAGGCCGTAGAACTATTGCAGGCCCAGGAATGTCCCACCATGGCCACCACCCTGGTATTGGCTCCTGATCAGATGATGCTGCAAATCCATGAAAGTATTGGTCATCCCCTAGAGCTAGACCGCATTTTAGGGGATGAGCGGAACTATGCCGGCAGTAGTTTTATTAAGTTGGAGGACTTTGGTAAAAAGATCTACGGTTCCCCCCTCCTCAATGTCACCTTTGATCCAACCATTCCCCAAGAACTGGCCAGCTATGGGTATGATGATGCGGGTTTGGAGGCAGAGCGTACCTATTTGATTCAAGAAGGGAAACTATTGCGGGGCCTAGGCAGCCTGGAAAGTCAACTGCGCTCTGGCGTTGAGGGGGTCGCTAATTTTCGGGCCTCGTCCTGGAACCGCCCACCTATCGATCGCATGGCCAACTTAAACCTGGAACCGGGGGATCGGAGTTTTGCAGAGATCATTTCCGGCATTGAGCAGGGCGTATATATGGAGTCCAATCGCTCTTGGTCCATTGATGACTATCGTCTCAAGTTTCAATTTGGCTGTGAGTACGCCCGCCGGATTGAAAATGGCCAACTCACCCACCCCCTGCGGAATCCCAATTATCGGGGCACAACGCCCACATTTTGGCAAAATCTGATAGCGGTGGGCGATCGCCAAACCATGGGCATTTTTGGTACACCCTTCTGTGGCAAAGGAGAACCCAACCAAGCGATTCGGGTGGGCCATGCCTCCCCAGTCTGTGCCTTTGCGGATATTCATGTGTTTGGTAGTGAGGGGGATTAAAGTGAGGGAGACTAATAGGGTACAGATTAACCACAGGATTGTTTTTACTAGGGTGTAATATGACATTCCAATTCAACGCCGATTCCCAAGAACAGGAATCCCTAGGGCGATCGCCGGCGGATTTAGGTGTATTTTTCAGTGATACCTGGCAGATCTATCAAAAGATTTTGCTTAATAATCACATGCACCACAAAGAACTCTATGCTTTGGTTCAATCCATTAGCCATCAACAGCCCCATCCCTTTGAAATGTTAGACCTAGGCTGTGGCGATGCAAGTTACACAGCAACAGCCCTGAGAAATAGCCCCATTCAAGCCTATACAGGGGTAGACGTTTCTCCTGTAGCCCTTGAAATTGCAGCCCATAATCTTGCAAGTTTAAGTATTCCGATTCAATTAATTGAGAAGAGTTTTATTGAATTTATTGACGAAAATCAGAAAAATTTCGATCTTATTCTCATGTCCTTTGCCTTACATCACTTGGATCTGACCGCCAAAGATCAATTTTTAGGTAAACTTTTACCTCGATTAAATCCTGGAGGTACATTTATTTTAATTGATGTTTTTCGTCAAGAGGGAGAATCATTACCGGCCTATTACGATCGCTACATTCAGCAAGCCCATAAAAGCGGTTGGAAACTGACTCCATCTGAATTTATCACCATTAGTGATCATATTATCAGTAGTGATCTACCTGACTCCATTGCAACGATTACAATGCTGATCCAGTCCCATGGATGCCAGAACATTGATTGCTTATTTTTAAGTCATGATACAACCATTGGTTTACTCAAAATCAACCATTAATTAGAATTAAAATTCCCGGAACGTTACCACCAAAGAATTAATGTTCTTTCGTTGATTCTTCTCAGTCGCCATGTTCATCAGGGCTAGGCTCTCCCACCCCCTTCACCGGCGTATAAATCAGGCTTGTCATAGGAGATGCCAGTTCCCTATGCAAAATTTGATAGAGGCGATGAATCCGGGTAACGGTATCGTAGGGCTTACGACCATCTTTGTTTTCCAGAAAAAAATCTGGGGAAGAGGATAAATTTTCGGATAGGGGCGTTGGCTGTTCGCGGTGGGCACAAATGGTATGCACATCCCCATTCACAAGGCCCTGGCTCAGGGTATGAATATCGGGGTAAGGAATCACTTCTAGGCGCAGGTAATGTTTGTTGGCAATACGCCGGAACTCTTGCAGAAGCTGATGGAAGGGATCAGGGACGGATGGCTCTGAAGAAGGTTCTAGAGCAACACTTAGGGGATTCACGGGTTCCAACGGCTCTGGCAGAGATGGGGCTTGGATGGGCGCGGACTCCATTTCATCCTTAAGAACGCCTAGGCGCATCACCAGGGACGATCTCACCGCCACCGCACTCAGGGTCACCGTTAACATCGTGCCGACTAATGCCTCGGTCAAGGCCACATCCGCAGCCCCAAACACCGCATAGACAAGGGCTGCCACCGCTCCCAAAATTCCCCGAATCACCAAGGCGTGATAAGGATTCCCTTGAAAGACCACCATGGCAGCGGTCAAGGGCAGGAGGGCGGTAATACCATAGACGTAATTATCCATACTATCCATTAGGATGAACTATCGGAAGGATGATCACTGGAGCAATAGGCCAAGACATAGCCCAGCACTGTATTCCACATCACCAAGGAAATGAGGGCTAGGGTCAGTAGGGGCCATTCCTGGGGAATTTTGATCAGAAGTCCAATAATCATCGTCATTGAACCTAGGGTATCTGCCACGGATAAACTATGGAGCTTAAATAGGATCGATCGCCGCCCTAGGAGGGGAAAGGTTCCCCAAAACCAAAAAATGATGCCGATTAAAATGCAAAGATCACTCAGACGATCCGCCATTACACCCGTTTTACCTCAAATTCCTAGCGGCTTCCTAGCTGTTGACAACATCTCTTAACCGCTTGATCACATGGGCTAAAAGCATGAGGGCAGCATTGCCAACACTGAGGATAATCACCCCCACCACCCCCAACATCCCATCGTCCCGAATAACCGCCACAATCAAAATCATGATGGATGTTTTAGTAGAGATACTGGCAAAGGCAAGCATTTTCTGCCAAACATCCTCACTTTTCCAGGCCTCATAGAGGGGAATTAAAAGAATGATCAGCATGGCAATCAAAAAACCGATCACGGGCGTTTCCTCCTAGGGCTGACCCGATGAATGGTGTACCATCCCTTTTTGTCATAGCTGAGAACAACGGTTTTCGGGGTAAAGGTGATCCGAAAAATATCTAAGAAGATCAGTCCCGGGGTTCGCCGGGGAGGTACCTGCTCAAGGGTCATCTCTTCGTACAGGTGGGGGCGAAAAATGAGTTCAATGGCTTCAGCATAGGCAATGGGAATGGCTAAAATGACTTTTCCAAGGCTCATGGCCCAATCCTTTAGGGTGGCGGTTCCCCTAGGGCCATGGGGTAAGACTAGGGCGATCGCCAGGCCAATTAAAATATTGGTCAGACTTAAGTCAGCGGTCAGCAAAAACCAAATCATTAAACGCAAAACAATTGTCAGGTAACGCATCCTTGGTTCTCCGGTACGCTGATTTTCGTTCCCAAACCTTTTTACTTAAACCCTTATTATTGATATAGAGAAAATGATATATCACCCAGAAAAATTTTAGTCGTAAAGTTTTACGAGCCTGCTTCTCTACCATAAAAAGCTGCCTTGGTTAGCAGTATTAAATTTCTAGTTTTATGGGGCAAAGGAGTCAAAATTCCTAGAAAAAAGTTTGCTATAGTTTGCTATAATGACTTTTGCTCCGCTGGAGAGATGGCTGAGTGGTCGAAAGCGGCAGATTGCTAATCTGTTGATAGGTTGGTAACTCCTATCCGAGGGTTCGAATCCCTCTCTCTCCGTATTATTCAAATCTAAGTTTGTCTATAAACGTCTTAAATCCCTTATAGGGCAAGGCTTATAGCTTATTGATACCTCTAGGGTTGTCTTGTTTGGTCTATGGACATCTAGGGGCAACTGGGGGCACAATTGGGGAGACAGCCCAAACACCCTAAAAAATGTGCCCCCTATGAAGCTAACGGATATTCAGATCAAGGCGATCAAGTCAACTGAGAAGACCATAAGGCTATGGGATGGTGAAGGACTCTATTTAGAGATTCGCCCCCCATGCTCCAAGGGCTGGCGGTTTAAGTATCGATTTAATGGCAAAGAGAAGCGGATCAGCCTGGGGGCTTATCCCAAGGTTTCGCTAAAAGAGGCACGAAAACGGCTGGAGGAAGCAAAGCGGGTACTGGCTGATGATAAAGACCCCTCAGCCGAGCGTCAATCTCGAAAACGAGTGAAAGCCTTTAATGCAGCAAATACGTTTGAAAAGGTTGCTCGTCAGTGGTGGGAAACCCAGTCCCCAGGTTGGAAAGATCGCCATGCCGATGATGTCCTCCACAACTTTGAGGTGGATATTTTTCCATTCATTGGGCAACGCCCCATTGGTGACATCGATGCGCCTGAATTGCTGGCTGTCCTACAAAGAGTCGTGGATCGCGGTGCGGTGGAAACTGCCCGTAGAGAATTGGGGAATTGTCGGCGGGTGTTTGGCTATGCCTTGGCCACAGGACGCGCTAATCGTAATCCGGGAGCAGACCTGGAAGGAGTATTGCCCCCTAAGCCGAAAACGAAGCATTTTGCAGCCTTCACCAAGCCAGAGGATGTGGGCCGGCTAGTTAAACTCATCGATGAGTACTGGGGCACTTTCGTTGTGTGCAGTGCCTTTAAGCTGGCTCCCCTATTCTTTGTGCGGCCGGGTGAGCTACGCAGCGCAAAGTGGGCAGAGATTGATTTTGAGGCAAGGGAATGGCAATATCTTTCGACTAAAACAAACATTGACCACATTGTTCCGCTGGCCAATCAAGCTATTACGATTCTCCAGGCACTCCAGCGGGTTACTGGCCATGGCATCTATTTATTCCCTAATGCCAGAGATAAGCAACGCCCTATGTCGAGTGGTTCGATTACGGCAGCCTTAAGGGCAATAGGCATCACCAAGGAAGAACACACCTGGCATGGGTTTCGGGCGATGGGCAGAACGATTTTAACTGAAGTGTGCCATTACCCTCCTGAAGTCGTAGAGCTTCAACTAACCCATTGTGTTCGTGACCCCATGGGCAGGGCGTACAACAGGACGACATTTTTACCGGAGCGGAAAAAAATGATGCAGTCCTGGGCAGATTATTTGGACAAATTAAAAGGAGAGGTCTGATGGCGATCGATTGGGAAATGCTTGACCTTGAACCAGGGCTTGAGCTTCTGGATGCTGCATTCTATTGGTGGGAGATTGAGCCAACGGATGAGGCAAGGCGAAATGTACCAGAACAAGTAAAGAGGCTTTACGAGAGCTTGCGGGTGCATTGGGGGCTGGAAACATGGGCCGGACTAGAGAAAGTTGCAGAGTGGAAAGAATTTGAAGTTAAGGACTGGGAGGCGCGTCTAGCGGCGGGCGAAGTTTTGAGTGACGACGAGATGGAACTTTACAACCAGGCACGCGCAACATTGCCACAGGCTTTGCGCCGCAAAGAGAGGCCGCCACGTCACTATGTGACCCATGAGCAACTACGGGAGTTTGCCGACAAAAAGGATAAAAAGCCAGCATTTCTATTCCCAGAGGTCAGAATTACTCAAACCAAGGTGTTGGAAGAACTGCATCCCACTGAACGCAAAACCTTGTTATCTATTATTAAAAGATTCCTGGAGTTGCAGCACATAGATATTGACCAACGGGAAGCGACAACAAAGTTCATGGCGTTAACTGGCATCTCTGAAAACACAGCCAGAAAGTACCTTAACCAAATTAAAGAGCTTGAGTAAATAAAAACCGCATTGCGGTTTTAATTTACTCATTGCGTTTTCAAGAATAGAAATCATCCCAAACTGAGTTTGTTCTGAATTAGAGAAACACGCTCATGTCGGAATTACCCAAAGATGGTTTCTTACGCATTAATGATGTCCTGAAATTTATCCCTGTGGGCAAAAGCACCTGGTGGGCAGGGATTCGCGCGGGGAAATTTCCCAGTGGCATCAAACTTGGCGCGAAAACTACTGTTTGGCGCGTAGAGGATATTCGGAATTTAATCGAAAACCCGACCGGCGGGTCGTTAAACGCGCAAAAGGGAACCCCCACCGGGGCAAATCGGTGAGGGTTCAAAAGCCTGTGGGGGGCGGCTTGATTGAAGCATCTACTCAATCTTAAAGCCTCCTAGTTCAAAAATAAAATCTAGGAGAAAATAATGCTTCATTTTGACTGCGAAACGGCGATCGCCCACTTGACCGCCTTGGGTTACGGGGAGAGCGAAACCGCCTATTTTCGAGCGATCGCCCCAAAAGGCGGCGGCATTAACTTTGAAGGCAGAGCGGGCAATCTACCCACCAAAGAGATCGAAAAACATCAGACCCAAAAGCGCGGGATTTACTTTGTTGTGAATGGGGGCGGGCAAAAAGACCAGGAGGTTAAATCCTGCCGAGCTATTTTCTATGAACACGACGATTTAGAGAAGGAAATCAGCGCAAACCTGTGGCGTACCTTGGGTTTGCCAGAGCCGACAGTCCAGGTGGATACCGGAGGCAAGTCAATCCACTCCTACTGGGTGTTTGACGAGCCGATCGCGCCTGGGGAGTGGAAAAAACTACAATCCGACCTACTGGAATTTGCTTCAGGCGATCGCAGCCTGAAAAATCCCAGCCGGGTAATGCGGCTTGCCGGAGCCGTCCACCAAGGCACAGGGCAAAAATCTACGATTGTGGGCAATACGGGCAAGCGGTGCTCCTTCCAGGAGTTACGGGCTATTGTTCCAAGCCGGGCCAATCCTCCAGAACCCTCACTACTCCTGCCATCCAATAAATCTGACGACGAGATTTTACTTGCCTGTTTAGCGGTACGACACCGTGATTTAGTGACGGGTGGAGCCGGAGAGGGCAGCCGGAACAGTAGCGGGGCAGCACTAGCCCGCGATTTAATCGGAACGGCTCAATGGCTGCGGGGCAAGGGCTTTTACCCTGATCCTCGTGGTCTTTTCGATTCGTTTTGTGCCCGCTGCAACCCTGCCCTGGATGCGCGGGAGGCGGATCTGATTTGGCGATCTGCACAATCGTCTAACCCAGGGCCCTCCCTCTCGGAGGACAAGCTGGAGAATTGCCTATTGGCGGTTACTAAGCAGTCCCCCTCTCCCCAGCCCAAAAAGGATCATCCCCAGGCGATCGCCGACGAGGGCACAGAATTCCTGCAAAAAGCCTGTGCAGCCCTCTACCCCAAGGACGAATCTTGGATCTGCTTTGGGAATACTTTGTACAAGTGGGAGGGAACCCATTATCAAGCTGTGCCCGACGAATCGGAGTTCCCGCGACTTCAGGCGTTTTGCAATCGGTATTGTGTCACCAAAATCGACAAGACGATGGGCGAAATTGATACTTTTCCTTTTGCCAAGCCGACTTTCGTTAAGCAAATTTTAGAGTGGCAAAAATTCGGGTGTACAGTAACCGAGGTGAATCCCCCAGGGCTGAACTGTCGCAATGGGTGTCTATCCTTCGTTTGGGAGGCGAAGAATTTGACGGTCGAACTCCAGCCCCACGACCCCACCAAACATCTATATATAGGTGAACCTGCGGCAACCTACGACCCCCAGGCTGACCCCGGCGACTACAACAAACTCATGCAGTGTCTTGATCCTCAACCCCGCGAGATTTTTCTGAAGACGATCGCCGCAAGCCTTGACCTGTCCACAGTACGCAAATTCAAGGGACGGGCGGTAAAGGCCCTATTTCTAAAAGGCGACGGCTCAAACGGCAAAGATACCCTTCGGTCAATTTGTCAGATGTTACTGGGGCAGGGGCGAATCAGTGGTGTTTCTGTGACCGACTGGCAAGCGTATGACTCAGGGCGGAAGTTTGGCGTTTATGCCTTGCGGGGGGCGGCGATCGCTTGGCCCAGTGAGAATGCAGACGTTGGGCGGATTGACCAATTAAAAGGCTTGAGGGCGGCGATCACCGGCGATCCAATCGACTTTGAACGAAAATACTCGGATTCAATCCAGGAGCAGCCTAAAGCGGTTTTTCTTTTTAACCTCAACGAAGCACCTAATCTAGTCGCGCAATTAGAGGCCACCAAGTCACGGTGGGGCATAGTCCCTTTTAACAAAACCTACGCGCAAAACCCCGTCGCAGGGCAGCTACAGGCGGACGCGCGATACAAGGAAGACCCTTCTTTTATTCAAGACAAAATTCTTCCCGCATTCCTGAACGACCTGATCGCCCACCTCCAAGCGGTGGTAATCGAGGGAGTGGATTATTCTTCCACTAACCATTATCTTGATGAGATTCAGCGGGAATCTTGTCACCTGCTTCAGTTTTGCGAGGATGCCGGGCTAGTATCCGACCCCACCGGACAGGTTCCTGTTAACGAGCTTTGGGCGCGTTTGCGGGATTGGTACATTTCGCAAGGCACTTTGATTGTCGAACCACCCACCACCGCCAAGGGCAAGGAAAAACTCACCTGGGTTGACCAGGCTAAACGGGGCGACAAAAACGTAAAGGGTGTGAACCAAATAGCGTCCCGTTTGCTGGAGATTTTTCCAAAAGCGAAAAAGCTGCGGGAGCGCATAGAAAATTCAACAAACTATCGCCCAGTAATCTTAGGAATTAGTTTTGCCCAAACTGCCCAAGATGCCCAAGATGCCCAAGATGCCCAAGATGGGGTGTCTAAAACCCTCTCAGGGAAAGAGGTTGAGCCTTCTTGGGCAGTTGAGCAAGTGCCCAAGATCAACCCCCCAACTGCCCAAGATGGATCCCAATATCAGGGGTCGATTCTGGAGACAACAAGCACTCATGGCAAAAAAATCACCAATGGGAATCTTGGGCAAGGCAGCGAAGATAACCCCGATCTTGGGCAGTTGTACCCGAAAATCAAACTGCCCAAGATGGTCTGAAACCCTCTCCTGGCAAGGCTTCTAGTAACGGTCATCTTGGGCATCTTGACCATCTTGCCCAGTTTGAGCAAAACAACTCTCCTGAGAATTTGGAGGCAGATTCCTGGGAGGGGATTTTTGAGGAATGAATGCAAATTTTGCGAAAGATCACGGTTGGCGACCCCGCCAAGTCCGGCAGTTAATCCAAGCCCTGCACATTCCTGCCCAGCCTTCAGAACGCAGCCGCGAGGATTTGGAGAGGCTAGAGGCAGCTTTAGCGAAGGGGCCTGATTGGTTCAGCCATGCCCACGATCCGGTAGACGATCGCCCCGCACCACATCCAGAAATCCAGGAATTAGCCCAACTCCTAGGGATTCCCACTATGCCGGGCGATCGCACCGAAGCAGAGCAGGAGCGACTAAACCAAGCCCTACGACTATCCCCAGACGTGCGGGAGTGCTTTCGGTTTGTGGCGATCGCCCGCCAAGAACAGATCAAAGACCCCGATATTTGGGCTGATCTACTCCTTGTTTTTGCCGAAGTCTTCGGGACTCTCCCCCAGGAGAAAAAAAGATTCTGGGCGGCGTTGATGTTCAGCGATCGCCAAGCCCTGAAGGAAGCGGCATCGCAAGCGAGTCGCTAACTGTGGAGGAATTTTATCCCTGACTGTTTTTCAATTGCCTTAAGTGTTCCAATAGGAAGGATTTTATTCCCATGAATTGGCACAATCGTTGTTTTTCGGGTGTCTGGTTGAAAAAGTTTCCGATGGGAGCCTGTTTGTCCCACCTCCACAAAACCAGCAGCTATTAACTGTTTGATAACTTCACTGGCTGTTAGTCGTGGTGTTTTGGGCATAGCTTACCTAACGTCCAGTATCAGACTAGATCAAACGGTTAACTTCAAGGTCTCTCTTGGATTGTCCGTGTCAAGGAATTGGTCAGGAAGGGGTTCAAGCATCAACTGGATCGCCTCTTTCAAACTGGCGATCGCCTCTTCCTTTGTGTGGCCGCATGAGGAAACAAAGTTTAGCTCTGGGCACGTTGCAGAGTAAGCGTCAGCGTCCTTATCCCATTCCAGAATCACGCGGATCAACATTGTTTTTCCTTCAACCGACTACCTCTATAGTGGCGTAGTTAGGGGTCAACTCGTCAAGAATCCTCATGTCCTGCGCCCTGAAGTGTAGGGTGGGTTAAAATATAGGCCTACCGCCGTGCTGGGTGGGAAGTGACGCTGGTGGACTTGCAAGTTAGCCGCTGCATAGGACGAAGCCAGAAGTGGGCAACCATCACTAGCGGGAGAAACTCGCTGACCAAGCACTTCACTCATGTAATTGCCCCCGGGTGCTTTCTATGTTGCGATCGCACTTTTGGGGGCAATCTGGCGTTTAGAGGCATCCCTCATGAGTAATGATTTTGCGATTCACAAACTCAAAAGAGACTACATTGCCGGGCAAGGAAACCTGAAAGCCCTAGCAGCAAAGCATGGAGTCAGCTATCCCACGGCGCGGCGGCGGTGCAAAGCCGAGAACTGGGGAGCGGATAAATTAGCAACCCAGGCAGCAGCAGACACGATTCAGGGGGCGATCGCCCATCGCATTAGCCAACACGACCCTATAGACCAGATCGGACTACTGGAAGCAGCGATCGCAGACGTGAAGGAATGGGGGCTGATGGCTCCAGTCAAATCCAAGGAGGGGGCGATCTCTGCCCTCGTTAAATTACTCGATGCCTACCGGGCCCGTCGTCCTGAAACCATAGAGGACATTATCAAACGCTGTGTAGAGCTAGACATCCAGCCACAGGATTTTATTCGCAAACTAGAGGAAGCGTGGCGGCAGCAGCCAAGATTCAGGTAGCGATCTCTAATCTTGGTCTGGTTGCCACATATCGAGGTCGGAATCTCGCTTGGAGCGTTCTTTCTCCCACCATTTCTTGGATTCTTCAACCATTGACTTATAGTCTTTTTTCAACTCTTTCTGATCTGCCTTGCTGATTGGACGATCAAAGGGCGGTAATTTGGAAGCCATCATTTTCACCTCTCTAAAATCCCATCCAATCCTATTTTATCAATCTAAGGTCTACCCCATGGATGGGGCGATCGCCCAGGCTTAAAGGTTTCCTACCGTAATTGATTACGATCCCATCCCCCCACAGAGATCGCCCTGAATTGCTATGAATAAATCTCACTTAGCCAATGGTTGATTATTTTTATCCACTTTACAGCCTCCTATCACCTCCTAAATAATCCTCTAATAATTATTCTGTTAATGGCTCTATTCCTTACACCATAAGGGTTTAGGGTTTATAATAGAAATAGTAACCTGGGGATTTATTATGTCAAAGGTTCTATCTTCTTTACTCTGCACCGTAGTGGCGATCAGTGCCCCCAAGCCATCCAAATACGATGATGGCTATTATCAATCTGTCCTATTTCACGACACCGCCTATGCCCCCGATGACGAGGCAGGAAATATCTGGAAAAGTTTGCGGGAAAGTGATGGTGTGGGAGATCTGACCAAGGGGTGTCTCGTTCAACTCATCCCCAACGGGGAGGACAAGAACGGCAAACCCAAGCACACTGTCGTGGTGGTTCCCGACGGGAAAACCCCAACAACCTATCGCCCAGTGGCAGAACCACGGGCCCATTCCCAACAGCCGGGTAAATACTCTGTTCCCTCCAATGCTGCACCGACGGGCATCCCTGCCGATAAGAAGACTGCGATCGCCGCATACTGCGAAGACTTGGGGAGTCTCTATGCCTACTGCTATATGCAATCCAAGGGCAAATTAGAGGAACTAGCCAAGGAAGAAGAAACCTATCGATCCGCAGCCTCCAGCCTGTTCATTGCCGCTACTCGGAAGTTCAATCTGTGATTGAGCTAGTCCTAGAGGGGCGAGTTACACCCAAAGCCAGACCCCGCTTTACGGGCAAAACCACCTATCTGCCGGAAGGCTATCGGCAATGGAAGGATGGGGCGATCGCCCAAATTACCGACCAACTCCCTGCCCATTGGCAGCCCCTAAAGAGGGTGACGGCAACAATCCACCTCCATGGCTCCCATCGGGGTGATTTAGACAATCTAGCCGGTGCGATCCTTGATGCCTTGGTGCAAGCCGGTGTGGTCGTGGATGACCGCCTTTCCTGTCTGCCTAGCTTGTCCATAGATCATGTGCCGGGCGATCGCGCCGGTGCGACTATTCTCCTCACCCAACCCCCAGCGATCGCTTGATCACTTTGCGATGAAATCCGATCTCATTGTGATCAGTAAAACCACCCTAATTGCCCTCCAGTTCAGGGTTTAGCATGATGCTCCAGCGATCGCCTAGTGATCAATGCACTTAGCGATCGCCGGAGGGATAGGGGTCAAGCCACTAGCTCACGGATTAATTGAGCCTTGGTCTTGCGGGAATATTTGGGGACTCCACGACGGGCCGCCTCCTTACGCAACTCACGGATGCCCATGGCGGCATAGCGATCGCTGAGATTAGAGTCAACGGCTTCCGCCAACTCAGCGGTCACAGCTAACAATTCGCAGTAGTTGCGGCGCGAGGCACTGACCAACTCCCGCAATTCCGTAGAGGAGGGGGCAACGCAGTCCACCTTCTCAACCTCAACGGTGACAGCGGGAACATCAATCACATCAGGGGTCACAGCCCGTACAGGCATCGCATTCATGGTCATCGCAGCGGCGATCGCCCCCAAGAAGGTAGGCATGAATCGAGACTTGGCAGGCATGGGCATGACCACATCAGCCACCACCGCAGGCATGAACCGAGGGGCAGAACTCACCGCAGGCAGATAACCCACAATCGGACTGGGTGCAGCGGTCAGCAACATACTACTGGCCGGAGCAGGACGAGGACAGACCCCATCCCAGTAGCTCCAGTAATCTTCCAAGGTAGAACGAACAAACGAATCCGTGGCCATGGCCACTCCCTTCCAATTGAATCGAATCGCAGGAATATGGGGGGCAACATGGGCATCAAACACATTGCGGGCGGCTTGACCAGCGGTATAACTGGCTTTGCCAACCTCGATGGCTAAAACAGTGGTGCAATACGCAAAACGGGCGATCGCGAAGGCGCAATCCACACCAGAAACAGCAAATTCAGCAAATGCAGCGAACATAACTAAAACCTCAATACTGTGGGGGTCGGGTTTGTGGAGAGCAGTCCCGATCTGCTGGGATAATTGTGCCCTGTTTCGCAAGTGGACTGGCTACCAGCTTTGGTCAGGGGATAAGCGGTTTTTTGTATCGTGTAACCACTCACATCTATAACTTAGTTCATCCCCTTACCCATACACAATGGTTCTTATATCAAACCTTCTTATCCCATAGTCTACTGTATAACTATTTTGCTTATCAATGATGAGTGTTCAACTCGAACCATCCGGTTTTTGCAAAATTTGCACAGGCGATCGCCCAGAATATTTGCTTTATCGGGTTAGATTGGAAGGGTAGCGTAGACTGCGATAGATGCCGAATCCTAAACCTACCCAAACCCCACAGTTTCGATCTCACTGCTATCAAAAAGTGGATGGCTATGAACCGTTACATCCCTCGCCAATCAGCGTGAAGGTATTGCCGAAGATACGGGCAGCGATCGCCGCGATGCCCACATTGGAACGAGGGGCATGGTTGCGGCGGGTCATTACCGAGGCAGCCGAGAAGGAATTGATCAATCCGTCCACACCAGGGGCGATCGCTGAACAAAAAGTCGAGTTACTCATTTCTCACCCTGCCCTAGGGGGTGGCCATTTCCATGTGGAGGGGCGACGCATCCCATGGAAAGAGGGTGAGCCTCTACAGTTACCTACTGCGTTGGTTCACCCTCTGGAAGCTGAAATTAAGCGGCTAAATGGTTTATCTCAATGGGGGGATTACACCATCGAGCGAATTTGATCCACCGCCTCCACCAACCCGTCTTTCTCTGTGACATCAATGGCATCATTCGCCAGACGAATCCCGATATAGGCGAGTGACCGAACGGTTTGCAAATCACCAATTCCAGCTTGGGTGGCGATCGCTGTCAAGATCGCGGTTAACTCCTGTTGCAATACGATCAACTCAAAAAACTTTTCGTCCACGTCAATAGTCCGCATGATAATCTCTCCATAAATAAAGGAATTGGGCAGTTTCAAGCCATACCCAGGGCAAGGAACTAGGAAGCGATATAGGCAGATAGAGAGTCAAAACCGAGATAATTCAAAGTCGCATAGCAGTGCTTACAGCAAGCCTTATTCATGGCAGCGGCTTGGGTTTGATAGTCTTGGCAAGTGCAAGTGAGCTTATCAGTCAGGCATTGAACTAAGTACGAACCGTCTTTACTGGCAGACTTGACCATGTACTCACCCGTCTCAAAGGGCACTTTCACAACGTCCAAGCCAACTGCACCAGCTTTACGGAAGTCAACAAACTTTTGAGTGAAGGCTTTCTTAGAAACGAATCGGGAAACTTGACCCTTCGCCCACACATAGACACAGTTACCCCAAACTTCAACCTTGAGAGCGTGGTACTTGCGGCCCAAAATGCGAAAGGCATTACTGACCGAATAGATCAACTCTTTCGCGGTCTTGGTGAATTTGGGTGCATTAAAAGAAGTCATAATGAGGAAATCTCCTTTTGGGGGGAATAGGGGCGGTTTTGCTTGCAGGCGATCGCCCCTTTGACTTGCATTCAAATATAACCCGTTATAATGGGATAAAACAATAGATAGATGATAAGAATATAACCCGTTATAACTGGATAGCATAAGTTGGGCTAATGATTCACGTTATATCCTGCTATATGCCGTTATAATCTTGGCTATGTCTTGAGATATGACAATGAAGCGAAAAGGAAGTATTGGGGGCAATCCAAATCCTGTACAAACCCCAGAATTTTTAGCAAAGCAATTCCCACCAGCCCCAGATATTCCGCCTGGCGTAAAGCTAGGTGAGCCGATTTGCGTGGCCGTGCCATTGCCGATTGATGCAGAAATTAGGCGGCTTAAGAATCGTTCTATATGGCTTCGTAGAATCATCACCGAAGCAGCCCGGCGGGATTTGATGTCACCCTCACCGGAGGAATCCGGGGCGATCGCCCATCAAGGCACATCCACCCCATCACCGGCGGTGGATGTTTCCCCATCCGCTGAGATGGCAGAACAGCCTACCAAGCGTAAGCGAGGGCGACCACGTAAGGTTGAACCATGAGTGCATTGCTACGGTGTAATATTTGGAAAAGCTTCTGAGAGGATGCACCAAAAAAAGAAACCCAGGCGGACACCTGGGTTCAGTTAAATGAAAAATTCTTAAGGCAATCATCCCATGTCTGAATGAGACTTCAAACTTTTACAAGAAAATAATAAGCTAACATCTCACTGTTCACACCAGTTCTGGGGCTGGCAGATGAAACGCCAATGACAGGGAATTTACGCCCGGCGGTATCTATAAAAGTCTATTCCCATCTTTTCCAAGCAACGATCTTTTGGGGGCACTTTTGGGGCACCCTCTATATGAACCTAGTCATAAAGGCTATTTTGAGCCTCATTGATAGTGACTCTCTCTCCGTATTATTTAAGTCCAAGTTTGTCTATAAACGTCTTAAATCCCTTATAGGACAAGGCTTATAGCTTATTGATACCTCTAGGTTTATCTTGTGTGGCCTATAGACTGACCCCTTCAAGATGGTCAGCCAGATTTGTCAGGGTATAGTTGACGGGACTGCTGAGTAAATATTGGCAGTAGTCTAATTTGGTAAATCTCATTCCTCAATATTAAATAACTCTGCATAAGTCCTGTTTATTTTATTGTCTGGTTGAGGTTCGTTAATGCTGTTTGAACAGGCAGATCCAGAAATTTATCTATTGACAACCGCCCTAGGAGATCAGTTGGCGGGACAGATTGCCACTTGGGTCATGCCGATCAGTTTGATTCCAGACCCACTCCGTTTAATAGTTGCCCTCTCGCCAACGGGCCAAACTTGCCAGTTCATAGATCGCCGTGGCCAGTTTTTCATTCATTTGTTAGCAACGGATCAAATCCCCTGGTTAAGTCACTTTGGTTTGTACTCTGGCTTTGATTGCGATAAATTTACAGGACTGGATTACCAACTCACCCCATCGGGCTTGCCCCATCTCAAGGGGACCTGTGCCTGGGCCGAATGCGAAGTGCTGTGGAAAATAGATACGGGCGATCGCTACTTATTTCTGGCCCACAGTCTCCATCAGAGTCATGACCCAACCAAACACCCCCTGAGGTTAACCCAGGGTCGAAATGGGTTAAGTCCAGCCGAACAGGATCAGCACCGACAAAAATATGAAGCCGATATTCAGCGGGCGCGGCAATTGCTCCAATCTGCCGATCATTGGCAGATGTCCCCGGTTGCTGAAAAGGATATCCCTAGGAGAGAATAGGCAAGACCCCGTCCGCCTTAATCTGCCGACCTAGTGTGCCGAACTAATGTGCCGAACTAATGTGTAAGTAGGATGACCAATCCTGAATTTGAAAAATTTTGCCAGTTAGCAACCCAAGGCAACTTTATACCCGTCTATCGAGAATGGGTAGCGGATCTAGACACCCCGGTGTCTGCCTGGTATCGAGTTTGCCGCGATCGCCCCTACAATTTTTTACTGGAATCCGTAGAGGGGGGCGAACACCTTGGCCGCTATAGCCTCCTCGGCTGTGACCCCCTATGGGTACTAGAAACCCGTGGCGCAGAAACCACCCAAACCCACCGCAATGGGCAAATTCAGGTTTTTCAGGGCAATCCCTTTGATATTCTCCGAGATTGTTTAGTTCCCTATGAGCCAGTAAAGCGGCCGGAACTTCCCCCCGGCATTGGTGGCCTCTTTGGCTTTTGGGGCTATGAACTGATCCATTGGATTGAACCCCGTGTCCCTACCCATCCCGCCCAACCGGAGGATTTACCCGATGGTCTCTGGATGCAGATGGATCAGGTTTTGATTTTTGATCAGGTGAAGCGGAAAATTTGGGCCGTTGTCTATGCCGATACTCGCGAAGGGGCAGATCTGGCGACGGTCTATCAACAAGCCAGCGATCGCCTGGATCATCTAATGGTTAAATTACAAACCCCCGTAGATTCTCAGCAAAGTCTTTTGAGTTGGAACCCCCACCAGCAGACCCCCAACTTCACCAGTAATGTCACTCCCGAAGCCTTTCGCCAGAATGTTGAGAAAGCCAAAGCCTACATTGGTGCGGGAGATATTTTTCAAGTTGTCCTATCCCAGCGATTGAGTGCCACCTACCAGGGAGACCCCTTTGCCCTATACCGATCGCTGCGGCTGATTAATCCATCCCCCTACATGGCCTATTTTCACTTTAAGACCTGGCAAATTATTGGCTCTAGCCCTGAAGTCATGGTCAAGGCAGACTACACCGAAGCCACCCCTAACCACCTGCGGGCAACCGTCCGCCCCATTGCCGGAACGCGAAAGCGGGGCCAAACCTACGAGCAAGATCAACAACTAGGCAGCGAACTATTAGCCGATGCCAAGGAAGTGGCCGAACACGTTATGTTGGTGGATCTGGGTCGGAATGATCTAGGGCGAGTTTGCCGCCAAGGGACGGTCAATGTTGAAGACTTTATGCTGATTGAGCGGTATTCCCACGTCATGCACATTGTCAGTAATGTTGTCGGGGATCTGTCACCCCATTGCACCGCATGGGATCTCCTCCAAGCCTGTTTTCCCGCCGGAACCGTCAGCGGTGCCCCCAAGATTCGCGCCATGGAAATTATTCATGAACTTGAAGGCTGTCGACGCGGGCCCTATTCTGGAGCCTACGGGTACTATGATTTTGAAGGTCAACTCAATACGGCGATCGCCATTCGCACTATGGTGGTACAACAACAAGAGGAAAATGAGCATGTGATCCATGTGCAAGCGGGTGCGGGTCTAGTAGCCGATTCGGATCCCCACAAAGAATATGAAGAAACCCTCAATAAGGCGCGGGGACTCCTCGAAGCAATTTCAGCCCTAGGGCAAGCATCTTAACGAAAACTTGAAAAAACCATTAACTCGTCTTTACATTCTCAGCCTAGTGTAGTCACAGATACCCTAGGTCTAATCCTATGCCTTCGTTTTCCTCCTCCCCCTCCCTCGATTCCCCCAATCGCCTGGAAGTTTTAGAGGCCATCTTTCGCCATCCAACCCCAAGTATTCCCCAGTCTAAGTTTTATACATTTGCCAGCGGAGATAATATTTGGCTGGAAAGCGATCGCCTGTGGGTTGTGAGCCGGGGTGTAGTTCAGCTAAATCTCCTCCATGCCAGCGGTGATGAAGTCATTTTAGGATTAGCCACTCCAGGGATGACCTTTGGCAGTCCCCTAACCGCCTTAACCGCCTACCAAGCTCGGGCCTTGACGACCGTAGAAGTCATGTCCTTTACCCTCGCGGAAGTTGAATCCTCCCCCAACCTAACCCAAAGTTTATTTCGTGGTTTAAGTCGGCGGTTGCGGCAAGGGGAAGCTCTATTAGCCATTTCCAGTCATCGTCGCATTGAAGAGCGGCTACGGCATTTGTTGTTTTTGTTGAAACAGGAAGTGGGGCAAAGCCATCCCCAAGGAACACGCCTGAGTGTGCGACTAACCCATCAACAGTTAGCCAGTGCCATTGGCACCAGCCGGGTGACGATTACGCGGTTATTGGGTAAAATGCGCCAGGAAAATTGGATCACCTGCGATCGCGATCGCCATTTAATTCTGACCCCCCTTGCCATTCAACCCGTTCTTTAGCCCCTCCAGGCACTTGGGCTTCTGCGCTCTGGGGAAACGGTGTAGGATGGTGGTAGGGAGAGTAGAATAAATACCCCTATCATCGAAGAAGTTGTTGAACAATTGCAGGTCATGCCTCAGCATTTGTAATGGTAGGTGCTTGAATTTGTGCGCACCTTGGTAAAGGCAGAGGTTCGTGGTACGCCAGGGCAGCAATTATTGCGTTTTGCTGTTTCAATTCCTTCCAATGACCTTCAGTTGATGTGTGAAGCAATTGAGCAGGATTGCGAATAGATAGATGTCGATGAGTGGTAGGTTTTTACTCGATACTAACATCATTATTGCTCTCTTTTCTGATGAAGTGACTGCAAAACCATCTATAATCAAATCTCAAAAAAGCAACGTAAGGAACGCTTAAAGGAAATGATCCGATTGTTGGCCTGGCCGGGTCGCTATCTGCGGGGATTTGGGGCATTTTTTCGGGGTTTGGGGTTCATTGCCCACCATCGTCTCTGGGGCTACTTGCTATTGCCCGCTTTGCTCAGCCTGTCCTTAGGACTGATATTAATTCTTCTGGGCTTTTTTACGGTGCGGGATGGGGTCTTGCACCTCTACCATGGCAACGATCGCACCTGGTTAGCCACCTATGAAGTCCTCGCCAATATCCTAGCGGGGGCGATCGCCCTATTTGTCACCCTGATTGGCTATCAAACCCTAGTACCCCTTGTGGTCATACCCTTTCTGGGGCCCCTACTCAATCGAGTAGAAATTATTCTGACAGGGCAGCCCATTGAAGTCGGCTGGTGGCGAGATATCCAAAATGCCCTCATTGGTGGCTGGTTTGCTCTTCGGGATGCCATCTTACAGTTGCTATGTCTGGGGCTAACCCTATTTTTGGGCCCCGGTCAACCCATTGTCATGCTATTGATTAGTGGCTATTTTCTCGGTCGGGGGAGTTTTGACTATTTGCTAGAAAAACAAAGTCAAACCCTGAAGGAACGTTTCCAAAAAACTCGCCGCTACTGGCCGGAAATTCAAGGCCTAGGGTCAGCCCAAGTTTTGGGGTTATTTATTCCCCTCCTGGGCATATTACTGGTTCCGGCCAGTGGGGTGGTAGGGGCAGCCCTCCTAGTCTATGGTGCAACGAAAGTTGATACCGTGGATGCATCACCTGAATCACCCCAACTTAATGGCGGGCGATAAACCCTATTGGTTATGAAAACGTTGCCAGAAATTATACCACCAGTCCGGGGGTTCGTTTTTGGGACCATCGTATTCGGTGGGCCGGCCCGTATCGCCATCGACAACTAAACTACCGACATAATCGGCATTGCTGTAGACCTTGGCAATTTGGTCATTGATGTGGCTTATATCTGCCTCGGAAACAACCCCATTATCGGTAGCCTTATAAAACTGTACCGTCACCCGAATTGGGAAATCGGGATCCCGCTCGATCGCCAGGTTATCAATTTCCGTGAAGGGGCCTTCCACCTCGCCATGGCTAATCACAGCAGCTTCCACATTGGAGGAACGTCCGGCAACATCCGATTCCATTGCAGAGGGGGCAGCGGGCATCATCAAGGGAACGCCACCTAAACTTTGCCGGGTGCGGGGTTGTTGCTTGAGGGGGACTTGAATCAGCATCACCATATTTAGGCCTGCCGCTTCTGCTTCTTCCGAACTAATCCCTTGGCCCGGGTCAACCGTTACCCCCCCCAGAGAAACATCACTGGCCCGTTGCCCGGTAAGGCTGGCCCGTTCACCATTCTTGTTAAAAAATAGCCGCTGTCCCCACGTGCGGCCCGCCTCAAATCCATCCCGCTGATTATCAATGATCGTGGCACTGGTGCCTTGGCGGGTAATTAAAATGGCTAAAACCGCTGGATTTTTTTCATAGGATTGATAGTTAAACAGCACTGGATTAAAGATAGCTTCACGGCCTTGGGGAATCGGTAAGAAACAGGCCTGGGCACTAACGAGGGCATGGCTATCTCGGGGAGCTAGGAGGGATTTTCCGGAACCTTTCCAAGAGCGGGAATTATGGAGATATTTACGAAAATTACCTAAATACTCTCGCAGGCTAATCCGTTTTAGATCCCGTCCCTTTTCATTACCCACACGAATGAAAAAGCGATCCAGGGGAATATCGGCGGTCTTATCCGTAAAATTTGGAAAGCGGATCACGGGCATTAAACTCAAGTCGTAGCTGCGAGATTGGGGATTAAATTGCTGAACTTGAATCGTCATATCACTGATATTGGGGCCCACCGCCGAATTTTGATAGCGACCCGTATCTTCCCAGGTGACGTTTAAGATATTCAGGCCATACTGTTGGGCCAGCCGTTGGGCATTGGCATCCCCAACCATGGTGCGAGTCCGCTCAATCACACTGCGGTACTGGGTGTAAGCCTCCAAATTCAAGGCCACCTCCGAAGGCGATGACGGGGATTGGGAGGGGCGGGATTCAATACCCCAAGAATCTTGCGCTAGGGCCGGATCAATCATGGTTAGTCCTGCGGATAGGGGTGGGCTGTGGGGCGATCGCGGTGATAAAAGGGATAGGGCGGTTCCCAGACCGAGTAGGGCCGCTAGACTCACAGACAAGACAATGGGTTGTCGCATAATAGCTTCTCCAGTGATAGTTCTAGCCTAAGGGCGATCTCCGGGAAATAGATCCCAGTTACCATTTCGGAAACAGATGTTTGGCGTAAATCAGGCTGGATCAGATCACAACTCCTGTAACTGGGCAATTAAACCAAGGATTTGCTGCCCCTGCCGATAGACCTGTATCAGATCCGGTAAATCCCGCAGGGTGGGTTGACTCATCAGTATTTCAGAGTATCCCAAAATAACCGTCAGGGGAGTTCGCAGATCATGGCGGTAGCGACGCAGGTCTTGATCCGGCTCTTCTGCAAGTTTGCTCTGGAGGAGGTGGCTCGCCCGTTGAATCTTCACAACAAGACTGTGTTGCTTTTCCGTCCAAGGATAGTTGACCAATCCCTGGGCGATCGCTATCAAATCAGCCGTTGCCTGTTGTAAAGGGATCAAAGATGGGGTCGAAGTCATGTTCTTGATAACCGTGATAAAGATAACCCAGATACTCCGCCAAGGGAGGGGATTCCGCCACTAGCCGCTGGGGGTGCGCCAGATAAATATGCCCCAAGGAACGCTTGCCCGATGATGTCGTAAAGGGGAGTCCCAGACGAACATAGTGGGAGGGTTCACCTTCAAAGGAATCGAGTTGGTGTAAGTCTTCCCGGTCTAGGGCATAGGCCACAAAGGGACAGCGATAGCCCTGGCCGCGATAGCGAAGATTGGCCGCGGTTCCCCAGCGTGGATTTTTCTTATTAAAGACCAGTTGGTAACCGTCAAGAAAGCCCACTTGATTGTCATAAACTGTGGAGATGCGATCTAAAAGCCGCTCAGAACTCATATTAGAACCATAGGCAATATACCAATGCAGCCCGTCTTCCCTTTCCTGGAGGTAGCGTCGATAATCACCATGGGGAATTTGATGCTGAGGGGTAATATTTTTTTGGTAAACGTAGACTTGGGCATGAACGGTTCTACCATCTTGGAAACTCACAACTGGTATCATTTCTCGGATGTACATTGAATCATCGATTTGATTGGGATCATAGCCCTCAATGCCATCTAACGTTCTTAGGGTTTCAGCATCCACTTGATATAACTCACCATAAACAACCTCCTGGGCATGGTCTGCGGCTTTGAATCCCGGAAAGGAACCCAAATCGTATAACCTCCCCTGGGTCAATCCATGGCCGAGAAAGGTGGCGTTGGCTAATCTGTCGGAGAGACCTAGGCCTTGGGTAAGGGTTCCATAGACAAAAAGATGGGTGAGATCAGTATTTTCAGTATTTGTAAGATCGGTGGCAGGGAATGGTGATGAATCAGTCATGGAGCTATCTTAGGCGGAAAGTTGATTTAGGGTCTGCTGGAGGCGATCGCTCACCAGGGTTAGTACTTGGCGGGTCATGTCCAAATGGGAATCTAGGAGGGCCCGGAAGGAGGCGGCCGGAATGGCTAAAACGTAGGTAGACTCAGCAGTGGCAACCACCGTGGCCGTGCGATTACCTTGGGTCAGTACCGCCAATTCCCCAAGGGTTTGTCCGGGAGTAATGGTTCCCAACCGCACCAAACTGGAGGTTGTGCCCACCTGAACATCGGCGGATCCCCGCACAAGGAGTAGAACCTCATCGGCGGTATCGCCAATAATACAAAGGGAATTTCCAGGATGATACCCCCGCACCTGACTCGCTAGGGCTAATTCCAATAGATCCAAGTGGGGAATGTCCCGAAAGAGGGGGGCATGGGCTAACCAAAGGGCTTTTTCCAGGGTACTCAAACCCATAGCAGTATCCCTAGACGTTTGCCAACTAACGACAATGGCGGGGCTGCCTGAACGACTAAAACCAATGCGATCGCCGGATTTCAGGGGAATGGTCTCTTTGTGAATCACCTTATTTTGATAGACCAAGCCATTGACACTGCCCAAATCCTGGAGGTGTACGCCCTGAGTGCTAATGTCTAAGACCGCGTGGTTTCGGGAGACGCGACTATCAGGAATAACCACATCATTCCCGGGATCCCGACCAATGGTAATGCGGGTCTGATGCCAAAATTGCACCTGGGTCGTCTGGACGTGATCAATGGTAATCTCTAGGTTTTCGATGGGCTGGGCAGTTGGGGTGGATTTACCTAAAATTCCTTGGGCGGTATCGGCGACAATGTTGTCAATATCCAGGGTTCTCGCAGGGGCCTGGCCCAGTTGGGCTGCATACTGTTTTCCTGCCTTAGCATCAATCTGGGCGATCGCCCACAAACTGGCCGCCCGGATCAGGGCTTCAGGGGATTGCAGCAGATCCGTCAACACCCCTAGGGTTTTCCCCTGCTTCGCCGATCCACTCTCCTCTAAACGCACTCGGGTTTCTGTCTGTAATCGTTGCAACTGATTAAAAATGGCCGGGCTGAGGCGATCGCGCCAAGGAGGCATTGCTGGGGAATGGCGCAATAGGGCCGATTGAAAAAGGGGATCATCGGGCAGTTGGCTACCTACAGCTTGGGCGAGGTTCATCGCCTCTGGGGTGTTACCCAAAATCTCAAGAATACCTAAAAACTGTTGACTCACCATCTGCTGTTGACCATCGAGGAAATGAATCAAAAAGTCGTAGACGGGCGCAGTCAGGGGAGAACTCTGGCGGAGAATTTGGCGTTGCTGATGGAGGAGGTGCAGTTGTTGAAGTAATTTCTCGCCGGATTTGTAAAAAATACTATTCTGATTCAACAGTTCCGCTAAAACCGTGGCTTCCTCCTCTGGATTAATGTTGTATTCCTGCTTGAGGGCCTGGAGAGCATCCTGTTTTTGGGTGATCATCTCGTTGAGGGGAATTCCCCCCTGCACCCCCTCCAAAAAGAGACCTTCAATGGACTGGCGGTAGCCCCGCAGACGTAACCGCTGTTCCCGAGAAGCTGCCTTCTCTGGGGATAGTAGCCCAGGATCATTAATGCCCACATCCTGTAAGAGTTGCTGGTGTTCTGTGTCACTAATGCCCAACTGATTCCGCAACCCTTGGAGTACCACTAAACTACTCACGGAATTAACGGTGCCATTTTCCAGGGCTTCCCGCAGCACTTCCCGATAGATCTGCAGGCTCTTTTGATGATTAAAGCCGGGTAATACTTTGGCTAGGACATACACTTCATCGGTGCGCAGATCCGAGAGCGATCGCCCCCCCAAGACCCGATCCAGATCCGGGCCAAATTTGGCCAATTGCCGCCGCAAGCTGTGACTGACGCTTTCCCGTTGGTATTGATCCGCACTGCGCCCCAGGGTTCGATAACACCAAAGGGCGATCGCCACAACTAAACCCCAATCCACCAAAGGCCGAAAGGGTTGCAGCCAACCCAAGGTGGGACGAACCCCCAAAAAGTAGAGACAGGTAAAGGCACTAAAGGCAAAGAGGGTAAACAACTGGTGACGCAGGGTCGATTCGGGCAATGTTACGGATTTACCCTTTAGGTACTGGCGATAGGCCCCCTCGATGCCAAACCCCAAGCCATAGGTGAGGGCAACAAAGACCCCTAAGGTTAGGGGAACCGCCACTAATTTAGGAATAGGCCATGCAGTGCCACCAATATAAAAACCCGGCCCCATAAGGGTCGAGAGTTGTTGCCGCTCTAGCCAAACCGTGCCCCCCAAGAAATTGGCATTCCCGGTATAGAAAAAGAAGTACAGGAAAAAACCAATTACCAGGCCCAAATACCCGTAGTAAAGTAATCGCCGCTCCGGCTGCTGCACCCGATCCCAGTAGGCCCGCTCCGCATCAATATCCATGCAGGGGGACTGGCAACTGACACAAACACTTTTTTCCGTCCCCTTGTCCGTTACGGAGCGGCACATGGACTGGGTAATGCCCTGGGGACCGCCCTGATGGGCCTCACTCCCCAACAGACCCCGGGGGCCGGTATAAATTTCCTGCACCGGAGCCATGGGGCAAAAATACTGACACCAGGATTTTCCGGGATATAAAAAGCCCACTGCGATCGCCAGCAAAATCACCACGATCAGAAACACGCCCAAGGCCCAGCGATCGGAGTTGACAAAAAGGAGGCGAACCACCAAACCCAAAAACAATAGGCCCATTTGCACATACAGACGATTGCGCCCCAGCCAGGAATTCGCCTCAATGGCCACCAACTCATAGCGAGTTTTTTTCGTCTGGGGATTGGTAATTTTCCGTTTGCGCTGCCACCCTAGGGAGCGGGGAATTTGGGAGAAAAAGGCCAAGGGACAAAGCCGTCGCCAGGCCTCGTGACTCAGGGTAACTAAGGTCACCACCACCGATGGAACCACCATGCCCCAAAAAATGCGTGCCCCCATTGGGTAAGGAATCGGCTCTTTGCACTCCCCCTGAAAACTGAGACAGTCGCCCCGTAAACGAAAGGGGCTGCCAGAGGCCGGATCCGTCAAAGCTTCAGAGATGGGATCATAAAAGAGGGATGTAATCAAGACCAGCCAGCCAAGGGCCAGACTCCAGCGCACCAGATGCATATATTTCTCTGGAATTTTATTCAGCATTACCATTTCCCAACGCGGGGTAGAAATATTTCCAATAATTAAGTTTTTTGTACAAATCTATCAACCTGTATATCGCTTTGCCATTGGCTTCGGCGGTATTGTTTAATGAAAGATAGCTCCCAAAGAATAGCGGCTTTGGTGTGTCCCATGATAGCAACTTTATAAGAACTTTATTGACCGTTAGAGAAGGACTAATTATTGGATTTTTTATCGACCAACATTCTTAAAATTCAGGGAGCCAGAATAAGTTCAGCCACAGCTTCTTAGCATAGTGTTTGAAGTTAGTATAGTCTTTGAAATTTTATATTATTTTAAGTTTCAATTTGTCCCATGCTTAACTTAATATGAAAGATATGAAAAAGATATAAAGTGATAAATCCGTAAAAAATGGTTAGGATATTATTAAGTGTCAACCCGTATCGGATAGGGGGAACCTATGACCAAGCATGATCACGGCAAAGTTTATAGTGTCACGTTAGTCAATGATGCCATTGGTCTAAAGAAAACGATTAAAGTCCATGGCGATGAATATATTTTAGATGCAGCAGAGGTGCAGGGGATTGATCTTCCCTATTCCTGTCGGGCGGGGGCCTGTGTGAACTGTGCCGGGCGGATTGTCAGTGGTACCCTAGATCAGTCGGATCACTCCTTCTTGAAAGATAAGGAATTAAAGGCGGGCTTCGCGTTGCTGTGTGCGGCCTATGCCACCTCCGATTGTGTGATTCAAACCCACGAAGAAGATAACTTACTCAACCTTGACTAGAATCCTGACTGGGGCGATCGCTTCTTTTTTTGGTAATCTAGGGTAGCGTTGCGGCTTTGTGCCCGATCTAATGAAATCCAAGGTAATTGGCTCATCCGTATTGCAGGAGTTACTGGCTGCTCAGTCACATCTGCGATCGCAGATTTATTTTAAGGCTTCTTTAACGGCTCTTTCCCATGCCATGGAAGATCAGGTCTTAGCGGGGAATGACGCGCCCCTGATTGTGGCCTGTTTTCAGCGGGAACGATTTTATCGCCAAGAAGCCCATCGCTACCAACGCATTGCCAATAAAACAAGTCAGGTCTACATCTTAGCGGCCCCGGAAACTGAATTTCGCAACTGCTCTGACTTTTATGAAACCATTGCCTTTGATCCCCAGGATGGTCTAAGTCAAGAGTGGCATTTACTGGTACTGGGTTTCGACTATAGTGCCTGTTTAATTTGCCGAGAAATGAAAGCCGGATCGGCCCAAAAATCACGCCTGGCAATAGGTTCTCCGCCCATGGATCAGGCTCGCCGTTTTGAGGGCATATGGACTTTTGACCGGGGAATCACTGCCACAGCAGCGCGGATACTCCTAGGGCGAATTGGTCAGTATCGACCGGAACTCAAATCTAAATTGGCCAAGGGCATGAAACTGGTGGAGCGGGCCGAGGCCCACGGGAGCCACCCCACGGATCCCGCCCCCTTTACCGATCGCCTTGTCACCTATTTACAGGCGGGTCAATATAAGCAAATTAAGGCCTATCGCCAAATTACGATTCAAGAGCGGAAGGAACGCCTAACAAACTCCATTACCACCGCCATCCGTCGCTCCTTGGATCCTTCTCAAATTTTAACGGTGGCCGTTCAGGAATTGGGCCAAGCCATTGGCAGCGATCGCTGTGTAATTTACCAATGCCGGGCCAATGATACCAGTGTGCCCATTCACTATGAGGCCATCAAAGATGGCTACCCCAGCCTGCGGAAGCAATTTTGGCCCCTCCATAAAAATCCCCTATTTCAGCAGGCGGTTCAGCAGCAACTCCCGGTGATTGTAACCAGTCTAGGGGAAGACCCCCATCTGGCGAATGTACCAGAGTTTGCCAAATTTTTAGGGAATCTAGGGATTGAATCCTTGATCCTGGCTCCGGTTCTCTATCAAGGTCGTCTCCTGGGAATGGTGGAACTCCATAGTGGCCAAGCTTGCCCCTGGGAAGATGGGGATGATGCCCTGGTGGAGGCGATCGCAACCCAGGTGGGGGTAGCTCTGATCCAAGCGGAAGCCTATGCTGATTTAGAGGATCTCAATGTCCAGTTAGAGGCCCTCGATCGCACCCGCAGTAATCTGATTGCTATTACGGGCCACGAATTGCGAACCCCCCTTTCAACGATCCAAATTTGCCTGGAAAGTTTAGCCAGTGAACCGGATATGTCCCTGGAAATGCGGCAAGTGATGCTGACCACGGCCCTCACCGATGCTGAGCGTATGCGAAAACTGATCCAAGACTTTTTGACCCTATCCCAGTTGGAAAGTGGCCGGGTTCAATGGCATCCTGAAGCGTTGCCGATGCAAGAATTGGTGGATTTAGCCCTGAGTAGTCTCCGCAGTCCCAAGGACGAATTACCGGCGATCGTCACGATATTACCGGAGAACTTACCCCTGGTGCGGGCCGATGGCGAATGGTTAGTGGAAGTGCTATCCAAACTCATTGATAATGCCTGTAAATTTACGGAGCAGTCTGGGGAAGTCTCCATTGCCGCCATTGCCAATGCGGCAGGAATGCTGGAAGTAACAGTCACGGATACGGGGCGGGGCATTGAGCCCGATCGCCTGGAAACCATTTTCGATCGCTTTTACCAAGAAGAGGGGGCCCTGCGTCGCTCTGCTGGGGGAACGGGACTAGGATTAGCCATTTGTCGGCAAATTATTACTAACCTGGGAGGGAAAATTTGGGCCGAATCGGCGGGCCGCGATCGCGGGAGTCAATTTCACTTTACCATTCCCATTGCAGAACCCCCGCCAATGTAAGCCGTCAGAGCTTAAGCACCTGTCCAGTTTTTGGGGGCCATTATAGAGTTTCCGCTTCGGAGGATATGGGAGCAAGGACTCCATGGAAAAATATCCGGTATAACACTCCTTAAATTTAGCGGAATAACTTTGAGTATTAAAGGCTTGTAGCCTTTTTTAGCTAAAGTGCATACCCGCTTGATTTTGTATACTATTCGCTTTCTACTACGCTAAAAACCTTGCTTGTTAAGGGGTTTGGAAAAAAATGAAGTTTTGTATATGCTAAAGCTAGCAATTTTTGACACCTGTATATTTATGTGCTAGAGTGCATTCTATCTTTATGAATAGAGAGTTCTGGTTTTCCATTACTAAATTAGTTAGGCTACTAATCGCTTTCTAATCAATAGTTAGGCGGCTTAGGCTGTTTGCGAGACGTACTGTCGAGTTAGTTGTCTGTGTGTCAAGATTGATCAATCATGGTTCTACTGATAGAGCTATTAATCAATCAATAGCTTAAGCTCTCTAACTGCTATGGCTGTTTCTCTGTTAACGATGTAGTTGAATATCCAAGAGCATTTTTGCGAAAAACTGTTCATATTGCCACTCTTTCGGTGCAAAGTATGTATAGGTAGCAAGAGATAACTTACTGCGTATTTCTGAACAGCGAAGATGCTTCACTTTGATGTTAACTACTATGATGGAGAAGAGTCGAGATTATTTGAACGTACAACTTTCGCAAAAGAAATACATGATCTTGTTGCTTCTGGGTTCGATGTTGAGCCTTTAGATCTCTTGGCTGAGTCTATGTTTATGGAGCAAAAGAATCAACCGAATTGGATTAGTAGAGAAGAACTCGTAGAACGAGCCTTCGACAGGTTCGATGAATTTCTTGATTACTATGAGATTAAGGGGAGAACATTGGTTGCCAGATTTTCTCCTCAAGAAATGGAAAATCACAGAATCGAACGTGTAGGAGTAGGCGCGACTTTATATGCGATGGGTAGAGTACTCGGTACAACCCCGGCTGATTGGGAGAAAATCAGTATAGAAAATAAGAAAAATTTGGATTTTCAAATTGCTTCAACCGGAAGTGATTTTTTAGTACTTGAGTGTAAAGCTTCTATTGTTGAAGATGTAATGAAAAAAACATCTAGCATTTCAAGCCATAAACGTCATATTAAAGAGAAAAAACAGGAGCAGAAACCTAAAAGACCTTCTGACATCTTAATTGGAGCAATTGCAGCAATACCTCGTAATGATAGTAGTTCAGCAAGAATTTGGCTAGTAGATCCCCCTTTGCCTAGACCATTTACATCAGCAAGTCAGTTTAAAGTTTTAGCTAGATATCGCTTCTATGAAAGATTGATTCGCTTAATTGGTCGTCCTTTTCTTCTGATTGCTTTAAATACGAGGATTTATGCTCTAGAAAATATTGAAAACATTGAGGTATTAAGCGGTTTAACCCTAGTTGATATAAATGGTGAACCTTTTGGTATTCCTACATCTTTCCTTGCCAATCGAAGTGGAACCGTAGAAGGTTCAATTGCAGGAATAGTCCGACGAGGGACAGATCGATTAATGTTTATCGGCATGGATACAAGCGTCATATATGTTATAGCTCAGCAATCGCATGATTCAATCACACGCTGGAAATCCGGTATGGAAGGTCGGCGGCAAGTCCAAATCGTTATAAATCCGAGAGATTTAAGAGAAGCAAGATATGAGATAGGTAGATCAAACTGGCAAAGCGTTAACTTTGATATCACTGTTAATTCATCGGGTCTTGTACTCGGAACAGCAAATGTGTAGATCTATTTCAAAACAGTTTTAGTGTTATACCTTCTTTAAGTGATCGCCACCTAGCACGTCACGGCAGCGCCGCTGCCTAACAACGCGTTGCAGCGGACTCGCTTCTCTCGCCGCCTTGGTATCGTTAGGCGTTTTGCTTTGTCTCCGTATTACTCCATAGTTATGCAAATCACTAAAAACCAGCATTACGTTCCTCAATGCCTTCTAAAATTCTTTAGTTGGGAGGACAAGAAAGAAAGAAAAACGAATGTTTTCGACATTCCTAGATATTCATTCAGATACAGCCAGTCAATTAAGAAGATATGCTCTCAGAATTACTTCTATGATACAGACAATATGGTAGAAAATATCCTAAGTCAAAAAATTGAGGCTCCTACTGCACCATTAATTAGCTCTATTGTTCATCACGATACAACAGTTCTAGATTCATCTGAAAACTGGATTCGTTTGCTGATATTTGTTTCAACACTGTTATCCCGAACTCCTAAGGTAATGGATAGGATGGATTCAATTATTCAAACTAATATCCAATCTATTTCAAGAGAACTTCTGCGTTTAAATGGTATGGATTCTCGAAATGCTGATGGTGTAAAGCTAAAGATTGATGATGAGGCACCTTTAATTTCTCTTCTCACGCTCCAAGGCTATTTCGCATCTATACTATTGACCGACCTGAAATTTCATCTTGCAATTAATAAAACGGCTCTAGATTTCTTTATCTCGGATCATCCCGTTTTCATGTATAACTGGTTATATAGAGACCTCGACCATCCTGGAATAACAGGTTTTGGCACAAAAGGATTGCAGCTTTTTTTGCCATTGTCGCCTAGGTTAATGTTATGCCTCTATGATCCTGAGATTTATAGGTATGGGTCAAAATATAGCTTGTTAACAGATGTCCACGATGTTAAAGATGTAGGAATACTTAATTCTTTTCAAGCTATCAATTCAAAATCATTTGTTGTGTTTCTTGATCGTAAGAGCGAGACTAATATTAAATCTATGCTTCGTCATTATGGGAGCAAGACACTACATATGCAGAAAAGTATAGAGTATGAGGTAGAGGTTTTAGGTAACGAAACCGTTAGAACCAGGCATATTGTATACTCTAAGCAACTTAAAATCGGTGTTATGCCTAGTTTCGTTAATGTCAAGAGAAAAGCTGATAATTCGGTATATGGGGTTAGAAATCCAGAAGCTTTTGAATATTTCTCACAGCTAACGCAAACCAACTACTCACGTTAATTTGTTTCTAAATTTGATTATGATAAAATTCTTTCTGTATTATAACTATTGATTAAATCCTGAAAATTGGGAGCATTAACCTCGCCTAACAAGCGCGTTGCAGCGGACAGAAACAGGTTGTCCTTAGGAATCAAAAGTCACTTACTGCTGCTGAAGGCGGTCGTTATGCTACTGCGCTGGGAACCCCCTCGTCTTGTTCACCTCTGGTCACTGGGAGAGCATGATTCTTGTCAGTGCACCCCATGAAGGGTGATATTGCCCCAGTTGTAAGATTTGGGTCTATGCTGAAGAATCAGGCTAAGCGACCCTCTAATCCGCGCATCAGCCTAACACTGCGTTGCAACGGACGGATGCAAGCCGCTGGTGCTGAGTTCGAGGTCAGTTGCCGCCGCTGCACTTCACCGTTATGCTGCTTCAGCTTTTTGTTCGGCAGTAAATGTTCGTCTTGGTTTTTGGCTCATTTGGACATTCTCCTTCATTGGCGACTCTTGGAGTTTGTCCACTTTTTTCAGTCAGGGTCAGTCTTCGGTAGAGGTGAGATTGTCAGTGACGTGGCACCCTAAAATCAGTGATGGCAAAATTGCGTCAGGTTAAACTGTGCGAGGAAATTCTAGCGCGATCGTAAATTAATCAATGAAAGTTAGATCTGCCACTCCTGATGATGTATCGCTCATTTTCTCGTTCATCCAGAAGAAATCAAAATTTGACCGAAACATTGGTGCATTCTCTGGTGTGCTACAAGTATCTGAAGACAAGATACGCAAAACACTTTTCGGATTAATTCCCTTTTCTTACGTTTTGTTTGCAGAGTTTTCAGGGCATGAAGTCGGCTTTGCATTATATGGATTCAGGTACTCATCATTTGCCGGTCAGCCAAGTGTTTGGCTTGATGATTTGTATGTGGATGACGAGATGAGAAGTCAAGGTGCAGGAGCAGCATTAATGGTTAAATTAGCTCAAATTGCCAAGGAAAATGACTGTACCCATCTTGCTTGGAATGCTGATGCCAGAAACACTCGTGGACTTAGTTTTTATCATCGATTAGGAGCAGAAATTACAGAACAACACGGAAATCAATGTTTTTTAAGGTGGGTTCCCTGGTCGGCTGCATAACAAACCATTAGAGCGGACGTAATAGAGATTTTTGGTGTTGAACTCAAAAAACGATCGCCGCTCAATTCAACCGTTGGGCTGATTCAGGTTGTCGCTAAGGGCAGCACCGCAAGTCTTGGGCGAGGCATTCAGGGTTCAGTTCTCTTTCTCCCCGTAATTGCCAAGCTTCTACCAAGTCGCTACAATGTAGATACTCTGTATATACGTTTCTTCAAAGGATCAAATTACAGTGATCCAACTAAACTAAAGGTAAGGTTCAACCTATGGTTGCGACAGTGGCGAAGTGGGGAAATAGTTTAGCCATTCGACTTCCCCAGCACTTAGTTAAAGAGATTCATCTTACCGAAGGTGTTGAGGTTGATCTTGTGGTGATCGATGGTAACCTCGTCATCAAGCCCAGAACCCGAAAGCGGTACTCCTTGGAGGATCTGATTTCTGCCATCACACCAGAGAATCTGCATACTGAGGTTGAAAGTGGGATGTCGGTGGGAAATGAATTTTGGTAGCACCCACAAACCGCTATATCCCAGATCGGGGAGATATTGTCTACCTGGACTTTGATCCAACCAAAGGTCATGAACAAAGGGGGCATCGACCTGCTTTTGTTCTTTCACCTTGTAGTTACAACGCGAAAAGTTCTCTAGCCTTGTTGATGCCCATCACCAAACAGCAGAAAGGATATCCCTTTGAAGTCCCTCTGCCACCTGAGTTGCAGACTCAAGGAGTAATTCTTGCCGATCAAATCAAGTGTCTGGACTGGAAAGCTCGTGGCGTTCAGTTTGTTGAGTCTGTTCAAGTTAGTGTCGTTGAGGAAGTACAGGCAAAGATCGAGTCATTGCTTCTGTAGCGACCAAGCAATCACTCATAGTTCTCAGCAGCCCAACACTGCGTTGATGCGGACGCAAGGGAGGTTATTGATGGGAGTTTGACACTACTTGCCGCAGCACAACTACACCGTTAGGCTGCTTCAGCTTTTTGTTCGGCAGTAAATGTTCGTCTTGGTTTTTGGGTCATTTGGACATTCTCCTTCATTGGCGACTCTTGAAGTTTGTCCACTTTTTTCAGTCAGGGTCAGTCAAATGCTCGTCTGCAAAAAATTCTGAGTTCAGTTTTACCAAAAGCACTAGAGCTACTACGTTCTGGGGAAACGTTAGTGGAAATTAGTTCGGAGCTTTCTGAGTGACAGGAGGCGAGTCAACATATCCCATACAATTAAGAAAGGTCGGCTAACAACATTAGGAGAATTTTTCCATGAGTATCAATGAATCCGCCCGGGAGCAAAGTGCCCAAAAACGGCAAGACATTGACCATCAAGAGGAAAATCTACTCAGTCGCGCTGAAGAAAATCTTGAAAAGAGTGACACGAATGATCTAGCAGAAGAGGCACGGGAGCTAGCAGCAGAGCAACGTCACCACGAAGAGCACGTCCATGACACCCTCCTAGAGCGGGCCGAAGAACAAATTAGTGAGGGCTAACTGCCGTCAGACACGGGGTATCCCCACACCTTCAGGGCGAGAAAGGTGTCAACGCAGTACCTTGTCATAAATTTCTATTAACTGCTGGTAATTTACCTCGGGTGTGTAGTTCTGCAAATACACTTGGCGCGATCGCCGGCCCATGGTTTCCATCTCAGTTAAATGCTCCCCTGCCCAAAGGATGCGCTCTTTCCAAGCAAAAATATTAGCAGGTTCTACCAGAAATCCCGTTTCCCCTTCGATCATCAATTCTGGCAAGGCCCCCAGATCAGATGCAAGAACTGCTCGGCCATGGGCATAGGCCTCAATCACCGTTCGCCCAAAGGTTTCATAGCCCTGGGAAGGAATGACGACGGCCGTGGCCTGCTGCATCCATTGATGAAGTATCGGCTTCGGTTGGTGGCCGTGAAATGTTACGCCTTTTAATTGTCGCTCTTGGACATAGTGTTGCAGGCGATCGCGATCGGGGCCATCTCCTAAAATCTCTAAAAACCAATCTGAAACGGGTAACTCTGCCCATGCCCTTAACAATAGGTCTAACCCTTTTTCGGCAGACAAACGCCCAATAAATAAAAATCGTGGGGATGGGGGTAACGGGCTAGGGTGATGATGCGCTAGGGCAAAGGGATCGGGGGTGGTATTGGGCTTGACATAAAGGCGATCGCCCGGAATTCCCATCTGACTCAAAAGCTCTGCTGCAAAACGACTAGGGGTAATAAATCCATCTACCAGGTGATGCCAAGTCCGGCTCCAACGGTGCCAAGTAACCATTCCCCAAAGAGTTAAGGAAGCGGGCAGTGATTGACGATAGCAGCGATAGATCACCCCCCGCCAAGGATTTTTACCCACACAGTCCCGACAAATTTTGTTTTGACGACGGAGCCAGGGATTTAAGCAACCTAAGCGAAAATTTCGTAAATGTTGAACAGTCGGAATATCTAACGAACGGGCCGCCCCATGGACTGCGGGAGAAAATAGGGGAAAAAAGTTTTGAACGTGTAATATCTGACTCTGATGGTATTGTAATTCCTGACGAACATCCCTGTAGCTTGACAGATTCCAAACGGTCTTCAGGGGGAGTTGTAGAGTTTGGGCTAGGGAGTAGTGATCAATTTCTTGATTATCTTTACTGAACAATGTCACCTGATGGCCCGCCTGCCGCAGCAGATTAATTTCGGCCTCCATGGATACCTCCTCACCGCCACTAAATTGATAAAAATTGTGGAGCATTAATATCCGCAGAGGCAATTTTGGAATTACCATCAGGACGAACAGCGCAAGGCTTCAGACCGAGAAGAATGGAGTGGTAATTGGATTTCCATGGCATTATCCCCTAAATGGGGACAGCCAGGGGGTTCTTGATGATTAAAACGGGCAAAATAGGTCTGCCAATCCGCTGGCAAATCCGGTAAGTTTACCCGGGGATCTCCGGCGGCAATCTGGGGCCAAAAATCCTTTAGATCCGGCACTAGGGCCTGGGCAGTGGCTTCATCTAAATTAAGGGGAGGTGCCATCAAAAACCGAATTAAAAAGGGGGCACTGCGATCGCCCATCCATTTGCGGGAGGAGGTTTGCAGGTCAGGATAGTGGGGAGTGGCTTCAACTCGAAAGGATTGAATATCTAGGTTCCAGCCACCGTTGTCCTGGGAATTTAGCTCAACTAGACGATAGGGATGGGGATAGCTCACCAAGGAGCCAGTGGTAATCTCATAGATACCCTTTTCGTAGGCAATGTCTTGGACATGAAGATGCCCCGTGAAAACCAAAGAAACTTCTGCCTGGTGCAGCAATTCCAAGAGTAGCCGCCGATTGTCCAGCATATAGCGTAGCCCCATGGGATGCTTTCCTTGGCCGGGCCAATGCTCCAGTAGGTTGTGATGCACCATCACGAGGATCAATTCATCCTTGGGGATAGCTGCTAAAACCTGGGTTAACCAACTCAGTTGGGCATCATCTAAGCAACCGACTTGTCTCCCCTGGGAATCAAATTGATTGGAATTGAGGGCGATCAGCCGCAGTCCTGCCGCTGGAGAGCAGGTGTAATATAGCTGATCTGTTTCGCCATAACCGGCATTTTGGTAGTACTGGGGAAACTCATGCCAGCCAATGATTCCATTCTCTCCTTGGGGAACAGGAACATCATGATTACCGGGAATTACATAGGTAGGAAAGGGTAAACCAGCTAACATATCCCGTAGCCAAGAGTGATTATCCACTTCACCATCACGGGTTAAATCCCCTGGGATCAGCAGAAAATCAATGCCCAGTTCTGCCAGATGTTTGACGGCAATTTCAAAGGCCGCTAAACTTACGTCGGTTAAGAGAAAGGACGATCGCCCTGGGGGAACCGTATGGGGCAAGGTAATGTGGGGATCACTGATGACTCCAAAGCGTTGTTTCACCTGCAATAACCCCTAGAGATCTAGTGACGGAAATAACGTCGGTTGGTACAAATCATGACAATGCCTGCTTCATTGGCCGCCTGAATGGAGTCATTATCCCGTAAACTACCCCCTGGCTGAATAATACAACTAATTCCGGCGATCGCCGCCGTTTGCACCGAGTCGGCAAAGGGGAAAAAACCATCACTGGCCAGCACCGCTCCCTTGGCCTTATCTTCAGCATCGGAAAGGGCAATTTGTACCGATCCCACCCGATTCATCTGCCCCGCCCCAATCCCGAGGGTGGCCCGATCTCGACTGACGACAATGGCATTGGATTTAACATGCTTAACCACTTTCCAGGCAAAGATGAGTTCCTCTAATTGGTCAGGGGTGGGTTTAGTTTCCGTCACCACTTCCCAATCCTCTGCCACGGAAGGAACGTGGTGAATATCCTGAACTAAAAATCCACCGGCGATCGCCCGGATGGCCACATCGGGCCCCTGGGTTAAATCCGGCAAGAGCAGCAGTCGTAGTTTGGGCTTGGCCTTGAGTATTTTTAGGGCATCGGGATGACAGTCCGGGGCAACCACACATTCCAGAAACGTTTTGCTCAGGACGGTGGCCGTCTCAGGATCAATGGCTTGGTTTAGGGCGACAATGCCGCCAAAGGCCGATACAGAATCCGCAGCCAAGGCGCGTTGATAGGCATCGGCAATGGTTTTCCCTTCGGCAACACCACAGGGATTGGTATGTTTAACGACCACCGCAGTGGGTTGGACGCGATCGCCACAAAACTCTCGGATGATAGATCGGGCTGCTTCTAAATCCAGGAGGTTATTAAAACTGAGTTCCTTGCCCTGAACCAAGTTAGCGGCAGCCCACCCCGTAGCCATGGAGCCAGTATAGTACCAGGCCGCCTGTTGGTGAGGATTTTCGCCGTAGCGTAGGAGTTGTTGGCGACGGCCCGTCAGGTTAAACACAGCGGGGAGAGCCTCTGGAGTTGGTGTTGTTGTTGGGGATTGACTCAGGTAGGCGGCAATGGCCTGATCGTAGGCTGCGGTATGCCAAAAGGCCGCTTGGGCACATTCGTGACGAAATTCAGCACTGGGGGTTTCCCGTTGCCGTAATTCAGCCAGGTAATCCGCATACTGGGTAGGGGAAGAGAGCACCGTCACATGGGCAAAATTTTTCGCCGCCGCTCGAATTAAGGTGGGGCCACCAATATCAATCTGCTCGATCGCCTCCGCCAGGGAAACATTAGGCTGGGCAATGGTAGCCTGAAAGGGATAGAGATTCACCACCACCAGATCAATGGGGTAGACATTATGCTCCCCTAAATCCCGTTGATCCTCCGGGCGATCGCGTCGGGCTAAAATCCCACCATGAATGCGCGGATGCAGCGTCTTCACCCGACCAGCCAATATCTCTGGAAAGCCTGTGTAGTCAGCGACCTTGATCGTGGGTATGCCCGCTGCTTCTAGAACCGTTGACGTACCCCCACTACTGATCAGTTCAAAACCAAACCGATCCACCAGAGATTGAGCTAATTCAATCAGCCCTGTTTTATCGGAAACACTCAATAGGGCATATCGTGCCATAGGGCTATTCTCCCAATGCTGCTGGACTTAAATGCTGTTGATTTAATGCCGTTCGACTAGCCTAGAATAAACCAGAACAGTCCCCTAGCGAAACATGCTACTCACCGAACTATCCTCATGCACCCGCCAAATAGTTTCCCCTAAAATACTGGCCACGGACAGAACCGTTAACTGGGGAAACAGATTTTCAGGGGCAACGGGAATAGTATTGGTGACAATGACCTCTTCAAAGACACCACTGGAAAGCCGCTCCCGCGCTGGGGGCGAAAACACCGCATGGGTGGCGCAGGCATAGACCTGTTTGGCCCCTTCCCGACGCAGTAGGGCCGCCCCTTCCACAATAGTCCCAGCGGTATCAATCATGTCGTCCACAAGAACCGCTATTTTTCCCCGCACATCCCCAACCACATTCATCACCTCTGCCACATTATGCCCCTGACGGCGTTTATCAATAATGGCTAGGGGAGCATCATCCAGCTTATTGGCAAAGGCCCGGGCCCGGGCCACACCCCCCACATCGGGGGAGACGACGACCAGATCAGAAAGCCGCTTACTGCGGAGATAATCTAAAATCACCGGCGAACCGTAGACATGATCTACGGGAATATCAAAGTACCCCTGAATCTGGGCAGAGTGTAGATCCATGGCTAAAACCCGACTGGCACCGGCCTGGGTAATGAGATTGGCCACCAGCTTGGCGGTAATGGACTCTCGACCGGCGGTTTTGCGATCGGCCCGGGCATAGCCATAGTAGGGAATCACTGCGGTCACCTGTCGAGCCGAGGCCCGGCGACAGGCATCGATCATGATCAATAGTTCCATGAGGTGATCATTCACCGGATGGCAGGTGGGCTGAATTAAGTAGACATCACAGCCCCGGATAGACTCTTGGATTTGCACATAAAGCTCACCATCGGCAAATTGTTTTCGCACCATGGGGCCGAGATCAATTCCAAGATAGCGGGCGATTTCTTGGGCAAGGGGGATATTTGCTGATCCTGAGAAAAGTTTGAGACGACTATGATCGGACAGATAGGAGGGATTAACAGAGGGCAATGTAACAGTATGAATCACAACACATCCCCAAGGAAGCCTTCCCTGTAATTTTATCATTTTTTTTTCAAGAAGAAATGTATCTTAAGATTGAATTTATGTCCTAGGGGTGAGCCATTGATATTTTTAGGGGTATGGAGTAGCAAGCTTTAGCCAACTTTCTTTCAAGAAATTCAAAAACAGTGGGGATGTAGCCTGTGCAACTTAGAAAACCGCTGTAAGCTAGTGAATAGATTCATGACTTCTTCGCTTTTGATAGAGGCTCTTCGTTCATTAAACGATCATGCTGCGAATCATCCCTCAGTTATCAGAACTTCGCTTAGAATTGCGCCGCATTTGCGATCGCATCCAGCAGAATGACATTGTTCACAAGGAAGCGACGGTTCAACAAATTTTGCAAACGGTTCAGCGACAGGGCGATCGCGCCTTAGTCCATTACACGGCCGAGTTTGATCAGGTTGATCTGACTGTAGAAACCCTGCGAGTCAAGGGCGATGAACTGGATGCAGCCTATCAACAGGTCTCCAAGGAACTTCTAGATGCCATCCGTCTAGCCCACAAACAAATTGAGCATTTCCATCGCCAACATCTGCCCAAAAGTTGGGTGCAGTTCAACCCGGATCAGGTGGTTCTAGGTAAACGCTATACCCCTGTGGATGTGGCGGGGATCTATGTTCCTGGCGGGCGAGCGGCCTATCCCAGCACGGTGTTAATGAATGCCATTCCCGCAAAGGTGGCCGGTGTATCCCAAATTGTCATGGTGACTCCTCCAGGGCAAAATCGGGCCATTAATCCAGCGGTCTTAGTGGCAGCCCAGGAAGCGGGTATCGACGAAATTTATCGGGTGGGTGGGGCCCAGGCGATCGCTGCCTTGGCCTATGGTACCGCCACGATTCCGGCCGTAGATGTGATTACAGGGCCCGGCAATATCTACGTTACGTTGGCCAAAAAACAGGTTTTCGGCAAGGTGGGGATTGATTCCCTGGCCGGCCCCTCAGAAGTGTTAATTATTGCCGATGAAGGGGCCAACCCCTGCCATATTGCGGCAGACATGTTAGCCCAAGCCGAGCATGATCCCCTAGCAGCAGCCATTTTACTCACCCCCTCTTTATCGTTAGCGGAGCAGGTGGCAGCGGTTGTCCTCGATCAGTTGGCGGAGCATCCCCGGCGATTACTCACGGAAAAGGCGATCGCCCATTATGGTCTCATTGGCGTAGTTGAGTCCCTAGAGGTGGCGGCCCAACTCTCCAATGAGTTTGCCCCAGAACACTTGGAGCTAGAAATTGAAACCCCCTGGGATTTGGTCGATCAGATTCGCCATGCCGGTGCTATTTTCATGGGTTACTCCACCCCGGAAGCCGTTGGCGACTACATAGCCGGCCCAAACCACACCCTACCCACCTCTGGGGCAGCCCGCTATGCCTCAGCCCTAGGGGTTGAAACTTTCATTAAGCATTCCAGCCTGATTCAGTACAGCCCCACCGCCCTGCGTAAGCAAGGGAATGCCATTATGGCTCTAGCGGAAGCCGAAGGACTCATCTCTCACCGCGATTCGGTGCGCCTGCGGCTCGAAGCTCCTCCCACCATTGACTATGACTAGCCCCGACTAGCTCCCATTCAACATTCTAGGAGCAAATATCAGGCATTAAGATTAGCCATTGAGAATTGAGATTAGGCATTAAGAATAGTCAAAAGGCTTTGAATGGCCATACTGGTGGAACGAATCGCCGCATGGGTATTGGGGCTCTTTTGCTCCACCTGTAGCAGGTAGGCCAAACTGGATTGGAGATAGGTTAGGGCCATTTGCACATTGGGATCAACATGATACTGGCGTGGTAAGGGGGGAGGTGCCCCATAATTTTGCCCCTGACCATAGTTGGTATGGGGATAGCCGGAACTGTGATCCTCATAGTAGGGTTGCTGAGGCTGTTGGGGATACCCTTGGGGTTGCTGGTAGTAGGGTTGAGGCTGTTGGGGATGCTGGGGATACCCTTGAGGGGGGTGATAATTGGGAGGGGCGTAGGCAATGGTCTGATCATCGTATTGATCAGCGTAATTTTGCTGGGGTTGCTGAGGCTGTTGGGGATAACCCTGGGATTGCTGGTAATTGGGATGGACGTAGGCAATGGTCTGATCGTCGTAATTTTCCGCAGTTTCTACGGGCGGATGATGTTCTTGAGATGGCGGATGGTACCCTTGGGACACAGGTTCACCCGGTTTTTGCCCATAGTTGGGATCCACATAGGCGATCGTTTGATCTTCGTATAAATCATCCGATTCTGGGGGCAAGGGGGGCATAGGAGTGCTTTGGGGTGACATAGGAGCCGCTAATTTTGACAGTTCAGGCTTGGAATGGTCATCATCTTCCTCTTCTTCTGGCGATCGCTGGAGGAGGGTTTGGGGATCACTGGCATTAAATTCATCGGGGCTGGTAATGATTTGGGTCGGGGCACTGGCAACATTCCCTAGGCGGGCCCCCATTTTATGTTGACTGACTTGGCTAGGAGAATCATCGGTTACCGTTGCTTCTTCTTTTTTCTTAAGCCATGGGATGAAATCTGAAGCACTCATGGTTGCCTCATCCCCCAGGGTTCGCAGGACAACAAAGCCATTGCCTGCGGTCACATTTTGAATCGGGTACCATGTCCCACGATGGAGAAACATGGCATCAACTCCTGTCAATTGCCCCCGATTTTTGTTCCGCCTGCCACGATTCCAGCGATCTTTCCAGAGTACACCCGCTTCCGTGTATTGTAAGTCATAACCATCGGGAATACTGCGGGGTTCATAACGAAAAAACCCCTTCGTTGAGGCTTTGCCAATCAAAAAGATATTGAAATCGATGAGTATATCTTGAAGCAAACCTCGATAGGAAGATATTTCACGAACCTCTAGGGCAATAGGCTGGGTATCCGTCTTCATGCGGGCAATCATGCCATCTTTATGACAAGTCAGTTGCACCTCGTCAAATAGTATCTCTACCCGCAGTTGCCGATTGGCCAGCATCCGCGACTTATTTTCAACAAGATTACTAACGAACTCTTTTAATAAATCGCGATCGTCCATCTGTCCAGACTGACTAAGGGGGCGGACAGCTACGGAAGAGCTGCCTTCATAACCATAATTGCCATTGTAACCATCCATGCATTAATGCTCCTCTAGAGCTGCGTTCATCGCCAAGTTCGTTATCAAAAATTTTTATTTAGAAAGACCACCCTGATTGTCGTAAAGCCATACTGGAGCAAGACTAAAAATACCCAGACACCATATTTTGGTGTGATACTTGCCAAGTCCTAAATATTAAAGGAGATATTTTTTTACTTAGGAAAGATGATTACAAAAGTATACCTGCCTTCTCGATAATTGTACTTTAAGGGGCTGTAGTCAATCATCCGTGAAATTACGTAAAGAAATATTTCAGATCGCCAAGGAAGAAATTGTTGGCAATGGCCGGGGGATTGCTTCCTTTGATCTGCCTAGGTTGATGCTCCAGTTTGGTGGGCTAATTGTTCCAGTTGAGGCATATTGAGGAGAAGGGCATGGTGGGCAGCATCAACTTTAACCCAGCCTTTTTCTGATAATTTTGCCATCAATTTTGTGGCATCATCGGTGTTAATGCTGGATAAGTCCGCCAGATCCCCAATGGGAATATTCAGTATGGTGGCAGCCGCAGAAGAACCTTCCTGGCGTTTCCCGTAGCGTTGGCCCAAATTCACAAGGACATGGGCTAGCTTAACGGCGGCGGGCTGGTGCTGGGTCTCTAAACGGGTATTGGTTTGACGGAGACGCTGGGCCATCAGTTGTAGCATTCGATAGTGGAGTTGAGGCTCCTTCATCAAGACTTGGGTAAATTTTTGGGCCGGTACGGATAGGACGTGGGCCTGGGTGAGGGCAACCACATCTGTGGATCTGGGGGATTGATCGAGAATGGCCATTTCGCCAAAGAAATCCCCAGGGCCAAGAATGGCGAGGGTTGTATCTTCGTTATTGGCTAGCAGACGGCGAACCTTGACCCATCCATCCAGGATAAAGTACAGGGCATTTCCCCAGGCATCTTCAATTAAGATGGCGCGGCCAGCAGGGTATTCATTTTGCCAGGCCACTGACAGCATTGAGGATAGGGCATCGGCCGAACTGGCATCAAAAAGGGGAAACAACTTACTAAAGTCTTCGGTTTCCATGGATCACGCTTTGAGTAACAACCCTATACATAGCCTACTGGACATTTGCCTTCTAGCTGATGGATAGTGTGGGTATTTTAGGGGGATCATGCCTATTTATGCAGAGAGACCTACGGCGATCTCCGATACCAGGGAAATTGTTCTAGGGGATCAATAAAATATTTGCAGGTAAAATATATTCAACAACGTTACCATTAAGATTAGTTTATTTGACTTATTCCCTTTACTCTCTATCGTCTCGACCTTTTTTACTTGGTGTCTGCTTCTAATCATTCTTCCACCCCTACTTCTTTATCGCCCCTGACGATTGCTCCTAATCAGGTCTTGCGGGGTTGGGGTGTTTTGCCCGAATCCGGTGGTTCCATTGCCGCCCTGGGAACACGTCCCCTTGTCGTTACTTCGTCCCGTTTACGAAAACAATTGGCTTCCACTTGGGGGGCGATCGCCGGGGAGCATGGGCTTAATCTTGACTTTGCTGATTTTAGTGGCGAATGTTCTGAAGTGAGTTTAGCCTCCTTGAAGTCTCAAGCGAAGCAGCATCGGGCTGATGTCATCCTTGGGGTAGGAGGGGGTAAGTCCCTGGATACCGCAAAACTGCTGGGGGAACAAACCCATTGCCCGGTGGTGACTATTCCCTCTTCAGGGGCCACCTGTGCTGCCTGGACTGCCCTTTCCAATATCTACAGTCCTGATGGTGCCTTTGCCTACGATGTGCCATTGGCCCATTGCCCCGCGCTCTTGATTTTGGACTATCAACTGGTGCAAACTGCGCCCAGGCGTACCCTGGTGGCAGGAATTGGGGATGCCCTGGCCAAATGGTATGAAGCGTCAATTAGTAGCGGACATAGTACCCAAACCTTGGTGATTGGGGCGGTTCAACAGGCGCGAGTGCTGCGAGATATTCTTCTGCAAAAGTCTCTTCCTGCCCTGAACTCTTCGGATGGGGATTGGCAAGAGGTGGTGGATGGGACGGTGCTAATGGCCGGTCTCATTGGCGGACTGGGCGGGGCCCAATGTCGCACGGTGGCGGCCCATGCAATTCATAATGGCTTAACCCACCTGCCAGAGAGTAAACAGACCCTCCATGGCGAGAAGGTTGCCTACGGAATTTTGGTGCAATTGCGTCTAGAGGAACTGATCCAAGGGAGTCAACTGGCCCGTTCGGGGCGACAGCAACTCTGTCAGTTTTATCAACAGGTGGGGTTGCCCATGAGCCTAACGGATTTGGGGTTGGCGGGGGTTAGTTTAGAAGGACTTCAAAATGTGGCAGAAATCGCCTGTGCTAAAGAGTCTGATATTCATCGCTTGCCCTTTGCCGTTAGTCCCGATCAGGTGTTAGCGGCGATGGTATCCACCCAGGAAAATACCCTATTCTCAGGGGCGATCGCCGCCGATGGGGGAAATACCTAACCTACTATGGACTGGATTCAACCTGCGGAGCGACTGCGTTCCTTACCCCCCTACGTATTTGCCCGCTTAGATGAACTGAAAACCCGGGCGCGGCAGCAGGGCTTGGATTTAATTGATCTCGGCATGGGAAATCCCGATGGCTTTGCCCCCCGACCGGTGATTGATGCGGCGATCGCGGCCTTTGAGGTGGCCAGCTACCATGGCTATCCGCCCTTTGAGGGCACGGCCCATTTTCGCCAGGCCATTACCCAGTGGTATCACCGCCGCTATGGCGTGAGTTTAGACCCCGATGGGGAAGCCCTACCTCTTCTGGGATCCAAGGAGGGTCTCACCCATTTGGCCCTGGCCTATATTAATCCGGGGGATGTGGTTCTCGTGCCCAGTCCGGCCTATCCGGCCCATTTTCGCGGCCCGGCGATCGCTGGGGCCCAGATCTATCACCTGCACCTAAAGGCTGAACAGGACTGGTTGATTGACCTGAATGCGATTCCGGTGGAGGTGGCCCGCAAGGCAAAAATTTTGTATTTTAACTACCCCAGTAATCCAACCGCTGCCACCGCTCCCCGCCAGTTTTTTGAAGATATCGTTGCCTTTGCCCACGAATATCACATTCTTTTGGTGCATGATCTCTGCTACGCCGAACTGGCCTTTGATGGCTATCAACCCACGAGCTTGTTGGAGATTCCTGGAGCTAAAGAGATTGGCGTCGAATTTCACACCCTCTCAAAAACCTATAATATGGCCGGTTGGCGGGTGGGCTTTGTCGTGGGTAATCGCCATATTATTCAGGGGTTGCGTACCCTCAAGACCAATTTAGATTATGGCCTATTTGCGGTTCTGCAAACGGCGGCGGAAACGGCCCTCAATTTGCCCGATAGCTATCTAGAAAGCGTCTGCGATCGCTACCGTAGCCGTCGCGACTTTTTAATTGAAGGATTTGCCCAATTGGGTTGGCAGGTTCCCAAAACTAAAGCCACTATGTATTTGTGGGTACCCTGTCCCCCCGGTATTGGCTCTACGGATTTTGCCCTGAAGCTCTTACAGGAAACCGGTGTGGTTGTTACCCCAGGTAATGCCTTTGGGGAGGGGGGCGAAGGTTTTGTGCGGGTGAGTTTAATTGCCGATTGCGATCGCCTCGGAGAAGCCCTGGATCGCATGAAAAAGGCCCATATTCACTTTTAAGTAAGGGGGCACTTTTAAGAAGGGCACTTTTAGGGGTGCTTTAACGGGAAACCCGCCGCAGTGCCCAACTACTTAAGGTACCATCTGGTGTGATCGGCAAATGAACCGTACTGATCTCTAGGACATCGCCGCGACGATTACGAAATTGAAAGGCACATACGTCAATGCCAATGGGCAGACATGAAATAAGTTCCGTATAATTCTGCCGTAGCAGGTGGGCAACAACGGGGGTGGTGGTGGTTGCCTCTAGTAGTTCTTCGTTAACGATTGGCTGCCAACCTCGGTTGATGAGTTGTTCTCGAATTTCTGGGTAAAGTCTGCCTGCCCTAAGTCGGGGAACGGATTGAGCCATGATTCCTTGGGTGTAGCCGAAGGATTGGAGAATAGCTAAAATTAATGCTTTTTTGAAAATTTTCACGAAGCCACGGGTCTGTTTCATTTCCTTTATCCTTCAATTGTACCGGAAATGTGAAGAAATGTTTAAGAATGTAAAAAATTTACGGGCGATCTCGCCAATTTATTCAGAAACTAGGGGCAAAATCCGTACATTCTCGTCTAGATTCTGGCCTAGGGAGCCATAAGCCACGTTAGCAGGATTAATAGGCCGATCCAGGTTACAAGTCCAGGAATATGAATCCAACGGAAAAAGTCTAGGGGTAAATGCACCGTAATTTCGACAATTTTGATGCTGATCAAAGAAAGTAAAGCCAGTAGTAGTACGAGCATGGTTACTTGCTCTCCCTTTGCTGAAAATGTCCCAGTCCCTTAGGGTGTTTCCTGGGAGGCCAACTCGCGGGCCCGATAAAAGGTTTCCAAGCTGTGGCGATCGCCCACAAACCGCCAATGCCAAGGCTCGTAGCTAATGCCCTGGGGGTTATTACGGGGAAAGGACAGTTCAAAACTATAGCGCGGTGCGTGGGCCACCATCCACTCAAAGGCAGGGGTTTCCTCAAAGCTGACCTTGAGGTGGGTGTCCGTTTGGGAGGGATCCCCAATATCCACCGCATAGCCCGTATGATGCTCACTGAAACCTGGAGGAGCACTGACCTGGGCCCGTTCCGATGCCCCTTGGGCCCGTTGCTCTTTGATCTCAAAGAACAGATAATCTTGATCGCCCTGGGAGCGAAAGCCGGATAGGGGAATAATAGCAACGCCATCAAACTGGGCAGCATCAACCATTTCCCTAAATTTAGTCGCCGCCGCCGATCGCAATTGAATTTGACTATCGGCACTGATGGGTTGGAGATCCGTTAGAGGAGCCTCCGCATAGGCCAAATGACCTAGAATATTGTCCGCATCGATGTGATTTTCTGGGGGTGCAGACTCTGGAGATTCATTGCCAGGAGCCTGAGAGATTCCTAGGGATCGCCAGCCAAGCCAACCGCCAAGGCCCACCAAACTCACCAGGAAAACGAGGCCAAGGGAGAGCTTAACTAAACCTATAGAAAAACGGGATGACGGAGCCTTAGCCCCCGGAGGACTTAATCGTTCTGCAACCGGAATCTCACGCTCCATTAGCCTCACCCCTACCCCATGGAATCATTAACACAAGACTTGCTTCTGATTCTATCGGTTAATTTAAGGATTTCCAGCCTGGGCCATCAAACGTTCTTTTAATTGGGCGAGGGCATCAGCCCAACGGGGATCCGGTTGAGCCGCTTCACTGGAGATGGGGGCTGAATCACTAGGGCTATTGCCGGCAGTACGCCGATTGGTGTTTTTGCCCTTGGTATTACGGCGACTACTCCGAGCTGGGCTGGCAGCGGCGGTTTCTTTGTCGTCCCGCTCATCTTTGCCATCGGTCTTGGGCTTGTCATTCGCCTTTTCAATCTTAAGGGTATTCTCCTTAAAGACGTGACCATTGAGTTTTTCAATCACTTGATCGGCCTGCTCTTCGGTTTCCACCGTCACAAAGCCAAAGCCACGACATTTGCCGGTTTTGCGATCGGTGATGAGTTTGGCTGAACCCACGTCACCGACTTCGGTGTGGAGTAGGGTCTCTAGTTCATCACGATTGAGTTCCCGGGGCAAGTTACCAACATACAGACGAATAGACATAAAAATACCTCCTAAAAGTAGAATCACCCGTTGTATCTAAAGAACCATGGGCCAAGCCACAGACAAACATCGGCCGGGCCGTAAATTGAAACCGTCACATTTGAACTCACCGTGTTCAGCGGGTTGATACACCCATCCCCCTGACCCAACGTTGAGACATCATTTTAGATAATAGAAAACTGTTTGCGACAAAACAATTAGATAGCGGTCGCTGGAGAAAGTTTTTCACTTTAACGCAAATAAAATAAGACTGAACCGAGGCGGTGAGGCATCTAAACTTTATCTAAACCTTAGGTGTGCCATTTCTTAAGGTATCACGGACTTTCCCCTAGGGCTACTAAATTGGCAAAGAAATTCTTGATTTTCTTTAGATTTCCTTACAACTGACATTTTAATAAAATAATTGGCGGGTAACGCAGGAAGTCTTGCCAGTAGTCCTGGCCAAATTCCTCGATCCCTGCGGCAGATACTTGGGGATAGCACCACTCCAGGGATTGGAAGCCAGCCTGGGCAAAGGCCTGTTCATAGGTGGCTTGGCTCAGGTAGTAATCCGTAATGGTGAAGTTGCTGCCATCGGGCAAATAGAAGGTGAGGTGAATGGGGCGACCGTCCTCTAGGGGTAGATCGGCTTGCTTGCGGTAGTTGTAGGTCAAGCAGCGATCGTAGCTGGCGGGATCCTGCTCTAGATGATTGTTGACGCTAATAAATTTTCCCCCAGGTTTTAGATTTTCGGCGATCGCCCGGGCCATTTGTCCTAGGGTGCAGGCATCGGCGGCATGGTTCAGCAGGTACGAGGCAACCACAAGATCAAAGTTGGCGATTTTTTCCAGATGGGCCACATCCGCCACATAGTATTCAATTTCTAGATCGGGCTGCTGCGATCGGGCTAGATCAATCATGGCCGCTGAAATATCAACGCCGACGACCCGGGCCGCCCCCTGGGATTTGAAATGACGACTGTAGATGCCATCACCACAGGCTAGATCAAGAATGGATAATCCCTGAACCGGGCCAATCAGATTGAGATAGGTGTAGGCTTCACTGTGCCAACGAAAGGGAAAGGCGCAGGTTTGCTGAAAGGACTGGGCAATGGAATCGTAGTCTGCCATGATTGATACCTATTCCGCGAGGCTGTGCTAGAGTGCCTATAGACTAGTCTCTACGTTAAGGTGGCCTTTATCCACAGTCTGTTAATTGATGCTGCCGTAGTTTTCTGGATCCTGTAGCTTATCCAATCCGCCTAAGACTGATGCCGATCGTGGCAGTAGGCTGATGTTATTTTGCGGAGTCTTAATGCTTTTTTCTGATTTTGGTTTATCTGAGCCGATCGTTCGCGCTGTTGTGGACTGTGGCTATACAGAGCCAACCCCCATTCAAATCCAAGGTATCCCTGAGGTACTGGCCGGCAAGGATCTGTTGGCGATCGCCCAAACAGGGACTGGTAAAACAGCAGCCTTTGTTTTGCCCATGCTTCACAAGTTGTCGGAACGGGAGGAATTACCGCCGCCAACGGCTAAAGCCACCAATAAGCCTACAAAGGTTCATCGTGGAGCGATTCGAGCCTTGATTTTAGCCCCAACCCGGGAACTGGCTCTGCAAGTGGAAGCCAGTGTGCAGCGGTATAGTACCCACCTACGGCTCAAGTCCATGACTATTTTTGGCGGCATGGCCATGAGTCCCCAAATTCGTCAGTTGCGGGGTCGGGTGGATATTTTAGTTGCTACCCCTGGACGGCTCCTGGATCATCTCCAGCAGGGCAATCTCAGCCTCTCCCAGGTGGAAATGCTGGTTCTGGATGAAGCCGATCGCATGTTAGACATGGGATTTATCCGCGATATTCGTCGGATTATTTCCTACCTACCCCAAGAACGGCAAAACCTACTCTTTTCTGCCACCCTCATCCATGAGGTGAAGGGGTTTGCCTCCAGCTTGCTCCAGGAGCCAACTCTCATTGATATTCGTTCCAGCCAAGTGACCGCCGATACGGTGGCGCAAATGGTCTATCTTGTCGATCGCGAGCGCAAGCACCATCTCCTCACCCACCTGATTCAACAGGCCCAAAATGATCAGATGTTGGTCTTTACCCGCACTAAACACGGTGCAGACCGCCTCGTCAAACAACTGACCCAGGAGCAAATTTCGGCGATCGCCATCCATGGGAATAAAACCCAAGCGATGCGAATGCGGGCCCTGTCTAAGTTTAAGCAGGCCAGTGTTCAGGTCTTAGTGGCCACGGATATTGCCGCCCGGGGCATTGACATTAACCAGTTACCCCACGTCGTCAACTATGATTTACCGGATTGCTCGGAAGATTATATTCACCGCATTGGCCGTACCGGTCGGGCCGGAGCCAACGGCAAAGCCTCTTCCCTGGTCTGTGGCGACGAGTACAGTCAACTGCGCTCCATTCAAAAACTGATTAAGCAATCCTTACCCCAGGAAGTGATCCCAGGTTTTGAACCCAGCCAGCAGCCCCCCGCCCCTGGTAAGCCCACCAATAAAGGTCGGCCCCGTCGTCAACGTCGCCCCGCTGCGTCAGCACCATCCCATGGGAATCTGTCCCCCACCCGGACAATCCTAAAGGACAGGAAGCAACGGACGCGGGCCGTCACCTAAAATAACGAGAAGGAACAAAAAGACCTTGGCGATCGCATCCAAATAATATCCAAATTCGAGAATAGTCAGTTAATCGTTCTTATATGGGCTTGCATCATATTTCGATTCGTACCGCTGATATTCATCGGGCGATCGCCTTCTATGAATGTCTAGGGTTTAGGATGGAAACTCGCTTTACGACGGGCTATACCCTGGCCTGTTGGTTGGTGGGTTGGGATAGTCGCATTGAACTGTTGGCGATCCCCGAACCTAAACCGGCGGTGGATGGGTTCCATGATCAGCACTATGTGGGCTACTACCACCTCTCCTTTGACCTGACGGTTCACCTCGGCGATCGGCTAACCTTGGCAGACTGGCTGGATACCTTCAAAACCCAGTTGGGGGAACAGGGCCTACCTTGGCAGTTGCTCCTGAAGCCAACCCAGCAAGTTATTGGCGATCGCCTCTATCAGGTCGCCTTTGTGGCGGATAGTGATGGGTTGCCCCTAGAATTTCTCTGGGAATTGGGTCATGTCTCCTGATGGTTTTTTAATTACGTTGGCGGACTATCCCCCCGCGGGCCGTCGCCGCCGCCTCATTCATGTCAATGGTATTACCAGCACCGTTGAAAAACAGCAGCGGGACTTAAGGGCCCTTGCCCGTCTAACGACCAGCCATCCCCTAGATATTTTGGGGGTGCATAACCAGACCAGTGGCTTTCATGCGGATGTCCTCGAAAGTTTATTGGGAAAAGCAGAACTATATCGCTTTTGGCCGGAATTGCAACAGGTTTCGGGTTCTAGCACCTCGGCCTCTGCTTACGGTTCCCTGGAACAGCGGCGGCGGGAATATGCGGAATTAGTGCAGCGGTTGTCGGTTCTAGATCTAGAGCCGGAAACGGATATGTTAGCCGTTGCCCAAACATTACAGCGATCGCCCCAGGATCAACCCCTCAGTGATCAGGCTAGCTCAAACTTAGATGCCCTGTTGAAACTGCCCTTTGTGCAGCGCATGGGCTGGTCTGAGTTTAGTCAATACTTTTACGGTTCCTATCCGGCCGGGGCACCGCGGCCCACCCTGCGCCTAGCCTACGAAATCCTGCGGAGCTTGCAACTGGGGGCCGACATTTTTCTGGTTGCCCATAGTCAGGGATTGATTATTGCCGCCCTGGCCTGTCAAATTGTCCGTGAAATGCTCCTACCCCAAACAAAGTGGATGGAGACCCTGCGGATTATTGGCTACGGCCCCGTGATCCTGTTTGAAGATTTACCCCTAGAATTGCGATCGCAAACCATTTTAATTCAGCATCGGCAAGACCTCGTGGCAGAGTCCCTCAGTAATGTTCGCAATGTGGGCCTTTGGAGTCACATTCAAACCCAGTTCAAAAACCTGCTGGATAATGCCGATGGTCTGATTCAAACCATTGGTAACGATAGCTATCACACCGCCAGCCATTATTTAGGTCTTCGGGATGAACCCACCAGCGCGCGATCGGCCCAACTAATTCAACTCCTATTGACCCAGGACTGGCAGGCGAGTCCGGCCCTTGCGGCCCTGCGGGGAAGTCGTATAATTCTGGAAGCTTGAGTCAATAGGCCACTGGTGTGACGTGCACGGAACCCCCTCAAAAGTTACCTCGGGTAGCATATTCAATCCAACGGGCAAACCTAGAGCATTTGTCTAGCATTGCCGAACTGATTGCCCTTTGTTTTTATCCCCCAGAGCATTGGCTCCACTGGTTTAGACGACTGCTGCAACTGGGAATCTATAACGATCTCTGCCTACGCTACCATCATTCCATTGAGCATTCCATCTATTTTATGGTGTTAGCTCCCATTCAGGATCGCCTCAAACTCCTGGGTAGTCTAGAAGTTAGTCAACGTCTTTTACCAGGACGAGGTAAATCCCACCCCTATCTATCTAATTTGGCAGTGCATCCTGACTATCGCCGCCAAGGTATTGGCCGGGCTCTGCTATTAGCGGCGGAGGATTGGTTAAAAGAGCAGCGATGCGATCGGGTCTATCTCCATGTTTTAGCCATGAATCATCCCGCCCGCTTTCTGTACCATCAGTTGGGTTACTCTCAAGAGAGTACAATTCCCGCCTGGTTTTTCCCTGATAAACTTCTTTTATCTAAGTTTTTGCGGAGTTCCCCGCGCTCCTGAGTATTAAAGCAATTTTCCTAGTCCAGCACAATTTTGGCAGTCCACCATAGACCAGTTTCTGAGATCGGGTTGGTGCCTAAAGGCTGTCACGTTGAGCAAGACTGCGGTAGAATACGGCCCGATTGGGCTATTTTTAGCCTTTTAATTTTTGTGGTGTGTGTAGTGATTGAATCAATGATGCTTCAGCCAACCCGGCCGTCTGGCCTAGCCCGCTCCTGGGCCGCCTTTAGCTTATCAACGCTCTTGGCGATCGCTCTATGCACGATCGTGGAACCTGCCCGAGGACAAACGGATATTCCGGCGGATACTCCGGCATTGCCCGCCGATCCAGAACTAACGGTTCCCCCCACCGATGACCTTGCAGTTCCCGAAGTGGAGCCACCGGGTATAGAAACAGCCCCCCAGGGAGAGCCTCCCAACGACGTGCCAGCAGTTCCGGCCCCAGCACCCCCCGGTTTACCCTTTGGCCAACCACCACAAACAGACAGTGAACCCCAAGTCCTCATTGCCGAAGTTGTCGTCCGAGGGGCCACGCCCGAACTTGAACAACTGGTCTACCAGGTCATCTCTACCCGCCCTGGCAGTACGGCGACCCGGAGTCAACTCCAACAGGATACCAATGCCATTTACGGTACCGGCTTTTTTGCCGATGTGCGAGCCGAACCATCAGATACCCCCTTGGGGGTGCGTGTCACCTTTAATGTCCAACCCTATCCAATTCTGCGGGCGGTACAAGTCGCTGGCAACCAAATCCTGACCCAAGAAGAAGTGACGGAAATTTTCGCTCCCCAGGTTGGTCGCAATATTAACCTCAAGGAACTCCAGGAAGGGATTGAGCAGATTAATACGTTTTACAAGGATCGAGGCTATATTCTGGGTCAAGTCGTGGGGACTCCTCAGATTGACTCCGATGGCGTGATCACGATACAGGTTGCAGAAGGAGTTGTGGAGCAAATTACCTTTAATTTTCTGGATAAAGAAGGGGAGCCAGGCAAGCAACGAACCCGTGACTACATTATTAGTCGGGAAATGGATACCCAGCCAGGGGAAGTCTTAAATCAAGAGACGGTCCAGGGGGACTTGCGGCGGCTCTTTGATCTAGGTCTTTTTGACGATGTTCAGGTAGCTCTAGAACCGGGTCAGGATCCACGCAAAGTCAATCTGATACTCAACATTACTGAACGCAATACCGGCAGTATTTCGGCGGGAGCTGGGTTTAGTTCTGGTTCCGGTTTCTTTGGTACGGTAGCTTTTCAACAAAATAATCTTCTTGGTCGTAATTATAAATTTAATACGGAAGTTCAGGGGGGTACTCGTGGCGAACTTCTATTTGATATTAGCTTCACGGATCCCTGGATTAAGGGAGACCCCTTTCGCACGTCCTATACGGCGAATCTATTTAACCGGATTACTGTGCCCTATGTCTTTAGCAATGGCCCCATTGATGTTCCCTTGGCCAATGGCAGTCTACCCCGGATTAACCGGCTAGGGACAGCGGTGGTCTTCACCCGGCCCTTTACCAAGGAGCGAGAGCAGATTCGTACCTCCTGGATTGGTTCCCTGGGTTTACAGTTTCAACAGGTGACTTCGCGAGATGCCTCCTTCACTATTGTGCCCACGGATGTACTGGGCAACCCCCTCACCTTTAATAGTACGGGCCGGGATAATCTGTTGACGGTTCAGGCGGCAATTCTGCGAGATTTACGGAATGATCCGATCCGAGCCACCAGTGGTAGCGTGATCCGTCTGGGAACAGAGCAATCCATTCCGGCGGGAAATGGCAATATCTTAATGAATCGGGTACGGGGTAGCTATAGTTATTTTATTCCGGTGGGTTTCTTAAAGATTGAGGGCCCCCAAACCCTAGCCTTTAACCTACAGGCCGGAAGTGTGTTTGGTGATTTGCCACCCTACGAAGCCTTTACCCTTGGCGGGTCAAATTCGGTACGGGGTTGGGAAGAAGGATCCCTCGGTTCTGGTCGGAGTTTTATTCAAGGCACGGTAGAATACCGCTTTCCCGTCTTCAATATCATTGGTGGTGCCCTGTTTGTGGATGCTGCTAGCCTCCTGGGAACCCAGTCCAATGTTCCGGGTCAACCGGGTATTGTCCGGGGTAAGCCTGGGGAAGGGGTTGGTTACGGTGGGGGGGTACGGGTGAATACGCCCCTGGGTAATGTTCGGATTGACTTTGGTTGGAATAATGAAGGGGGGACTGCATTTAGTTTTGGTATTGGAGAACGGTTTTAGAGATGGGGGTTCAGGATGTGCAGGTGTTGTCCCAGCGATCGCCCATTCTTAGCGATCGCCAACACACCCTCGTCCGCTCATTAAGCTGGTCAGGAATTGGTCTCCATTCTGGACTAGATGTAAAGGTCTGCCTAGAGCCTGCGCCAGTGGATTATGGCCGCGTCTTTGTCCGGGTGGATTTACCCGATCGCCCAGGCATTAAAGCCCAGGTGCAACAGGTTCGCTCCAGTCAACTATCAACGGAACTGATTGCGTCTGATGTATCTATACGAACAGTGGAGCATTTATTAGCGGCCCTAGCGATCGCTGGCGTTGATAATGTAATCATTCAAATCACGGGTCCAGAAGTCCCGTTGCTAGATGGATCTGCCCAGGCCTGGTTAGGGCCGATCCTTGAGTCTGGAGTCATTCTCCAGGATTCTCCTCGCAACCAACGCATCCTAAGCGAGGCGATCACCATCCATGCTGGAGAGGCCTTTGTTGCCGCATTCCCGTCCCCTCGGACGCGCCTGAGTTACGGCATTGAATTTGACTATGCGGTGATTGGTCAACAGTGGCGAACCGTAGAGTTAAGTGATTTAAGTCACGAGATTGCCCCGGCCCGTACCTTTGGTTTTGCTGAACAAGTTGAGCAACTACGTTCGGCTGGCTTAATTCAAGGGGGAAGTCTTGAAAATGCCCTGGTTTGTAGTCATGAGGGCTGGTTGAATCCCCCCCTACGTTTTGCCGATGAGCCGGTACGTCATAAAATTCTCGATTTTTGGGGAGATCTATCCCTCCTTGGCGTACCTCCTGTTGCCCACTATGTTGCGTTTAAGGCGAGCCATCATTTACATACCCAACTGGCGATCGCCATTGAGCATCATCTTGGATAGAAAAATGTTTCTTTTGGGAAAATGCGCGACAACCTCTGTAAATACCTAGCGGAAAAATATCCCACCGCCTTTACCCAGTGGCTCCTCAAGGATTCCTCAGAAAATGTATCAATCCTGAAAACAGAACTGAACCTCGAACCCATCCGCGCCGATTCCGTAACATTGGTGCAGACCCAGAACTGTATTCTCCATTTAGAATTTCAAGTCGAGCCAGAGCCGACATTGCCCTTACGAATGCTGGACTATTGGCTGAGACTCTATCGCACCCATCACTGCAAGATTGTCCAAGTCTTGATTTTGCTACGGCGAACAAAGGTTCATGTGCCCAATGTCTTTGAGTTGCCAAGCACTATTCATCGCTATCGAGTGATTAAACTCTGGGAAGAAGACCCCAATCAATTTTTTAGGATTCCGCCCCTGCTTCCTTTTGCGGTCTTGGGTAAAACAGAAAATGAAGCAGCCCTATTGCAGTCCGTCGCCGATAAAATTGGTGAAATTGAATCAGTCCAATCGCGGCAGGACTTGAGTAACGTCGTTCAACTATTGGCTGGGTTACAGTACAGTAAGGAGCTTATTAAAAGTATTTTTCGGGAGGGAATGATGCGCGAATCGGTCATTTATCAAGACATTCTCCAAGAAGGACGACAAGAAGGACGGCAGGAGGGGCAACGGGAGGAAGCCTGTACGCTCATCCTGCGATTACTCACTCGCCGAGTGGGGCCCACCCCTGATGCATTTGTAACCCAAATCAATGCTCTATCCCTGGAGCAATTGGAATCCTTGGGAGAAGATCTGTTAGATTTTCAAAACCTCCACGATCTAGAGACTTGGCTGAGGGCACTCTAACCCCCATTTACTAGCATTCAGGGCAGATAGGGTCATCATGAGTTCTGGAGCTGAGGACGAGCAACTCTCAATTTTGCCTTGAGACGATAACAGGTCATTTGATAACTGCATGATAGGTTGCTTCAACCCCCAGCTTTTCCCATAGCCATTGCGGCACATGTCCATCTCTATTTTGGGGAACGTTGCTGTTCCCATCGCCATAGACTGAGCATGACTACCACGACACCGATCTGTAGGGCTAGACTCCAGCCAATATCCTCTCCTCCGTGGCCAGCGATCGCCTTGAGGAAAAGAATAAAACCTCCCATAAGGCCCGATGCCGCAAAAACAAGATAAAACACCTGGCGTAGTCCACGGAAAGGAGCCTGAGCTTCCCTACGTAAACGACTTAGATAGGAGGGATCGGGGGGAGACAATGTAAGTTTACTCGTGAAGGATTCTAAAAAAGTTCAGAAATACAAAGATAAAATTTAATCTTAAACTAATCCTATTTTAATCTAAGTCATTAAATTGTAGGTACGATAGGCCTAATTGCTAAAAAGGGGATGTTTTTATGCCTCAGGTTGTTTGTTATCCTGACAATAAATCTGTTGATCTTGAATCAGGGCAGACCATTCTCGATGGCTTACTCAATGGGGATATTCCCATTACCAATGTGTGTGGTGGCCAGGCCTACTGTTCAACGTGCCGGGTCATGCTGCTCGAAGGAATTGAAAACTGTACCGATGCCACCCAAAGTGAAATTGCCCTAGCTAAAAAGCTAGATTTTCCCTTTCATGTGCGCCTCGCTTGCCAAACCAAGGTGCTGCAAGGGGATGTCAAGGTACGGCGATTAGTGAATGATGATCAAGATATTGATATTGTGGATCATCAGTTTTCCAGCGGCACAACAGGGAATAAAAAGGCCGTTACCCTATTAGTGGCAAAGATCCGAGGGGCGACTAATTTTGATGAAATTAATTTTCCCTATGATACGTTCTACACTATGAGCCGCTATTTTCAGTGTTTACACAAAATTGTTCATCAGTATGGTGGGGTGATCAATAACTATATGGATCATCTGGCTATTGCCACGTTTGGAATCAATCACGAAAGTAATTCAGCGGCGCAGGCGGTGTGGGCAGGCCTGGAAATGCTGAAATCCCAAGAAGAACTTAATCATTTTCTGGGACAATTATCCTATCAACCCTTGAATTTAACTATTGGTTTACATTTTGCTGAGGTGGTACTGGTGGCGGCGGATCCCCAGCGGCTGGATTTAATTATTCCCGTCGGCTCTGCGGTCAGTTTATCCCAGCAGATTGAAGCGAGTAATGTACGGGCTAAAACCAGTATTTTAATGTCTGAGTCGGTCTATGCCCAGGTACAGTCCCAGGTGATTTTAGGGCGCAAGGGCAATATTACCGTGGGGGACCAGGACATTAAGGTCTTTGAACCGGTGGGCATGACGGGAGATCCGCCAGTGATCGAACAAGTTACCGCAGCGGAATCCAAGTCATTATTGGGACGGGTATCAACGTTTATGGATCGTTTTTCTGGTAAAAAGCGTCGCTAGAGTCATTTTTATTGAGTTGTATTAAGAGTACCTCGAAAAATTGCTCGATCTGCTAAAAATAGAGGCTGAAACCATTGAAATCTCGTTTGCGATCGCCCCAAATTTTGAATTAATCGAGGTGCGCTTGATTAATAGTTTTTAATGAATAGCTCTCGACCTGCTGCTGCGCCGTCCTGTTTATAGTTGTTCATGCCGTACTGAAGGGTCCATTCGCTGATGGTGGCGAAGTGAAAGAGATCTCTTATTTCTGGGGAATCATCGTAGGTGATCAGCCATTTGTGGGGGCATTGATACATATTTTTAGCAAATTTTTCATGATCAAAGCTCGTATGTAGATCCCCTTTGCGGCCATAGAGTTTAGATTTGGTGGCACTCAGGTAAGGCGGATCTAAAAAGATAAAGACCTGCTCCCCAGGCTCAAATAAAAGGGTCTCATAATCTTGATTTGTTATGCAGGTTGCTGAGAGTTGATCGGCTAATTTATGGAGGCGGTGGATAGAGGATAGGGTAAATCGCCGCTCAAAGGCCTGCTGGGAATAGCCGCCGGAATCAACGGTTCCAGAGAAGGTGATCCGATTGAGGATGAAAAAGCGAACGGCCCGATCAAATTCCGTTAAGTCTAGGTTTTCAGTCGTTAAAGAACGAAATAACTCTCTACCATCCCTGCGGGTTTGCCAGATGTTTGTTACTGTTTCGACCAGGGAATTAATCTCTCTTTGGGCAACTAACCAAAAGCAATGGAGATCAAGATTCAGATCATTGATCCAGTAATGTTTGATTTGATAGCCTGGGAGTTGCCGCGCCGCTAAAAAAACAGAGCCGCCACCAAGAAAGGGTTCCCGATATTCTTGAATCACCGCTGGAAACTGGGGCAGAATTTTTCCGAGAGCTTTTGATTTGCCGCCGGGATAACGAAGAGGGCTTTTGATGGGATGCATCGCTATCTAGATTCTTGCCGATCGCCGCAGGAATAGCATCGTTTAAGTCATTGTTGATTTAGTTGATTTATTTTTCATTTGCACTATTTTTGTAGGTAGGGTGTGAGGGGTTCCGCATCCTGGAACAGGGGTGTGGTGAGATACCGTTCCCCAAAACTTGGTTGTACCATCACAATCAGTTTCCCTTCATTTTCGGGGCGTTGTCCCACCTGAATAGCGGCATAGAGGGCGGCTCCACTGGAAATTCCCGAAAGGAGGCCCTCTTCTCGGGCTAAGCGACGACCGTAGGCGATCGCCTGATCATCACTCACCGCAATCACTTCATCCACCAGATCTAATCTTAAAACTGGGGGGACAAACCCGGCCCCAATGCCTTGAATTTTGTGGGGGCCAGGACTGCCGCCGGATAGGACGGGACTATTCACTGGCTCAACGGCGATCGCCTGAAAGGATGGCTTCCGTTGCTTAATCACCTCTGCCACCCCCGTAATTGTACCCCCTGTGCCTACTCCAGAGACTAAAATGTCCACTTCCCCATCGGTATCTTGCCAGATTTCTTCTGCGGTCGTATTGCGGTGAATCTTAGGATTGGCCGGGTTACTAAACTGTTGCAGCATAAAGGCATCGGGTAAGGACTTGACAATTTCCTGGGCCCGCTGAATACAGCCACTCATACCACCAATGCCAGGGGTTAATTCCAACTCGGCCCCGTAGGCCCGCAACATAGCCCGTCGCTCCGAACTCATGGTTTCCGGCATCGTCAAAATCAACCGGTATCCCTTTGCCGCTGCAACCATGGCTAGGGCAATGCCCGTATTTCCAGAGGTTGGCTCCACTAAGACCGTTTTCCCAGGGGTAATGACACCCTCTTTTTCCGCCTCATTAATCATGCTGATGCCAATGCGATCCTTGACGGATGCGGCGGGATTCATGCTCTCAAGTTTCACCACAATTCGGGCCAGACAACCTTCTGTGGCCGGAATTCGGTTCAATTGCACTAAGGGAGTCCGACCAATCAGCACCGTAATATCCGCTGCAATATTCATGGAAGTTCTTTCTCCTCTAAGGTTTAAATGTAATACATAATATCGAGTTGTTTTTTGCTGCGGCGGCGATCGCACAGATCCTGAAGCGTATAGTTTTCTAAGACCGTATTAGCTGCTTGACAGGCTTCTTGCCAGGCCGCTCGAATTACACTGCGCTCTAGGTCTTCACTGTGGGTTGCAGGATGGGTAGGGGTCGTATCCACCCCCTCAATACAATCTAGGACATCCAAGAGGGTGACATGCCAAGGAGCTTTGGCCAAAAGATAGCCCCCCCTTGCCCCCCGCTGACTGCGAATTAACCCTTGCCGCCGCAGAGTTGCCAATAATTGCTCTAGGTAGCGATCGGGAATATTGTGCATAGCAGCAATTTGACGGATTTGCATCGGCTCTTCTTTGCGATAGGCCTCAGACATTTCCAGGAGGGCCAAAAGAGCATACTCGCTTTTAGAGGATAGTTCCACAATTCCTGCGCCTGCTGAGAACTACCTATTGAGTATACCCCACTCCTTGACCGGAATTTAGGAGATTAACCCATCATCCACCACAATTACCACCCTGGAGATACCGGACCTTAGGCAAAGAGGTTATAGCGGAGAATGCAATAGATGGCCCGAAAGCCATCCCGCCAGCCAATTTTTTTACCCTCTTTATAGGTACGCCCATAGTAAGAAATGCCAACCTCATAGATACGGCAATTCAGTTTAGCGACCTTGGCAGTGATTTCTGGTTCAAAACCAAAGCGATTTTCACAGATGTTAATTCCCTGAATGATCTCGCGGCGGAAGGCTTTGTAACAGGTTTCCATATCCGTTAAGTTGATATTCGTAAAAATATTAGAAAGGGTTGTCAAAAAACCATTGCCCACCCGATGCCAGTAGTAAACCACTCGATGGGGCCGTCCCCCCTGAAACCGGGATCCAAAGACCACATCGGCTTTATTATTTAGGATTGGCTCAATCATCGTGGGGTATTCCTGGGGGTCATACTCCAAATCCGCATCCTGGACAATGACAATATCTCCCCGGGCAACAGCAAATCCGGTGCGGAGGGCCGCCCCCTTTCCTTGGTTTTTTTCGTGGTAGATGACTTGATCTACGGTTTTGGCAAGGTGATCCTGCAAAAGCTGACGGGTTCCATCCGTTGAATAGTCATCCACAATAATAATTTCTAGGGATGGGATAGGCGTTGCTTTAACGGCCTGAATCACCGCTTCAATGGTTTCAACTTCGTTATAGCAAGGGATGACAACCGACAGCATTTTAACGTTTCATTGCTTCCTGACGCAGTTTTTTTGCATCCCGTTGGTTGGCGGCAGCCAGATCCGCATCGAGGAGGGTTTTCCCGGTGGCGGCTAGGTACACATCATCTAGACTGGGACGGGATTGGGCAATACCAAAGGCGGGTAAACCCATCTGATGGAGGGTTTCCTGAACTCGACTGAGGACATCGGCCTGGGGTGTGACCACTAAGTTGAGGGTGTTTCCCTGGGCCCCATTGATAATGACATCTTGAACAACGTCGAGACCCATGAGGAGATCGCGGGCCCGTTCTGCTTCTTCGAGGGGGGTAAACTCGCGAATGCGTAGGGTAATGCGATCGCCCCCTAACTGGGATTTCAAAACCTCGGGTTCCCCGGAGGCAATCACCTTGCCATGGTCAATAATCGCCACCCGATCGCTGAGGGCATCCACCTCTTCTAGATAATGACTGGTTAATAAAATGGTGAGTCCCTGATCTCTGAGTTCCTGCAAGATGCGCCAAATCACCTGACGGCTTTCAATATCTAGGCCCACCGTGGGTTCATCCAGGACTAACACCTGGGGTTGGTGTAGTAATCCCGCCGCCAGATCAAACCGCTTGCGAATCCCACCGGAGTAGGTTCCACAGGGGCGATCGCGCCATTCCTCTAAGTCCAGTAGTTTCAAGATCGAGTCAATCCGCTCCCGAATCAGGGGCCGGGGGAGGTGGTAGAGGGCGGCCTGTAATTCCAGAAACTCTTGGCCCGTTAAAATCTTATCCAGAGCCACATCCTGGGCCACATAGCCCAGCTTTTGCCGCACCAGTCGCGGCGACTGCACCACCGGGATACCACAGACTTCGAGTTCACCGCCATCGGGAATAGAAAGGGTACAGAGACAGCGGAGGGTGGTTGTTTTACCGGAGCCATTGGGGCCAAGGAGACCAAAGATTTTTCCCGCCTCAATTTCAAAGGAAACATCTCGAATTGCTTCCACCTTGCCGTAGGTCTTGCGTAGATGTTCAACCCTAACTGCGTTCATGTGTGCGTCCATCTATCCTGTTGAGGGGTTTATTTACCCGATCGGTCTCTTTCAAGTTTACTGCCATTGGCAGAGGGATCTTTTGATTCATGGTCAGACTGAATCCCAAATCCCAACTCTAGTATCTTCTGGCCAATACGTTTTGCGGCCCCCGGTGCCCCTAAGCGTTTTTGACCATTGCGGCGGATCTGCTCTAACTGCGTCGGATTCTGCAATAGGGCCCGTAACCGTGGAAAGGCAAGTTCGGGGGACTCCACCCGCTCAATGGAACACCCCAGTAACCGTGCTTGATTCAGGGCAAAGTTTAGGGTGAATTGGGGGCCATTTCCGGCAAAGGTGACGACCGGTTTCCCCAGCCCCACACATTGCTCCGTGGCGGTTCCGGCCATGGCGATCGCCCCGTCTGCTAAATGGACACAGGCCGCAAAAGCCCTTTGGGTAAGGGCCAGAAAGCACAGCCCCCGCTGCCATAGCCGCTGTTCCGTTTCCGCAAAGCCCATCATTGCCAACTCTGGTGGCCAGGAAATCGATTGCCAGCCCTGGGTTTCCATTTCCTGAATCAATGTTGCGTTCTCTAACCCTGGGGCGATCGCCGCCAACAGTAACGATGACGCTGGGGGATGGCTAGGATCGGGCTGTTGACTATAATTTGTTGCTGCCTCGATCATCCGCTGCCAATTCTCGTAGGCCTCTGGGGGCCGGGAGCCTGGCAATAGGGTAACAACATAGGTGTAGGGCAGGTCTGGACGAGTGATCCTAGGTGGCGGCAAATCATCCATCATCGGATTACCCAGATCAAAGGCCCTAATCCGCCGTGACATTAGGGTTTCCGTGGTTAGGAAATCCCGGGGAAAGACCCCCAAGCACCGAGGGCGAGCCATTAACCATCGTTCCCAAGGGGCATAGGCTCCCCCCAACCATCGCTCAGACCAGGGGGTATGATCCAGCCATCCCTCCTCCGTGCGTAGGTAATATTCCGATTTGGCCGTGCCAATAAAGACATAATTGATGCCACTCAACCAGGCAAATAACAGGGGCACAATGTCTCCCACCGCTAACACTAAGGCGGGCTGGGGCGATCGCCCCACCTGTTTTGCCCATCGCCAAATTGTTTTCAATTGATCCAGAGTTAAACGAACCAGGCCCCCTTGAATATCCCGCCATAGCTGTCGCCGATCCATATAGATGAATCCCCCCGAAGGCATCGCCTGAACCCGCCCAATGATTCTAATTTGATGCCGCTGGTAACGCTTTCCTTCACCGACAATGGGCAATGCGGCTAAGGGCAGTTGGGGATCCAATGCTTGAATGGCGACTAAAATAGCCGTTGCGATCTCATCTTCGCCGTGGCCATTACTCAAACAAAGGAGGCGGGGGGATGGGGGTATCATAAACAGGTATAGGGCTATGGCAACGTCAGCATCGTTATTCCCAATCCGATGATTTAGAATGATTTTGATGACACAGGTTACTATACCCTTTATTGACACCCCTTATTGCTGTTGTTTCTCTACCCCTATCATTTTTAATTGTGAATTAACTGTGAATTAATTTCGACGTAAAATTAATTTCGACGTAATTGTAATCCTATGCCCAACCCATCCCTAGAGTCCTCATCGGAAATGGCTTCCCCAGATATCAAGTACGGTGAACGGGACATTGCCGAGGGTAAGCTCATAACCTTTCCCAATCCGCGCCCAGGCCGCCGTTATACCATTGACATTACTCTGCCTGAATTTACCTGCAAATGTCCGTTTTCTGGCTACCCGGATTTTGCAACGATTCATATCACCTATTACCCGGATCAAACCGTCGTTGAACTCAAAGCCATCAAGCTTTATATCAATAGCTATCGCGATCGCTACATTTCCCACGAAGAATCAGTCAATCAAATTTTGGATGACCTAGTGGCTGCCTGTGATCCCCTAGGGATGACCATCAAAGGTGACTTTGCGCCCCGGGGAAATGTGCATACGGTGATTGAGGTTCACCATGTTCAGGGAGCAAACCTTTAATCATTCTTAAAAGGGTTTCAGACCTAAAAATGTGCGAATGTCGGCGGCGGTTTCCTCTTTGGGCTTGCGGTTGCTGGTTTTATAGCTTCGTATTGGCACCCGATCGCCAGAATTCATGACGAGGGTTATGCCATAAACCATTCCCCCCTTGGAGGATCGCGCTGATTCCACATCAACAGCATGAATATACTGAAGATTATATTCCCGGACGGTTTGACCAAAAACCCCCTTATAGGTCATGGTGAGAGTGCCTTGGGTCTTATCAAAATCAAGAATCAAAGTTTTGCCAAAGCCAAGTACCATCACAAGCGCAGAACAGATAAATATGCTACTAATGCCAAGGGCAAACCAGCGATCGTCCCGCTCCTCTTGTAGTTCTACAATTTGCGGATTAGTCACAAATTGATTGATGCGACTAGCTAAACTGTTATGCCATTGGGCCCCGGAGTTATAGGTTCCAAATCTAACGATCCCTTCACGGGTAATCAATTGTACTTGGTAGCTGCGGCTGTTGCGACTTCGTTTAGAATCCACTCGCGCTTCCTGAATTGCTTGAATCGGAACACGCTGAATCCGGGTTCCCGCCAAGATATACCTACTTGTTAGTCGGCATTGTCCATCCGTGGGTGTAAATCGACGGCAAAGAACCTCATGTTTGCCAATTGTAAAGAGGGGGAAGGTAATCATGCCGATGAACACGACTCCCATGATCCAAAATAGCCACGGGCGATCGCGCAAAACTAGACGATTATGACTGTGTTCTAAACGCTCCATCCTGACGATCTCATTGCTATAGCGATCTGAAATAAATTATGAACAAGAGTTAAACTGAGAGGAGTCCTTAGAGAAAAATTTAGACCACCCCCATGGAAACCCTCGAACAGTTCATCCAAAGCAATCCCAACCCCCGAGAACTCAAACGTGCTCTTGCTGTACACATGAGTCAACAAAACGATACCTATCGGGAAATCCGTGATGTCCTCCAGGTATCCATCGGGTTTGTGAGTGCGTGCTGTCAACGCTACCAGGAACAAGGGATAGAGGGTCTCAAATTGAACTACTGGGGAACCCAAGTGACCATGTCTGGAAAAAGTGGACAGTGAAATTAAGCGGAAATGGGTGAAATTAGGGAGCGGTAATACTGATCCTCAAATTGAGCAGGGGATAGAAAACCGAGAGTGGAATGAAGGCGTTTACGGTTGTAGAAGACTTCAATCCATTCAACAATGGTCGTCCTGGCAATCGCCCGGTTTGGAAACACCGTGGGGTGAATCAGCTCGGTTTTTATCGTGCCGAAAAAGCGTTCAGCGACCGCATTATCCCAGCAGTTGCCCCGACGGCTCATACTACAGGCTATATTAGCTTGCCTTAGTGCCTGTTGATAGTCGTGACTGGCATATTGTGACCCCCGGTCTGAGTGAAATAATAAACCAGCGCTTGACGGTTTCCGGTGTCCCAAGGCGGCAGACAACGCGGTCAAAACCAGTTCGGTGCGCAAATGCTCGGCAATAGACCATCCCACCACCCTACGAGAGAATAGGTCGAGAATGACCGCTAGATAGACCCATCCTTCGGCTGTCCAGATATAGGTGATATCGGCCACCCACACTTGGTCTGAGGCATCTGTCTTAAAGCAACGATCTAAGGTATTCTCTGCTATCGGTAGCCGATGATTTGAATCCGTTGTTCCCTTAAATTTCCGTCGCAGATGGGCATTGATCCCCAAGTTTGCCATTAATCGGATCACCCGTTGACGGCTGATCGGGAAGCCTTGAGCAGCTAAGGCTGCTTGTATCCTCGGTGAGCCATAGGTTTGACGGCTCTCTTGCTGAATCTGTTGAATCATTTGGCTCAATGTCTCATTCTCCTTACCTCGGGGCGATAATGGTCGGTTGCACCAGGCATAATAGCCACTTCTCGATTGCTTTAAGACCTGGCACATCAGGCTGATGGGAAAATGTGCCTTCTGGGCATCGATTAGCTCATAGGGTCTGAACTTTCCCGTGCAAAGAAGGCTGCGGCTTTTTTTAGGAAATCACGCTCCATCTCGACCCGCTTCAAGTCTTTGCGTAATGCCGTCAGTTCCGCCCGTTCCTGCGTGGTCAATGCCCCTTGGTTGCCACCACCCTGGTCAATGATTGCTTGTTTGACCCATTGGCGTAGGGCACTTTCTGTCAAACCCATTTCCTGGGCGACGTGGCTGATCGGCTTCCCTGACTGTTGCACAATTGCCACAGCTTGAGCTTTTTGTTCGGCAGTAAATGTTCGTCTTGGTTTTTGGCTCATTTGGACATTCTCCTTCATTGGCGACTCTTGGAGTTTGTCCACTTTTTTCAGTCAGGGTCAGCTTGCCGAGTCAAGTCTTGTTCAATATCTGGCGGTAGATCGATCGTGATTTGCATGCTTTTTTCTCCATTGATTATTCAGATATGATCCATTACTCACCTTTAATTCCGGCTTCGATCGCTTTCAAAAATGGGCTAATCCACCACTGATCTGAAGCCTTTTGCAGTGCTTCAAAGAGGAATGCCTGTCCGCCAACTTTCACACGCATCATCAAAGTTGGGTTTTGCTGTACCTCCTTTACTGCCTCTGCCACAACAATCTGTTGCTCGGATGCGGTTGAAGTTGGATAAGTTTGAGTAAGCAGGTTGAAAATCTGCTGAATCTCATCAAAGGCTTCTACCAAATTTTGGTCTGAAGTATAGTTATGTACTGTACCGATTTGATCTCCATGGACGGTGCTATTGAAATTAACTGCTCCTACAGAACCACCAAAGTTAAGATTTGGATTATTCGATCCCGGCATAATTAGAACTCCTGTCTGAATATGTGTATTTTGATTGGTTATCTGATGACTACCTACAAGTTGCAAAATCTGCTCTGGCGTGGATGGCTTCCAAGTATTGCGACGCATATTTGCCTGAGCATCGATCAGGACTTTGCTAAGCCAAGTAATATCCGGTAGTTCTTGGATAAGACGTTGAATTTCAGTACAGGCTTCTTGAGTCCCTCGTTCTTTCAATTGTGATAAAACACTATCTCTTAGTCTTGCAATACCATCTCTAGCTGTGACGGCGTAAGCTATCATCTCACTATGCTCAGGATCTTCATTGTAAGGATATTCATGCACTAGCCAAATATAGAGGTCAGCCAATTGTAGCTCAGCTAAATTTAGCTGAATTCCGTGTGAGTAACGATAGGCAACTAATTCAAGAATTTCCCGCCCAAATGATGAATCTTGCTGAATGAGTGTCCAGATGAATGACCAACTGGATGGATCTGAATTTTCAACTAGTACTCTAGAAGCCATTAGAGCTTTTTCGCGCTCATTCTCATCTAATGACAGGGGCAAAGAAATCAGAGATCTGGCAAAGTCTTTAGCTTCATTTAATCCTTGCTTTAGAAGTTCTTCAAGTAGTTGCCCGATGCATTTGGGTTTAAGTGATGGATCTTTAGCCTTTTCTAACAAAACCAACTTCAACTGCTCATTCCAGCACCTATCAAGGTGATCAATCACAGATAGATAGCTATGTTCCTGATTCTCTTTGTTAATCAGCGCTATCAAAGTCTGGATAAATTCTTGAGAAGCATTTAGGTAAGCGTGCCTAGCTATTTCTAAATAGGAATCTTCATGTTGATTGCTAATCCTAGTACCAATGATGATAGGTGCCCATCTTTGCCATATTTCAGGTGGGAGATTTTCTAAGAAATCTGAGCTTTTTGTCGAAAGTAGCTGTAAAGCTCTGCAACCTGCTAACGCGGGTCGGTTGAAAGTGTTCGTCCCTATCCAGTCATAATCTACATCATCTTGCTTCTGAACATACTCCTTCGCGCCTTCAATAATTCTTATTTGAATAGCCTCTTCTGCATCTTGCCATCCAGGAAGCTTAGTCAAATCTAATTCAAACTCATTATCATAGTGTGTGCTATCAGGTTTGAGAGTCATTTCCATATTAAGCTGCCACCAAGCAGATAAATCTCCAGATTCTAACTTTTCTAAAACTTGGAGGACTCGTTCTCTGGGTGGTGGATCTAGCAAAGGAGGATTTTGTCTATGCGCTTGCATTTCTTCCACTCTGAGGTGATCAACCCTCATTTTTTTAACTTGAGATGAATTTAGCTCAATAGGCGCAAAGTAAGATGAAAAAACTTCTTGCAAAATATTATTAGTCTCAGTGGCTACAATAATTGCATCTATTTGATTGACATTCTGGCGGTTGAAACTCCACTGAATCAGTTGTGCCCAAATTTTCTGAGCCGCTTCACCATTAGAAGTTTGGAGTTTTTCAAGCATCCAGAAAATATCTTCTGAAACCAAAATAGCTTCTGTTAAGGAGCTTAATAGAAAGAATGGATCTTTTCCTGTTCCTGAAATAGCCAAAACAGCTTGCTCGATTAGAGTACGTCGTTTTTTGCTATCGTGCAAAAGCGAAGAAGCAAATTGCTCTTGTAGCTGTCTATTATAGGTAATAATCTTCTGATGCTCTTCCCACTGGACTAGAGCTACTTGAGTGAAACTTTCTGCTACTCCAGGTAAATCGAAGTTTTCCCATGCTTTGAAGAGAAGGGCATCTCCAAATTCCTCAAATGGATGTCCAAAGCATCGTAGACCTTGTCCTTTAAGCCAATCAAGAGCAACCACCAAGTGTTCTGACCGAAGTTGCGGAACTAACTCATGGTTAATAAACCATTGATAGCCACCAAAAAAGTTCCTCTTCTTTGGTCGAGTCAGAGTTTGAAATAATTCCTCTACTGTCAAATGATCTGGCCAAACAGCTTTCAAAGCATATCCCTTAAGCCGACCGTCCTTATCCTCTGGCAATCGTTCAGTCGCAAGCGGCTTTAGCTTCAATCTCGTAGTTGCATTACCAACTGAACAAATTGCATTAGCTGCGCTCACTCTCAAATAGATTGATTGTGTTGAGTCAAGAGCGAGTTCTGCTAACTCATCCTGAAGCTCAGAGATTTCACAAACTTCAGCAATATCGATCGCTAGATCTCGTGCATCAACCTTCTTACTGGAATCACAGATATAAGGGCGTAATTGCTCAACCAATCCAGAATGCTTGAGCTTCGCGTAGTTGTGATAGTTATTTCCACCTCTATCAAATAGTTTTCCTTCTTCATACTGTTTCAACAAGTTCTCTACAATAGATGCTCTGATCTCTGCATCAGTAGGCACATCAGTTTGCAAAAGAACATCTGGATCTGTTTTGATGATCTCTTGAAGCACATCTAACCTCATGCTAGCTAGCCATGCCGCTGTTTCATGAAGCTGAGGAATCAGTTTATGATTTGGATCTTCAGATGAAAAGATTAAATTTCTTATCTGTGCTAGAGGTGTTTCGTGCTGGGTCAAATACCAAGCGGCTAGAAATTCAGCATAGGTTTGATGTGCCCATCCCATTCGATGCAACCCACGGGATGAGAATAAACCAGTATCTAAAACCTCATTAATAACTTTATTGGTAATCTCAAACGGACTTCCATTTATCTTTTCATAGTCACCATAGAGATTATTGAGAAATACGTCCTCATCAGGTATATCAGCTCTGCTGCCTAACCATATTGCAAATCGGTTCGCAAAAATTGTAATTGCAGCAATACGAGCCGCAACTATTAGACGCTTTTCGGGAACCAGATGACTTACTGACCTTAGCGGATGACGCTCTTTATCCTTCGGTTCAGCACATAGCTCTTGGCATCCCTCAAGGTAAAGTTCATACAGCTTCTGGTTAGGCGGAAACTGACCATTATGTTTACGATAGGTATTCAGCAAAAAACCTAAAGTGATTGGTTTGATTGCCAGTGGCACAACATCTTTCTGATCAATTTCCTTTAGAAAATCATCAGAAGAAAGTCCTTCAGCTTTCGCGGCTTCGATAATGTCTATACGGCGAAGTGGGGCTAACTCATAAATTGCAAAGTTAGCTTCTTTCCAAAGATGCTTTAGCCCCTCTTCTAAAATTGCTGGAAATACAAACGTTCGACATGCTAAACGGAGATGAAGACGATCGATATGATTCTGATATTTGGATTTCTTAAGCTCATCAACTAAGCCTGCTGCGAGAGTCGGGATGTTCAAAATCCCTTCATCAAGGCTATCTAGGAACAAATAGAGGTGACAACTACCCTTTAGCCAATCAGTAAAGGTTTCATCTTTGAACAGATCTTCCTTTAGATTGGTACAGGATCGAAGGTTTAGTTCTAAAACTTGACTGGAATCGCAGATTTTCGTGTCTGTAAAAGCTTTAAGGTTCTCTAGCTCCTGAGACTTGCCGATACCGGGTTCCCCTAATAGAACCAGGCATGGAACATCAGCGATCGCCTCTAAACTGACTAAGTCTGGATTACACGCCTTGCCCCATTCTGTATCTGGATCATATAGAAAACCACCGTCAGCTAGATTTATGGTACCTGATCGAGGGCACCAAAAACGTTTCCAGCTATAGGTCTGTTTCGACATACTTAACAGCGATGAGGACAAAACTCTTTCTCAAGGATAACCTTTTACAAAGGGTTTGATGTCCTTACACCTTGTCTAAAGCAGTAGTTACTAAGTTGCCCCTCCTAACAGTCGGAGCAGACTAAACTAACTATTTGGTGGGAGCGGATTCAGGATACCCCATAGGATCATCCCACTGGCGATAGGGAATTTGACTGAGTTGGGCATTATAGTAACGGGGATCATGGGTCACTTCTTCCCCCAACCAGTCCGGCAAGGAGAGGGTTTGCTCTGGGTGGTTCAATTCCACTTCCGCAATAATTAGCCCTTCGTTGTCTCCCGCAAATTCATCAATTTCCCAAACCACATCCCCCAACGGTAATCGATAGCGTGTTTTTTCAATGAGGGGGGGTGGGCACAAATGCTCCAGTAAATCCCAGGCCTCATCCACCGGAATGGCGTAATTAAACTCCCGGCGGCGTAGTCCCTCGCTTTTTCCCTTAATAGTTAAATAGCCGCGATCGCCGGCAATCCGCACCCGCACACTCCGATCTGGATGAGTGGACAGATAGCCCTGGGCATAGGCAATACCGACATCGGCATCATCCTGCCAGCGATCGCTTTGGACTAAAAATTTACGTTCAATTTCCCAGGCCATTGTCAGCCGTACTCCATTCTCGGGGTGAGTTAATTGTTGTTCTAGGTCGCACTAGGTCAGGTAGGCTCGACCATCCTATTGATCAACATCACACCCATCCCTCCGGTGGGGTCACGGTCTGCCTCTATTAAACAGCTTAAGTTAAATAGTAAGAAAAAAGCGTTTTGCTCCATCACGCCATCACCTATTCCGTGTCCCGTTTCTGTGGGTAATCCATTCATGATTCATTCAATTTCAATGCCTGAACTACCATCAACCTGTTCCCCCATGGACTTAGCAAGCTTAGACATTTCCTATCCTTTAGATGGCCCAGAAGCCCTGGCAACCCAGCGGCAAACGACGGATCTGGTGCGTGTCTATCTCCGTGAAATTGGCCGAGTTCGCCTATTGAATCATGCCGAGGAAATTACCCAAGCCCAGCGGGTAAAGCGTTATCAAGATGCTTTAGGAGAACGAGATCGGCGCATTAAAGCCGGAAATTCCACCTTGGCCCACCTCCAAGACCTGTGGCAGATTCACGATCGCCTGGCCAGTCAACGGGGGCAACGCCCTTCCTTAGAGCAGTGGGCCATAGCTGCCCATCTGTCGGTGATGGAACTGCGCCAATTCCTCCATCAAGGTCAAGCTGTCTGGGCCCAAGCCTTGGGGATCTCCGTGGCGGAACTAGAGGTGATTCAAAAACAGGGGATAGCCGCTAAACATCGCCTCATGAATGCCAATCTGCGTTTAGTGGTTTCCGTGGCCAAAAAGTATCAGCATCGGGGAGTTGAGTTCCTAGATTTAATTCAAGAGGGTAATTTAGGGCTAGAGCGGGCCGTAGAAAAGTTTGATCCGTCCAAGGGCTATCGTTTTAGTACCTATTCCTACTGGTGGATTCGCCAAAGTATTACCCGGGCGATCGCCAGCCAAAGTCGTACCATCCGCTTACCGGTTCATGTGGTAGAAAAACTCAACCGGATCAAAAAAGCTCAACGTCAATTATCCCAAACCCATGGCCGTACACCCACCTTGAAGGATATTGCCGCAGAGTTGAATGTGACAGTGGAGGATGTCCGTGACACCCTCGGACGGGTACCCCGCGCCATTTCCCTAGAAACCAAGGTGGGCAAAGATAAGGATACTGAATTGCAAGATCTGCTAGAAACAACGGAGATTTCTCCCGATGCCCGACTGGTTCAGGAAGCTCTCCAACAGGATATCCGCCAACTGTTGAGTGATCTGAGCGATCGGGAGCGGCAAGTCATTGTTCTCCGGTTTGGCTTAGGACAGGAATCTGCCTGCTCCTTAACGGAAACGGGTAAACAGGTTGGCCTCTCTCGGGAACGGGTTCGTCAGATTGAACATCGCGCCCTGCAAAAATTGCGCCAACCCCAGCGTCGCCATCAGGTGCAAGATTACCTAGAGGGACTAGGGTGAGGAATTGATACCCAGATCCATATCTAGAATCCCTAAGGATTTTTGCCACTATGTTTCCCACAATCGTGGTTTCAGATAAGCTACAAGCACAGTGTAAGAAACCAGTTGTGGGTAAGAGGGGAGTATGGAAGGTTTACGGGGTCGGGATCTATTAAGCCTAGGGGATTTACAACCCTCGGAATTGCTCTATCTCCTAGAGTTTGCCACCCAGATGAAAGTCGGGGCGATCGCCCCAAAATGTGCCAAGGTTCTAGGTTTACTGTTTCAAAAAGCCTCTACCCGCACCCGGGTTAGTTTTTCCGTAGCCATGTATCAATTGGGGGGGCAAATCATTGATCTCCATCCCCAATCTACCCAGGTGGGACGGGGGGAACCCTTGGCAGATACGGCCCGTGTCCTCGATCGCTATCTGGATGCCCTAGCGGTACGCACCTTTGCCCAGGCTGACCTAACCACCATTGCCGACCATGCCAGAATTCCGGTGATCAATGCCCTCACCGATCTGGAACACCCCTGTCAAATTTTGGCGGATTTGTTAACCCTACAGGAATCCTTTGGCGGACTATCGGGCCTTACCTTGACCTACATTGGTGACGGCAACAATGTGGCCCATTCCCTCCTGTTGGGGTGTGCCCTCGTTGGCGTTAATATTCGCATTGCCGCTCCACCGGGTTTCCTACCCCTAGCAGCCATTGTGGAACAGGCCCAGGCGATCGCCGCCACTAAAAGTGAAGTGACCATCACCAGTGATCCCGTCGTCGCGGCCCAGGGGGCCCATGCCCTCTATACCGATGTGTGGGCCAGCATGGGCCAGGAAAGTGAAGCCGCCGATCGACTTCCCCTCTTTCAGCCCTATCAAATCAATGATCATATTTTGCAGCAGGCAGACTCCCAAGCCATTGTTCTCCATTGTCTACCTGCCCACCGGGAAGAAGAAATTACCGCCGCCGTTCTGGAAGGCCCCCAATCCCGGGTGTGGGAACAGGCAGAAAACCGACTCCATGCCCAAAAAGCCCTCTTGGCCAGTATTTTAACCTAGGCTCAGTCTCCCCTAGGGGAACGGCTAGGGAGTATCCATGTAACGGATGTAACGCCAAATGTAAAGTTAAGTAACGTTTTTGACGCTTTTCCGTTTTTTTGGTCTAGACTAGCATTCAATACCTTTTAGGTACATATTCTTTACCTTCTTATGGAAGACAAACAGAAAGTTACATTGTATTTGCCGTCGGAACTGCATCGTCAGTTAAAGATTTCATCCGTCGTTCAGCAGGAAACCATGTCTGCCCTAGCGGAGCGGGCAATTGAGTTTTACTTAGAACATGCTGAGTTGGTGGCTGAAGCAGACGCGAACCGCCATGGTGAAGCTCACCGGGTCTATAGCTGCCCAGAATGCGCCAGCGCCTTAGTTGTTCGCGGCAATGAGTTGGCATCCCTGGCCAATCAGCCCACGGTAATCGATGATGAGGGTTTAACTGTTCCCACCCTGCCCACTGAGTTGGTCGCTGCTCGCTAGGCGATTTGTTTGACTCATTTTTAGTTTAACTCGTCTAATCCTTTAGATTAGGGGTCCAAGGGTCAGGGTAAGATGTTGAATTTGGAACGTTCGGAAGATCACAATCCGAGCAATGTTCCCCATTCAATTTTTTATTTTCCCACCCGTTCGTGTCCGATCATTTATTAGTTTCATAAATCTAAGTCGTATCGACTTAAAATAATCCACTTCAATCCACTAAAGAATTAACAAAAGGGGGTGATGGCAATGCAAGAAGAACTCGGTATTTTAATTCAGGCCCAGTATCCCCTGATCTATTTATTAACCTCCGAGGAAGAGCGGGCAGAGCAAACCATCGCCCAAATTGCCCAGAATCCCGAAATTGCCCAGAATCAAAGTCAAGGAAAAAGCCCTCGCCGTCTATTTATTTGGACTGTCACCCATGGCATGGTGGAGTACGGCCAGGCGCGCAATACCAATCATCACAATACGGTCTCTCCAGAGGCGGCGATTCAGTGGGTGGTTCATCAACGGGAACCGGGCATTTATGTTTTCAAAGACCTCCATCCCTTTATTGATTCGCCACCAGTCACCCGCTCCCTGCGAGATGCGATCGCCAGTTTCAAGACCAGCCAAAAAACGATTATTTTAATGTCGCCGGAAGCGGCCCAACGGATTCCCGTAGAGCTAGAAAAAGAAGTGGCCGTTGTTGATTATCCCCTCCCCAATATTGCGGAACTGGATGATGTTCTCTCGGAGCAGGTGAATGGCCAGCGCAATCGACAACTGACCCCAGAGGTGCGAGAAAAACTCCTGAAGGCAGCCCTAGGCTTAACCCGAGACGAAGCCCAAAAGGTCTATCGCAAAGCCAAGGTTACCGCCGGTCGCCTTAGCGATGGGGAAGTAGATGTCATTCTCTCGGAGAAAAAGCAACTCATTCGTCGCAATGGCATCCTGGAATACATGGATGTGGATGATACCATCGACTCGGTGGGTGGTCTAGAAGAGCTTAAGGTTTGGCTACAGCAACGGGATAACGCATTCTCGGAAAAAGCACGGGAGTATGGCCTGCCCCAACCCAAGGGGATGCTTATTTTGGGTGTACCGGGCTGTGGTAAATCCCTCATTGCTAAAACCACCTCTCGGCTGTGGGGGTTGCCTCTGCTGCGGTTGGATATGGGCCGGGTCTACGATGGCTCCATGGTGGGGCGATCGGAAGCGAATCTCCGCAGTGCCCTGAAAACCGCTGAATCTATTTCTCCAGCCATTCTATTTATTGATGAAATGGATAAGGCCTTTGCCGGCGGGGCTGGTTCGGCCGATTCTGATGGCGGCACTTCTAGTCGAATTTTTGGCTCCTTCCTCACTTGGATGCAGGAAAAGACCTCTCCTGTTTTTGTCCTTGCCACAGCTAACCGTGTCGAACGTTTGCCCGGTGAGTTTCTCCGCAAGGGTCGTTTTGATGAGATTTTCTTTGTCGATTTACCCAATGCGGAAGAACGCAAGGATATTTTTCGGATTCATCTGTCCAAACGCCGCCATGACATTGACCGTTTTGATTTAGATCAGTTAGCGAGTGTCTGTGATGGCTTTTCCGGGGCAGAAATTGAACAGGCGATCGTCGCTGCCATGTACGAAGCCTTTGCCCAGGGACGGGAATTTACCCAACTAGATATTATTGCCTCAAGTCGTGCCACCCAACCCCTTTCCAAAACCATGCACGAACAAGTTACGGCCCTACGAGATTGGGCCAGGCAACGGGCCCGACCAGCGGCCGCTTCAGTCGCCGAGTATCAACGGCTGGAGTTTTAACAAGCTTGCTTCCGTTCCCCGACGGGAGAAAGACCCAAACCACAGGGGTTTGCCTAGCATAAATTGTGGTTCATTCAGTCCCGTACTATGTTTGTCTCAATCTGGAGGAAATCCAATCATGTCTCATTTCAGCACCCTTCGCACCAAAATCACTGATGCCGAAATCCTGAAGTGCTCCTTGCAGGATCTGGGTATTGCCATCAAAACCGATGCCGATGTCCGAGGCTACAATGGCCAACGGGTTCGCTCAGATATTGTGGCAGTTTTAGATGGTGAGTACGATCTAGGCTGGTCTCAGAATGCCAATGGTACCTTTGATTTGATTGCCGATCTCTGGGGTGTGGCCAAAAAGCACAACCAAACTGAGTTAATCAATGCCATTAATCAAAAGTATGCCATTAACCAAACCTTGTCGCAGGTGAAGCGTCCTGGCTTACAAAACGCTAATGTCAAGCTCGTGGTTCATAGCTAAGGGCAATACTCGGATTGTCAAGTGCGCGTTCCTAAATAAGACTAAATGATGGGCTGGCTCGATGGGGTCAGCCTATTTTTTTGTTTTTTTGATCCTGTGTAAGAACCTTCGTAACTTGTGCTATGGCACTCGATCAATGGTGCGATATTGAATGGCTTCGGCAACATGGGCGGGGGCAAGGGTATCTTGGCCGGCTAAATCGGCAATGGTGCGGGCGACTTTGAGGATGCGATCGGTGGCGCGGGCGGACAGACTTAGTTTTGCGATCGCCGTTTCCAGGAGTTGGCGAGAGGTGGAATCTAGGACACACCAACGGCGCAGGTGGCGACTTTGCATTTGGGCATTGCAATGCAGATTTTTCTCGTTCTTAAAACGTTCTAGGGCGCGATCCCTGGCTCTTGCAACTCGCTGCCCCACCAACTCCGATGCTTCTCCCGTGGATTGGCGGGTAATTTCTTCCGGTTTCAGTCGGCTGACGGTGACTTGTAGATCAATGCGATCCATTAAGGGGCCGGATAATTTAGCCCAATACTGTTGTCGCTGGCGGGGGGAGCAGGTGCAGGCCTGTACTGGATCGCCAAAGTAGCCACAGGGGCAGGGATTGGTACTGGCCACTAGGGTAAATTGGGCAGGAAAAGTAACGGACTGGCGGGCCCGGGAAATGGTGACCTGACCATCCTCTAAGGGTTGACGCAAAAATTCGAGGACATCTCGCTTAAACTCAGTTAATTCATCCATGAATAAAATCCCCCTGTGAGCGAGGGAAATTTCACCGGGGCGGGGAAAACTACCCCCGCCGACGAGGGCTGGCCCCGATGCCGAATGATGCGGACTCCGGAAGGGACGAGATTGAATCAATTGTCCCCGTTCCTTGAGCAAGCCAGCAACGGAGTGAATCTTGGTGACTTCTAGGGCTTCATCAAAACTGAGGGGGGGTAAAATTCCCGGTAAACGTCGGGCCAACATGGTTTTACCACTGCCTGGGGGGCCGACAAAGATGAGATTATGTCCCCCTGCTGCCGCAATTTCTAAGGCCCGTCGAGCATGGGACTGGCCCTTGACATCTTTTAGATCTAGGAGTGGCGATGAAACAAGTCCCGATGACGCGGTTGGGGGGGGCGTTGTGGGTTGTTGATAGCTGCTTGGATCATTGAGAAACGCAGCCACATCCCCAAGGTGGTTAAAGCCATAGACCTTGAGGCCGGCAACGACGGCGGCTTCCTGCAAATTGCCCGTCGGTACAATGAGGCCGGTAATGCCCTGTTCTTTGGCAGTGGCGGCGATCGCCAAGACCCCTGCTACCGGCCGCAAGCTACCATCTAAGGACACTTCCCCCAGAAATAGATGATCCCCGAGGATATCCGTCGCCACTTGATCGGAGGCTGCTAAAATACCCATACTAATGGGCAAATCAAAACTGGGCCCTTCCTTGCGTAGATCTGCGGGAGTGAGGTTGACGACAATTCGCCGCATGGGGAATGCGTAGCCCGCATTTCGTAGGGCGGTTTTAACCCGTTCGCGGGCCTCCTGCACCGCCGTGTCCGGCAAACCAACAACAACAATGCCAGGTAAGCCACCGGATACATCCACCTCCACACCAACCGGAATAGCCTCAATCCCTAAAAGAGCGGCACTCCAGACCCGGGCTAACATCGTGATTCCTCAATACAATTCCTCTAAACTCTTTTTAAGTTTTTTTCGTCATGATTCGTCGTTTATTCTGATGCTCCTACTGTAGCTGCACTTGGGATAACCCAGCCCCAGGATAATACGTTGCCAAAATATCTAGGTAACTAAATCCCTGTTTTGCCAGTTCGTAGGCTCCAGTTTGACTCATGCCCCGGCCGCCAAAGACATCCCGGACAATATCATCGGTAGCCGCATACATAGACACGAGAACCCGACCACTTTTGGTCAAGACAATACCACGGGTGGCTTCAACGGCCTGTTGGCTAGTATTCCACTCGCTCTCCGTTCCTTTATAAACTTGCCAGCGTTCATCATTGCCCAAATCAAAGAAGCGATTGGCGGGGCTGAACATTTGGGCGAGGGCATAGGAACGGGCGGCGATCGCCTGGGCCTTGAGGGTATCCATGGGCCAACTGGGATAGACTTCCGCACCCACCACACTCACAAGATATTGCTCCAGATCCACCTGGTTGACGGCCGTAATTGAACTGGACTCGGCCACCAGACGCACTTTACCCCGATACCAGCGACCATCCACATAGGTGAGACCACCGGATTGGGGCGTAATCCAGAGGGAGCGGGCCAGGGCTTGGCCATTCCACAGCAAATGACCGTCTCTCAATTGTACGGATGCAGCTTGGCCGGGAGCTAAACTACCCAGGGATTGGCCTTGATCACTACTCAAGCTGGCGGTGGTGGATGCTCCCACCCCTAAACTGGTCTGGCCGCGAGAAATGGCAACCCGCACGTGGGGGGCTGGCCCCTGACTGGGGGGGATCGATTGTAGGGTTCGTGGTGGTGCGGGTAAGGCCGCTAGGGGAGAGGCCGCCGGCCCTGGTGTGGTGGGCAGAGCCGCTGGGGAACGGTTAACCTGGGTGGTTGAAGATGGAGTGGGGGAGACCCTGGCCAGGAGGGGATCTTTGCCATTGAGTAAGGGACGGGGATTGCGGCGATTGGCGGAGCGTTCTAAAAGTGATATTTCTGCGCCGGAGGTGAGAGCTTGAATCATTCCAGTGGGGCGATCGCCCGATAACCGATCGCTGGGTAACATCGGATCAGGTAAGGGCCCCTCCTGGGATATTGCTTGGGGCTGGTCAAGGGTTTGGGCCGGTGTAGAGCCTTTGATCATTAATCCCACCAGGACGACCAGAGGAATCCCCAGACCCAACCCTAGGAGGAGTCTGTGGCGAGGGCTGGCCTGGCTCAGGTGTTGGCTAAGGTGAAGAACGGGAAGTTGCATTAGAAAATGTCTGACGTACAATCCATTAATGACCTTATGTATTGTAGCCATAACCTTCAACCATTGACCCTATGCAAGATTGAGTATCCCCAAGACCCGCCATGGCCCCTCCCATTAAACAGCAAAAAGAATCTCCCAAGCGTTCCGAGCAATCCTTGAGAGCATGGCTGCGGGATCAGGAGGCCGCCCTGGATATTGTTGCTATGGTTTTGGTTCTTTTCTCCTTGGTCATTTTTATTTCTGAAACCTACACGCTTCCAGAACAGATTAGCCAAACCCTAGATGGGATTAACTGGATTATTTTAGTGATTTTTGCAGCGGAGTATGTGTTGCGGCTGTGGCTGGCGGAAAAATGGTTCAGTTATATGGTGAGTATTTATTCCCTGATCGATTTATTGACCTTGGTTCCATTTTTTATTGGACTTGTCGATATTACCTTTATTCGTGTCTTTCGCTGGTTTCGGATTCTTCGTTTATTTCGATTCCTAGAGGGGCGATCGCTGCTGGGGGCCTTAAATGTCAGTGATACGATTATTTTTGGTCGGATTTTACTAACCCTCCTAGCGATTTTATTTGTGTACTCGGGCCTCATTTATCAGACCGAGCATATCGTCAACCCCCAAGAATTTGCGACCTTTTTAGATGCCTTTTATTTTGCGGTAGTGACAATGACCACCGTGGGATTTGGCGACATTGCCCCCATTTCCGAAGTGGGGCGGCTCCTCACCGTTTCCATGATTTTTACCGGCATTGCCCTCATTCCCTGGCAGATCGGCGATTTAATTAAGCAACTGGTGAAAACAACCCGTCAGGTGGAGTCTCCCTGCCCTAATTGTGGTTTACTTTTCCATGATCCCGATGCTTACCACTGCAAACGCTGTGGCACTCTTTTGGAAAATTAATAGAAAATAAAAAATATGCAAAAAAGCGGGAGCGGACAGAGTAGGAAACAGGGAAAGGGTATCTCCATGCAGGATCGCCCCTGAATGCCAACACCTCAGTAAAATTAAGGCAGACAGTACAACAGGTACAATTCGGTGACTTACAAGATTGGTTTACTGGGCTTAGGAACCGTTGGCGGCGGTGTTGCCCAAGTTCTTTTGGATAGTGAAAAGCGTCATCCCCTTCTGCGTTGGTTATCTATTGCTGCCGTTGGTGTCAAAGATGTCAGCAAACCTCGTCCAATCACGCTGCCGGCGGGAATCCTAACCACAGACCTAGAGGCCATTGTCCGTCATCCAGATATTGATATTGTTGTGGAAGTCTTGGGAGGACTAGAGCCAGCCCGATCCTTGATTTTGACGGCGATCGCCCAGGGGAAGCATATTGTCACCGCCAACAAAGCAGTTATTGCCCGTTATGGGAATGAAATTTTTACGGCGGCCAATGCAGCGGGGGTTTACGTGATGTTGGAAGCGGCGGTCGCGGGGGGCATTCCGGTTATCCAACCGATGAAACAAAGCCTAGGGGGCAATCGTATCCATACCCTCACCGGCATTCTCAATGGCACCACCAACTATATTTTGACCCGAATGCAGCAGGAAAAGGGGGAGTTTGATTCCATTTTGGCCGATGCCCAGCGGTTAGGTTATGCGGAAGCAGACCCCAGCACCGATATTGATGGGTTAGATGCGGCGGATAAAATCGCCATTCTTGCCTCCTTGGCCTTTAATGGTCGGATCAAATTAGATCAGGTTCACTGTGAAGGTATTCGCGGCGTAACGGCGGTGGATATTGCCTATGCGGAAAAACTAGGCTTTGTGATTAAATTACTGGCGATCGCCCATCGGGATGCCCATCGTGGCAGCGATAGTCTAGATGTGCGGGTTCATCCCACCCTTGTCCCCCTAGACCATCCCCTCGCTGGCGTTAATGGCGTATATAATGCGGTTCTTCTAGAGGGGGAACCCTTAGGTCAGGTCATGTTCTATGGCCCAGGGGCCGGGGCCGGGCCCACCGCCAGTGCGGTTGTTGCCGATCTGATTAACATTGCCGCTCTCCTACCCATGGGCAAGGTCAATCACCCCCTCCTCACCTGTAGTCATCGCCATTATTGCACCATTGCCCCGATTACCCAGGTGATGAGTCGTTTCTACGCCCGTCTGTTGGCCCAGGATCATCCAGGGGTACTCGGCAAATTGGGTACCTGCTTTGGCAACCATGGCGTGAGTTTAGAATCCCTCGTCCAAATTGGCGTAAAGGAAAACCTGGCGGAAATTGTGGTTGTCACCCATCAGGTACGGGAAGGGGAATTTCGCCAGGCCATGAAAGAAATTGAGCATCTCCATGGGGTGGATCACATTCCCACGGTTTTGCGGGTATTAGCCTGAGTATCGGCTTTGGTACACTTAAAAGTAGCTTGTCAAATAGCTTGGTGGCCCCATTACTGTTGAGCAGTGAGTGTCTGCCAACTATCCATTAAGCTGCTAAATATTCTTGGATATTATTTTCCTCCATGGCTACAATTAATGAGCATTACCTCAAACTGAAAGCGGGCTATCTCTTTCCAGAAATCTCTCGGCGCGTCCATACCTTTCTGGAAACCCATGCCGATGCTCCCCTGATTCGCTTAGGCATTGGCGATGTCACGGAGCCATTACCGGCAGCATGTCGTCAAGCCATGGTAGCTGCCATTGAAGATATGAGCGATCGCGATCGCTTTAAGGGCTATGGCCCGGAACAGGGTTACAGTTGGCTACGGGAGAAGATTGCTGCCCACGATTACCAATCTCGAGGCTGTGACATTGATGCCAGTGAGATTTTCATTTCCGATGGCTCCAAGTGTGATACGGGCAATATTTTAGATATTTTTGGCAATGAGAATACCATCGCGGTCACGGATCCGGTATATCCCGTCTATGTCGATACCAATGTGATGGCAGGTCACACCGGCCCCGCTAATGATCTCGGCGAGTACGCAGGCTTGGTGTATTTGCCCATTACCGCCAACAATCAATTTCAAGCCACCCTTCCTACTCAAAACGTTGATTTAATTTATCTGTGTTTTCCCAATAATCCCACGGGAGCCGTAGCCACACGGGAGTACTTGCAAGCTTGGGTTACCTATGCCCTTGCCCATCAATCGATTATTTTCTTTGATGCCGCCTACGAAGCCTTTATTACGGATCCGGCCATTCCCCATTCCATCTACGAAATTCCTGGGGCCCGGGACTGTGCGATCGAGTTTCGTTCCTTCTCTAAAAATGCTGGCTTTACGGGAACCCGTTGTGCCTTTACGGTGGCGCCAAAATCCCTCATGGGCATGACGCCAACCCCTGGCCATGAAGCCGTATCCCTATGGCATTTGTGGCAACGGCGACAATCGACCAAATTTAATGGGGTGTCCTACATTGTCCAGCGGGGGGCGGAAGCGGTGTATACCCCGGAAGGCCAAGCCCAGGTGCAAGGGTTGATACGTTTTTACCTGGAAAATGCCCGACTGATCCGCGAAGAACTAACCCAGGCTGGGTTTGCCGTTTATGGTGGTGTGAATGCCCCCTATGTTTGGTTGAAGACCCCTGAAGGCCTCTCTAGCTGGGACTTTTTTGATGAGTTGCTACAAACGTGCCATGTGGTGGGAACCCCTGGTTCAGGGTTTGGTGCCGCCGGTGAGGGTTATTTTCGGATTTCTGCCTTCAACAGTCGGGAGAATGTGACTGAAGCAATGCAGCGGATCACTCAGTGTTTTGCGAGTTAATCGCTTCCTATTGCAATGTTCTAAGGAAACAGGCGACAGCTATCGCAACGTGAGTTCGGGATAAGGTCATACAAATGATCACGAAGCTACGAGGCAACATGAAGAATCGTTTGTTGGGATTGAGTGATCGCTTGATGCTCAGAAAACGGGCCATTATTGAGACGGTGATTGATCAACCGAACTCACGTTAGAGTAATACTCCGGCGATAGAGGCGGTCATAAAACAGGCGAGGGAGCCACCAATCATGGCTCGGAGGCCTAAACGGGCCAGATCGTGTTGCCGTGAGGGGGCGATCGCGCCAATGCCGCCAATTTGAATGCCAATGGCCGTCAAGCTAGAAAATCCACACAGGGCGTAGGTGGCTAAAATTTGCGATCGCTGGGAAATCACCGGAACTGTCCCCGCTTCAACCTCTCCAGCGGCAATCTCAGCAGCATTATTCATCAGCGCACTGAGATCGAGGTAGGCAAAGAATTCATTCAAAACCGTTTTCTTACCCAGTAAAATTCCTACCTGGCCCACATCCTGCCAGGGCACCCCCATTAACCAGGCAATGGGCGCAAATACAAAGGAAAAAATCCACTCCAAGGATAACTGGGGAAAATTTATCCAGCCCCCCAACACTTGCAATAACCCGTTGATGGCGGCAACCAGGGCCGTAAAGGCAATCAGTAAGGCAACAATGTTCAAGGCCAATTTCATGCCATCGAGGGCCCCGATGGTGGCCGCATCAATTACATTAATACTGGTGCGCTGAACCTGGGTATCCCCATGATCCCCCAGGGTAAGCGGCGTATCGGTTTCTGGATACATCACCTTAGAAATCCCCAGGGCCGCCGGAGCCGACATGACGGAGGCAGCAATTAAATGCTCGGCGGGAATGCCCAGGGAAATATAGGCAGCCATGACTCCGCCGGCGATCGTCGCAAATCCACAGGTCATAATCGCGTGCAGTTCCGAAAGGGTCATATCCTTGACGTAGGGTTTGACAAGCAGCGGTGCTTCCGCCGGGCCGACAAAGACATTCGCCGCACAGACTAGGGACTCACTGCCGGAGGTTTTCATGGTTTTGACCATCGCGACGGATAGCCACTGCACCACCCGCTGCAAAATACCGTAATGGTAAAGGATGGTAATAAATGACGAGAAAAATATAATCGTCGGCATCACCTTAAAGGCAATGAAGTGATCGGCAAAATCCGGGCCAAACACAAATTCGGCTCCGACATCGGAAAAATTAAGAAAGTAACCGATGCCATTCCCCAAGGCCTGGAAAAATTGATAGCCAATGGGCAAGCGGAGAATAATAACGCCGATGGAAATTTGCAGAGCAACCCCCCACAGGAGAGTTCGCCAATTAATTGCCGCCCGTTTCACCGAGAGCGCATAGGCAATCCCAATAAAGACGAACAACCCCAACAAGGAAATGAGTCGTTCCATTAGGAAAAAATTTAACCCCCGGCGATCGCGGGAATAATACTCACCTCATCACCATCGCTCAAGGGCGTTTCCGGGCCATCTAAAAAGCGAATGTCTTCGTTATTGACGTAGAAATTCACAAATCGCCGTAATTGACCCGATTCATCACAGAGTCGTCCCTTAATGCCGGGACAATCCTGTTCCAGACTATCCAGTAGCTCCGTAATTGAACCCGCTTGGCATTCCAAGGTCGCCTGATCGCGGGTGAGTTTTTGTAGCGGGGTAGGAATTAAAACTTTAACAGCCATAAATTTGCCTTTTGATCTCTCCAAGAATACAACAACTGCCCAAAATAAACCACAATTACACTAGCACTGGCTCCCATTCCAACCGTTCTAGGGTACGCGACCGCTCCAGGGCCCGCTCAAAACTGGCCAATTTGGGTTCAATGGTGAGGGGTTCACCAATACAGCCCTGGATCGCTTCCTGGGTTTTCAAGCCATTGCCGGTAATGTAGACCACGGTTTTTTCCTCCGGGTCGATTTTTCCAGCAGCCACCAGTTTTTCAAGAACGGCAATGGTCGTGCCCCCGGCGGTTTCCGTAAAGATGCCCTCGGTCTCTGCCAGCAGTTTAATACCCGCCACGATTTCGGCATCGGTGACTGACTCAATTTGCCCCTGGGTTTTCCGGGCAATATCTAGGGCATAGACACCATCGGCAGGATTCCCGATCGCAATGGACTTAGCAATGGTATTGGGTTTCACTGGGGTGACAAAATCCCGGTTTTCCCGAAAGGCTTGGGCAATGGGGGAGCATCCCTCGGCTTGGGCCCCACTGAAGCGAACTGCCTTATCCTCCACTAGACCCACTTCCACAAATTCCCGGAAGCCCTTATAGATTTTGGTATAGAGGGAACCGGAGGCCAGGGGAGCCACCACATGATCCGGCAGTTCCCACCCCAACTGTTCAATCACTTCATAGCCCAGGGTCTTGGAACCTTCGGAGTAGTAGGGACGCAAATTAATATTTACAAAGCCCCAGCCATGAGTATTGGCCACTTCTGAGCAGAGGCGATTCACTTGATCATAGTTGCCCTGTACCGCCATCACTGTGGGGGCGTAAATTAAGGTTCCTAGCACCTTGCCTGCTTCTAAGTCGGCGGGAATAAATACACAACAATCGAGGCCGGCATGGGCAGCGATCGCGGCTGTAGAGTTCGCCAAATTTCCGGTACTGGCACAGGACACCGTCGTAAAGCCCAATTCCCGGGCCCGGGTCAGGGCAACGGAGACCACCCGATCCTTAAAACTGAGGGTGGGCATATTCACCGCATCATTTTTAATGTAGAGATTTTTTAGGCCTAACCGCCGTGCCAACCGATTCGCCTTCACCAGGGGAGTCATGCCCGTACCCACGTCAATGGGATTGTCCGAGGTGACCGGCAAAAAGGGACGATACCGCCAAATGGAATGGGGCCCCGCTTCAATGGTCTGGCGCGTCACCGTATTGGCTAACTGGCTAATGTCGTAGCGCACTTCTAGGGGACCAAAGCAATATTCACACACATGAATCGCTTGGGGTTCGTATTCGGCCCCGCATTCCTTGCACTTGAGGTGGGTGAAATGGGCAGAAGTCGTAGCAGCGGTAGCAGTTGCGGTCATGGAGTCATACCATCCAGTGGAATTGAACTGATGCTAACACCCCCAAAAAAGACTTGTCAAACATACCCGACTATTTTTATCGGGATTTGATTTTTCAGCAAATTCTCTGGGACAAGAGTTCTACATTATCCCCAAGGGCCTTGGATTGAAGACTAAGGCCCGTTATGGATTTAGGTATGGATTAGGTTTCTGCAGGATTTAAGGCCGCGAGACCGCGATCGTAAAGTTGCTGGGCATAGTCCGTCCATGTGCCCTGGCCCCAGTAGCGGAAGCAACTGGTTTGCAGTAGTAGGGTATAGAGTAAGGCTTCTTGATAATCGCTCCGCTGAGTCACCTGGGGATTAGCGGCCACAAGGGGATCATAGACGTGGTGAAATCGCTTACTCAGGTCTTCCATGGGCCCTAAAACATTTTCGTAGCCCTGCACCCAACTCAAGTGGTTTGTCCAGGATGCCCCATCCAAGGAAAAATGGGGGTCGGTGTCCTTTAATTGCTGAATCGCTGCTTCAACGGCTGTGCTGCTAGGTTTTTCGAGGTCAACACGTTGCCAAATTTTGTGCTGTTGGACGGCTTGACACTGGGGAAAATCCTGAACCGTAAAGCCCTGGTGACGAATCAGGTTAAGGTATTCGGTGCCATTGAGACCAACCACCCCAGGGTGCGATCGCCCATTGTCCTTAATTTGATGCCAAACCGGATGAAAGTCTCGGGCATACTCATTCATCATGACACCGCCATTTTCGCCATCGGCAATCTGGCTGACACAGGGGGGGTGGATGGCACTCAGCCAAGGCTGTTGACCGAGGTATTGGGCTTCATGGTAGGGTTGCATCTGGGCCACCAATTTGGTGTCCGAACCCTGGGTTTTGATCAAAACTGGCATTTGCAACGTCTGCCCCTGGGAATTGCGGGCCACTAGGGCATTGGGCACGTACTTATCTGCTTGATGTAGAGGGGAACCATCCAGACGTTCTACAGAATGTTCTTGAACGAGTAACCACTCGTAGCCACAGGAGAGTAAAACATCTAAAAAATGGTACAGGGTATCTGGGTGGTTGGGTAAATGCATCTCCGGCAGGGAAAATCCCTTCACCCGTTGCAAGGCTTCTGGGCCAAAAAGAGCCACAAATTGATGCTGCCACGCCTGGACTTGTAACTTAATATCGGCAATGGGGGTGGAGGGAACCACCGCATGACTCCACATCGTCCCTAGCCATTCCACATTGAGGGCATACTGGCGATCGCAGGCAAGACGCTTGAGGGCATCTAGGGCCGTGGTTTGCCCCATTTGTTCCAGTCCCCACAGTAAATTACCGGAGTAATCCAGCATAATTCGCGGTTGACAGCCCTGGGCCACTAATTCCGGTATCCATTCTCCCATGCGGCGATAGCACCAGAGAAAGGTTTCAGCGTTATGATTGTCCCCCTCTTGGGGATGGTTAAGCATGTGCTGAAGATTACTGATCAGGCCCTCTGCCGCCGGAATGGTCGGTTGATGCATATGCAGGGCGCAGGCAAAGGTCCCAGTGACATGGGTCGGATTAATATCACTGCTAAAGGATGATGGTGGAGTGGATCGATAAAGTTCCTGGAGTTCAGCTTCCCAACCTGAAATGACGGGTAAACCTATGGCAGAGCTAGGGCGATCGCTCCACAGTCGAGACGGAGATTGAATCAAAAAAGACTCCAGAAATAAAGATTAAGCTGACCAGAGGCAAATAGTAACGTTCTAAAGCCAGCGGACTGTATCTGATCTGTATCTGATAAAGTCATGCTAACACTCGATTTACCCGGACGGGTTCCATAGATGCCGCTACGGTATTAGCCTTCCGGTTCCAAGGTTTTGGCCAAGGACAGGAGTTCGTCCCGATGGCCGGTTACCTTGAGGATCGTGGCATTGCTGGGGGAGTCTACCGCCACCTCTAGAATGACCTGCTCTTTTCGCTGGGCCCCCTGCCAATAAAACCAAGGCGCAACCGGGGCGATCGCCACCAGTAAAAACCAAAATGGGCCGGTATTGGGCCAAAGAAACGCGAACACCAAGGCTAAACAGGCTAAACCAGCGATCGCCAAAAGGGTTAAAAGAACCGCTAAAAATAGACTGGCGGCCACCATCCCTTCTAGGGTGACCCGTTGGTTGTCTGGATTTACGGAAATGACCTGATAGGCGCGATCGCGGAAATAGGACTGAATCCGGGGTAAAAGCACCTCAGCCTTTTCATCTATCACAAATTGTCGTACCTCAATGCGCTCCTTCGTCGAGGCACGCACAAAGAAAAATAAACCGATGCCCAATAGCAGGGTTAAAAAGACCGTTGAGGAAAAGACAAAGGATGGATCCATCTAGTTTCTGACTCTGAAAATCACTCAAAAATGCAGCGGCGCATGGCAGAATACCGTCCTTGAGAAACAGGTCTCCCCAGAGATTAAACAATAATTTAAGGGATATTAAGCAAGGTCAGTAATCTGTTGAGCCAGAGAAAAATCTTTTTCCGTTAATCCCCCCGCATCATGGGTGGAGAGACGAATCGTTACTTTATTCCATGAGATACTAATATCTGGGTGATGGCCAGCGGTTTCCGCCGGTTCCACTAGACGATTCACAAAGGCGATCGCCCCCAAAAAGTCCGCAAATGTGAACACCTGTTCAATCTCGTTACCGGTGCGGGCCCAACCCGGCAGTTGGAGTAGTTGCTCTTCAATTTGGCGATCCGTTAATAATGCTGCCATTTCTTTTTCTTGCCCCACTCTCGCTACTACCAGGCTAACATTCCTCTGGCTACTCATGGATAGAGCAGACTAAGGAATGGGGAATCAGGTGCATTGGTCAAGATAGCAAACAAAACTTAAATAAAATTACCCCATATCTAGTTACAAACCGATACGAGTCTATACATTTCTTAAAAATTGGCCGCCGGATCCCCGAATCGTTCTAATCTAAGTTAGCGCGTCAAATTAAAAGTAATAGGGAGCCTCTTAGTAACCATGGTGGTCAAAGCAAGTGGTGGAAGCTCGGTTGCCCGTCCGCAACTTTATCAAACCGTCCCCGTTTCAACAATTATCCAGGCCGAACAACAGGATCGGTTTCTCAATCGAGGTGAACTCGATGAACTAGCTGTATATCTTCGTTCTGGCAACAAACGTATCGAGATTGCCACGACCCTGACCCGTAACGCAGAAATCATTGTCTCGCGGGCCGCTAACACCATTTTTGTGGGTGGCTCTCCCATGGCCTTTTTATCTCGCCCTGTCAGCGAGGATGCCCCCCAATTTACCAAGGGAACCACGGGCCAGGCCATTGACATGAAGGAAGCCATGGCCCTAGGAACGGCTACTTACGTGGATACGCGAGGTGGTTTCCTAGAAGGTCTTCGCTCCGTGTTTAGCGCAGGGGGCGGTGGGGCAACACCCTCAGGCTTTAAGCCCATCAATATTGCCCGCTACGGCCCGGTGCGGATGCAAAAATCCCTGCGGGACTTAGATTGGTTTCTCCGCTACACCACCTACGCCATTGTTGCTGGGGATCCCAGTATCATCGCCGTAAATACCCGTGGTCTGCGGGAGGTGATTGAAGCGGCCTGCTCTATTGATGCAACCATTGCGGCCCTCCAGGAAATGAAGCGGGCGGCCCTGAGCTATGTCCAAGGGGATAAGGAAGCCACAGCCATTGTGGATCAATACTTTGGTATTCTCCTCAATGAGTTCATTGCCCCCGCTCCCTCCGATAAATTACGTCAACGGAGTTCCAGCGATTTACAAGGGCTGCAACTGCCCCAAATTTACTTTAATGCCGCCGAGCGTCGTCCCAAATTTGTGATGAAGCCAGGCCTTTCCAGTTCCGAGAAAAATGAGGTCATTAAAGCCGCCTATCGGCAAATTTTTGAGCGGGACATCAGCCGTGCCTATAGCCTGGGTATTTCCGATCTGGAATCCAAGGTTAAGGATGGCAGTATTTCCATGAAGGAATTTGTCCGCCGTCTCGCCAAGTCCCCCCTCTATCGCAAAAACTTTTTTGATCCCTATATTAATAGCCGCGCCCTAGAATTAGCCTTCCGGCATATCTTGGGTCGGGGGCCCTCTAGCCGCGAAGAAGTGCAAACCTACTTTTCCGTTGTTTCTACGGGCGGTTTGGCGGCCCTAGTGGATGCCCTAGTGGATTCCCAGGAGTACAGCGATTACTTTGGCGAAGAGACGGTTCCCTACCTACGGGGTCTGGGTCAAGAAGCTCAGGAATGTCGCAACTGGGGAGCGCAGCAGGATCTCCTCAAGTACAGTGCCCCATTCCGGAAAGTTCCTCAATTTATTACCACCTTTGCCGCCCAGGATCAGCCCTTACCGGATCAGCATCCCTACGGATCTGGGAACGATCCCCTGGAAATTCAATTTGGAGCAATCTTCCCGAAAGAGACCAAATCCCCCTCGGCCCGGCCCCAACCCTTTAGCAAAGATACCCGCCGAATTCTCATCAACAATGGGCCAGGGATTAATAATCAACTCAGTAATCCGAGTTCCCGTGGGGTTGCCCCCGGTTCCTTAGGGCCGAAGGTGTTCAAGCTGGATCAGTTACCCAGTATGAATGCCCGCATTGGTAAGCGTACTATTGCCACAGGCACCACTAGTGTCAAGTTCTCGGAGAGCGCAACCCAGAGCGTGATTCGGGCTGCCTATCTTCAAGTCTTTGGTCGGGCTGTTTACGAAGGCCAACGCCAGAAAGTGGCTGAGATCAAGCTGGAAAATGGCGAGATCACGGTACGGGAGTTTGTCCGGATTTTGGCGAAATCCAACCTGTTCCGCAGCCTGTACTGGACACCTCTCTATGTAACCAAGGCGGTTGAATATATCCACCGGCGGCTTTTGGGTCGTCCCACCTACGGTCGTCAAGAAATCAATAAGTATTTCGACATTGCCTCGAAAAAAGGTCTGTATGGCCTGGTGGATGCCATTCTCGACAGCCCCGAATACAGCGAAACCTTCAATGAAGACACGGTTCCCTATGAACGGTATCTCACCCCCCAAGGTTTAGCACTGCGGTCTCTGCGCACTGGCAGTATTGGCGATACGGGTACAAAAGCAGAAACTGGTGGTACGCCCCTATTTGTGGCCCTGGGTACAGTGGATGAAATGCGGACGGAACCGGCGATCGCCTTCCGCGCCAATCAAGGGGTCTCTAAACAGCGGCAGCAAACTAAGGTCTTCAAGCTAACTCAGTTGAATGATAAGGCGAACCTACAACAGGTTGTTCAGGCGGCCTATCGTCAAGTGTTTGAGCGGGACATTGCCCCCTACGTGATCCGGAACGAGTTCTCCGATCTGGAATCCAAACTGGGTAATGGTGAGATTTCGGTGAAGGAATTTGTGGAAGCCCTGGGTTTCTCTGCCCTTTACCAGAAAGAGTTTTATACGCCCTATCCCAATACCAAGGTCATTGAGCTAGGAACGAAGCATTTCTTGGGGCGGGCACCCCTGAACCAAGCGGAAATCCGTAAATACAACCAAATTCTGGCTACTCAAGGTCTGAAGGCATTTATTAATGCCCTGGTGACCAGTGCCGAATATGGGGAAGTCTTTGGTGAAGATACAGTTCCCTATCGTCGCTTCCCCACCTTACCTGCGGCTAACTTCCCGAATACCGAGAAGCTCTATAACCAGTTGACGAAGCAAAGCGAAGCGATTGTGGTTCCTAGCTTTAGCCCCGTCAAGCCCACGATGGATAGCAGTAAGCTTCCCTTGATGAGTCAAGCCATGGCGGATCAAGCGGCTCAGGCACGGCAGATGGATCCCAGCAAACCCCGTTTTGTGGAGTTGGGTCGTTCCTTCCAAAATGGCGATGGTCAATCGGTAGAAGTGGGTGTGGGAACCAGTCGTCGTCGCCCGTCTCGGATTTATCGCATGACTGTGGGAACTCCTGGCCCGGAAGCTGAATTGGTGATCAATGCCATTTATTGCCAGGTGATGGATGTCTTTAGCGGCAAGGTACCATCCCAGTTCCGGCGCAGTGACCTGGAAAGCCGTTTACGGAATGGTGAAATCTCGGTGCGGGAGTTTGTGCGTACCCTAGCTAGTTCGGATATTTACCGGAATCGCTTCTATACGCCTTATCCCAATACCAAGGTGATTGAGTTCCTCTTCCGTCATTTGTTGGGTCGTGCCCCGGCTACCCAGGCTGAAATTCGTCAATACAATAAACTGTTGGCGGATCAGGGTCTCAAGGCTGCGGTGGAAGCCATTATCGATAGTGGTGAATATGCCCGTTACTTTGGTGAGGATGTGGTGCCCTATAAACGCTTCCCAACGTTGCCTGCGGGGAACTATCTCGGTAGTGTGAAAGCCGATGCGGATCTGGTGAAACAATCCTGGTCGGGGCTATCTCCCTCCTTGGTTGGAAGTCAGACCACTGGGCGTGCCTAGGGAATTCTAGATTCTACATTAACTAGATGATGAATGGGTCGATGCCAAGAATGGTGTCGGCCCTTTATTCTTGTCAGATGATTGCCAGCGACCCCGTTCTTGGAAACTTATTGCAGATGAAGATGTGATTAGGATACTTCCAAATGGGAGTCCCTTGGTTTACAGGCTTCTTAGAGGCAAAATGTCCTAACACTCTACTCACTTGCAATATTATTCCTTGGCGCGAACAATCAGAACACCGCCTCAATCCTCAAAATGGATTGTGTCTTGCCCGGACTCATAAGGCTGCCTTTGATCAGGGACTGATTACCTTTGATGAAAACTATAAACTGGTTCTAAGCCTCTATCTTCAAAAGTTTTTGCCTGAAGAAACGTTGGAATATAACTTTGTTGCCTACGTTGGTAATCAACTGCGTCTACCAGAAAAGTTTCAACCTGAACCCGACTTTCTCCGATTTCATCGAGAAGAAATTTTTCTTGGAGCTTGACTTTACTACATCTAGGACTGTTTAAAAGAGACTCAACAAGTTTTGACCCTAAACGGTGAAAAACCGATTAATCGAAGTGCCCTTAATATTGCACTGTTAATGATGATTCATGATCTACCGCTGCAAGGCTTTACCCATAGAACTGATAAAAATGCAGCATACTCCAAGTTTGTACCATTACCACTTGAGGAGGTTAAACTGCTCCATATCAACGGTGTCACGGTTTCGGTAAATCGCCAGAATAATTGCCAAGCCCACCGCCGCTTCCGCCGCTGCAATGGCAATCACAAACACAGCAAACACCTGACCTTTAATATCTTGACCATCTAGATAATTCGCAAAACCAATCAGATTTAGATTAACCGCATTGAGTAATAGCTCAATGGACATGAGGACACGGACTGCATTGCGGCTCGTAATCAGGCCATAAATACCGATACAAAACAGAAGCGCGGCCAAAAGAAGAATATGGGTCAACTGCATAGTAGGATTATCTCTAAAAATTATTTACCAGCAAGAGAAATGGGTTCCCGAGGACGTTCAGGCAATTCTAAATTAGGAGCTACTTCTTCGCCAATGGAGGGTTCTTGATCGAGAACATAATCCCGGCGGGCTAACACCACCGCCCCAATGAGTGCCATTAAGAGCAAGACGGAGGCCAACTCAAAGGGCAATAGGAAATCGCTAAAGAAATGCATCCCAATCACTGTAATCGTATCGGCTTCATGAACTGTTGTGCTGGGAATGGCCCAGGGAGTTTGTAGCACCATCGTACTCAAAAGCGCAAATAACCCCAGAGACACGCCTCCGGCTGACACTTTTCGTAACCATCGCCGTTCGACGGGCGCAAAGTCTTCCCGCTTGTTGACGAGCATGATCGCAAATAAAATCAAGACATTCACTGCCCCAACATAAATCAAAATCTGGGCGGCGGAAACAAAGTCGGCATTCAAAAGAATATAAATACCGGAAATACTCAGAAAAACCCCCGCCAGTAAAAAGGCAGAATAGACAATATTATCCAGTAAGACCACGCCTAGAGCTGCGGTGATCATCAACAAGGATAGAACGACAAAGGTAATGGTTTGAACAAGGGTGGCTAAATCCACGATCGCTGGCTCCTAGTTGCTTTCACTGGTATTGTTTTTCAAGGTTTCTAGAATATCTTCAGGACGTTGCCCCGCCCGCTTAATCTGGGGATCAAGATCATGGCCACTGATCTGACCCGCAGGTAAATAGGCAAATTCCCGAATGGGTGTCACCATCGGATCATCCGTCACCTTATAGGGTAAGCGTCCCATGGCAACGCTATCATAATTTAGTTCGTGGCGATCGTAGGTTGCCAACTCATATTCTTCGGTGACAGACAAGCAATTCGTCGGGCAGTATTCCACGCAGTTCGCACAGAAAATACACACGCCAAAGTCAATACTGTAGTGCTTGAGTTCCTTTTTCTTGATCTCTTTATTAAACTCCCAATCCACCACCGGCAAATTGATCGGGCAAACCCGCACGCACACTTCACAGGCAATGCACTTATCAAATTCAAAGTGGATCCGCCCCCGGAATCGCTCCGAGGGAATTAGTTTTTCGTAGGGATACTGAACCGTAATCGGCCGCCGCCGCATGTGATCGAAGGTAACGGATAGACCCTGGCCAATATATTTAGCAGACTGAACCGCATCCTTGGCGTAATCGCCAATTTTATTCAGAAAACTCATAATGATTCACCCTGAGAAATCAAATCAGTACAATTCTTTGGTTCTACGGCTTGATCTAACCACCAAAGGCTACGGGAAAGGTGAGCTTCAAACCCGCTGTGATCAGCAAATTAACTAGGCTCACGGGCAAAAGAAACTTCCAGCCGAGATCCAACAGTTGATCAATCCGCACCCGTGGAACCGACCAGCGCATCAAAATGGCTAGGAAGATAAAGAAGTAGGCCTTGAGAAGGGTCATGGTAATGCCAAGGATTGCAAAGGCAATTTGCAGAAATGGATTCGTTTCTGGGATACCTAAATAGCCGGCGATCGCCCCCAAGGGAATGGGAAAATCCCAGCCTCCAAAGTACAGCACTGCCACGAGGAGGGCCGATAGAACTAAATTAACGTAGGAACCTAGATAAAAGAGGGCAAATTTCATCCCCGCATACTCGGTTTGGTAGCCCGCTACCAGTTCTTCTTCCGCCTCCGGTAAATCAAAGGGAAGCCGCTCACATTCCGCTAGGGCCGCTACCCAAAAGATGATAAAACCCACCGGCTGCCGCCACACATTCCAACCCAGAATGCCATAGCCGGACTGCTGCTCGACAATTTCAACCGTCCCCAAACCATTGGACATCATTGCCACTGCCAATACCGCTAAAGCCAGGGGAAGCTCGTAACTAATGGATTGAGCCGCTGCCCGCAGTCCCCCCAACAGAGAGTATTTGTTATTGGAGGCATAGCCCGACATCAGCAAACCAATGGGGGCAATACTGGATAGGGCAATCCAGAGAAACACCCCCATGGCAATGTTCGAGATCATCAGGTTTTGGCCAAAGGGGACAATGATGTAGGAGAGAAAAACCGGAATCACGACTAGGGCCGGGCCAATGGTAAAGAGTAGGCCATCGGTATTCGTGGGGATAATATCTTCCTTGAGAAGAAGTTTCAAGCCATCAGCTACGGGGGCCAGGATTCCCAAGGGACCAATAAATTCCGGGCCAATCCGTTGCTGTACCGCCGCTGAAATTTTTCGCTCTAGCCAAACCGTAATCAATACCCCAAGGGTTGCCACCACTAACATCACCAGCATCGGCAATGGCAGCCACATGAGTTTTGCTAGCCCCGGAGCCACACCAAGAGACTCTAGGGCAGAGATCACTTGCCCTTGTAAATCAATACCAGCTTCCATAGAAAACCTGAGTACACCGCAATGGGGGAATAGACCCGCTCTCAGTATATAGTCTTTGCCTTCATTGGTCAGACCCAAGAGGTGTAATTTTTCAGAAATGGGAACATTTATTTTTTATCTAGCAGATTCTATCTTTCCTGAAAAAGTCTAGTGCTACAACTTGATCATCTCCCGCAGGTCTTTGAGTAAGACAAATAGATGTAGCGGGTCGGTCGGGGATGCCATAAACTCAACACTCCCGCCCTCAGCCTACATACGTTTTAGCAACTCATTATACTCATCGTGGGTACCAATCCAGTACCAATAAACATGGTCGGACTCCAACAACCCCAACACGCGATAACTGATACTGACACGAACGGAGTAAATCGGCTGTTTTCGGCTAACTCGTTTGAACTGGAGGCTGGGATGATAGGGATCTTCTTGCCAAAGCACGTAGGCTTTAGAGGCTTGTTCCTGAACCGATACGGGAAGATCACCTAGGCACTTGCAAAATGACTTGGTGGTACTTGACTTCATTTTTGCGCTGGGAAAACTTCGTCAAGTGGAACGGTTTCTCCCTTTGCTATTTCCTGGCGTACCATTGCAGCCATCTGATCCCATTGATTGTCCGTTGTGGCAACAAACTGGGCGTCCCATTTTTGCTCGTCTTGTAATTCTGCTAAAAACCGAGCCGCGATCGCATCTTGTTGATCGGGCGGCAGTTGTTGGATTTGGGCGATCGCCTGTTGAAGTAGTTCAGTCATCTTCTACCATGACCTTAGGTTTTCTCTCGTAGAATTAATCTAACATAACCGCCAGACGATATTATGACAGGTTTTGAAATGCAATGTTTTGAAAAAGTCTAATGCTACAATCGCTAGGCAAGGTAGCCGAAATGGGGGAATCTCTGTGGCCCACACCATTGTTACAAGTACCTGTGAAGGGATTGCCGACTGCGTTGAGGCCTGCCCTGTTGCCTGCATTCATCCCGGCGAGGGTAAAAATCAGAAGGGCACGGATTGGTTTTGGATTGATTTTTCGACCTGTATTGATTGCGGTATTTGCTTTCAGGTCTGCCCTGTGGAAGGAGCCATTCTCCAAGAGGAGCGGCCAGATTTACAACGGACATCCTCCTAGGGCTTGAGGGCAATGGAACGGTGACTGAACCAGTAGCCAATCAACCCCTCCTTCGTGTCCATGAGGTCTATGGGGGCTATCTGCCGGATTTAGATATTCTGCGGGGAATTAACTTTGTCCTCTATCCAGGGGAATTGGTGTCGATTATTGGCCCCAATGGTGCGGGCAAATCCACCCTGGCAAAGACGATCGCTGGGTTGCTCACACCCCGGCAGGGATCCATTACGTTGCGGGATGAGGATATTACCCATCTGCGCCCCAATCAGGTGGTGCAAAAGGGCATTGCCTATGTTCCCCAAATTACCAATGTGTTCCGATCGCTGACGGTGGATGAAAACCTGGAAATGGGTGCCTTTATTGGCGATCGCAATATTACTATTCTAAAGCAAAAAATTTTCGCCGCCTTTCCCCGCCTAGCGGAACGCCGAAAACAACGGGCGGGAACCCTATCTGGGGGGGAACGACAAATGTTAGCCATGGGCCGGGCAATGATGATGGATCCCCAGGTGTTGGTGTTAGATGAACCATCGGCGGCCCTATCGCCCCTCTTGGTGAGTAATGTTTTCGCGAAAATCAAAGAAATTAATAGGGAGGGAACCTCCATTATTCTCGTGGAACAAAATGCCCGTAAAGCCCTAGCTATGAGCGATCGCGGCTATGTTTTAGATATGGGCAAAGATTGCTTTGAAGGCTCTGGTCCCGATTTACTTGATAATCCCAAGGTAGGGGAGTTGTATCTGGGAGCGGGGCATCATTAGGTCAAAAAAAAGCCCATCCCCGTAGGGATAGGCATCAAAAAGAGAGATTAAAGGCTTTAACTCAATGACCGGCCCGACCAAGACCCGTCAACCCATGGGCAAACCTAGAGACTGGTCAAAAAGCCAATAAGACCATGGCCCGTAATGACTTCCAGGGCCAAGAGAGAAACAAAGCCAATCATAGCTAGACGACCATTGAACAACTCAGCGTAGGGGGTAAAGCCAGACTGAGACTCGCTCATAACGTACATTTGAGGCTCAATGGCAAAATTGTTCATTTTCCCTTGATCATCGATGATAGAACCGCTTCTCATAATGGTGCTCCTGTTTGTTGCGTTTTCTTTACCTTTCTTAATATAAGTTAACACTTAGTTTACAAAATTGCAAGGGCAGGCCCATTCGGCTATGGTGGTGAGTTAAAAAATAATGAATTTTAGGGTGTGGCGTGACCTGTGGCGTGTCAAGGAAGACGGGCGATCGTAAGGGTGGTGATGTAAACTCACGTTTGGATCACCCTACGGTTAGCTCCATGACCCTGAAAACCTTAACCCCCAAAACCAAAATCGTTGCGACCATTGGCCCCGCCAGTAGTTCTAAGGAAACGATTAAACAAATGGTGATGGCGGGGATGAGTGTGGCCCGCCTCAACTTCTCCCATGGCACCTACGCGGATCATGCCCGGATGGTGACCCTCCTACGGCAAGTGTCTGAAGAATTGGATATGCCCATCACCCTGCTTCAGGATCTGCAAGGGCCAAAAATTCGCGTAGGTCAACTTCCCAATGGTGAAATCTCTTTGGTGGAGGGAGAGCAACTGACCCTCGTTCCGGCATCCATAGCAGAACCACCGGAGCAGACTATTACTATTGACTATCCCTACTTGGCGGAGGATGTCGCCCCAGGCACGCAAATTTTGCTGGATGATGGTTTACTCGAACTCACTGTAGATCGGGTGGAGGGGAACGCGGTCATTTGTACCGTTCTGGAGGGGGGAATCTTAAAAAGTCGTAAGGGGGTTAATTTACCCAGTGTAGAACTGCGGCTACCGTCCATGACCGAAAAGGATCGGCAGGATTTAGATTTTGGTTTAGCCCAGGGGGTGGATTGGGTCTCCTTAAGTTTTGTGAGGCGGGCCGAGGATGTGATTGCCCTCAAGCAATATCTGGCGGACAAGGGCGCGGCGGATACCCCAGTGATTGCCAAAATTGAAAAACCCCAGGCGATCGCTAATTTAGAAGCCATTGTCCAAGAATGTAATGGTCTGATGGTGGCGCGGGGTGACCTGGGGGTGGAAATGAAACCGGAAACTGTTCCCCTCCTGCAAAAAAAAATCATTCGCCTCTGCAATCAAAAACGGATTCCCGTGATTACGGCCACCCAAATGCTCGATAGTATGATCCGGAACTCTCGGCCGACGCGGGCGGAAGCCAGTGATGTAGCCAATGCCATTATTGATGGCACCGATGCCGTGATGCTGTCTGGGGAATCGGCGGTGGGGGACTTTCCCGTAAAATCCGTAGAAATGCTCGCCAAAATCGCCACAGAAGTTGAGCGGGATATTGAGTACATTAACCATCCCCCCAACCAAACCAACGAAACCTATGCTCTAAGTGAAGCTCTCCGCGCCATTATCAAGACCTTACCCCTCCGCTGTATTGTTGCCTTCACCAATTCCGGCTATACGTCCATGATTGCCTCCGCCGAACGGCCCAACATCCCGGTGGTTGCCTTTACCCCCCATCAAACGATTTACCACCGCCTGAATCTGATTTGGGGGGTGAAGCCCGTTGTCCTCGATCACGAAGTTGAAACCTTTGAAGAACTGGTGGAGCAGGCAGAACTCGTCCTCCGCCAACGCAATGTGGTGCAATCTGAGGACAAAATTGTGATTATGGGAGGGATTCCCACGCGCCATTCTCGGGGCACGAACTTTATTAAGATTCACACGATTCATTAGGGATCTGGTACTTAGGGATCCGGGTCTTCCAGAAACGCTAAGGTAAGAAAGAGGAATCTATAGAAAAGGGTTGACCAGGAAAAATGACACTTGAACAAATCGCTATGGGTATATGGGCTTTTTCTGCCCTGGGCCTCGTTATCCTAGTCCTACTCCACAGCCCTAAGGGGGATGGTTTGGCGGGCATTGGCGGCCAAGCCCAATTATTCACCAGTACCAAAAGTGCGGAAACGACCCTGAATCGCGTCACCTGGACTCTCACGGCAATTTTTATGGGTTTAACGGTGGCCCTGAGTGCGGGTTGGCTCAGTTAAGTCATCAATGAAGTAAGGGTTTAATAAATTTTTCAAGAGGATTATTCATGGCAAAAGCCACTTGGAACGGTGTTGTTCTAGCCGAGAGCGATCGCTGTGAAGTTGTAGAAGGGAATCAATACTTTCCGCCGGAGTCCCTGAATCAGGATTATTTTCAGGCCAGCCCAACCCATACCACCTGTGGTTGGAAGGGAACTGCCAGCTACTATACCCTGGTCGTCAATGGCCAGGAAAATAAGGATGCAGCCTGGTATTATCCTGACCCCAAGGAAGCCGCTAAAAAGATTAAGGGCTATGTTGCGTTCTGGCGCGGTGTTAAGGTTGAAGCGTAATTACCCAGAGTTGAGAACACGATGAATTGGCAATGGATTCAAGATACCCTCACCCAACAATTAGAACCCTTCGCCGCCTATTTTAGGGCGTTGGATTTACCGGAACCGATCACCCACTGGGGCCATCCCCTGATGATGGGCATTGTCCTAGTGGGAATGGGCAGTGCGGTGGCCTTGACGGGCTGGAAAGGACGACTCCTCAGTCCTACGGATAGTGACGGCTCCGTTGAAAATCGTAAGAAACATCGAAAAATTGCACCTTGGATGTTTCTATTTATTGTCATGGGGTACAGTGGCGGACTTCTGTCCTTGGTGATGCAGGGACACCCCATTTTAGAGAGTCCTCATTTTTGGACTGGCTCGGTAGTGGTAGGTCTGTTGGGACTGAACGCGGCCATTTCCCTCAGTAAGTTTGCTGGCGGAAAACCGGCTCTGCGGACGGTTCATGCCTACTTGGGAAGCGCGGCTCTGGGTTTAGCGCTGATCCATATTGCCCTTGGCATCAAGCTGGGACTATCCTTTTAGTCTTGTGACTCGGTTGAGTTTTGCTAGTGGGTGGCGAGATGACCCTTACCTAGGGACACACTGACTTAAATCGCCGTAGTAGGCCAGGGCACGGTGGTGGCGCAGGGAGCAGAGTTGCCCTTTTTGCCAGGCCTGTTGCTCTTGGAGGCTGGGCAGGGCCGTGGTCACTCCAAATAGTTGATTCACTAAGGGGGTGCGATCGCTGCGAACGCGAACGACGGCAAAGTCTTCACCTAGTCCAGCGGCTTCGGCGAGGGCATCAATGGTGGCGGGGCGACTGAGGGTACCATCAATCAGTTTGAATTGCTCCGCCTGTTGATTGCCAAAAATCATCGCCCCCATTTGATTGCGGATGATATTTGCATCCATGCCACGATTTTCGGCTACATGGTTCACAAAGACGGTGTATTCCTGGTCAAGTCCTGCTTGAAATACTTGCAGTTCTTCGGGGGTGAGGCGGCGGAAGGGGTTGCCCACGTCTTTACCCCGTCCGGCAATAATGGTCTTTTGTTCAATGCCGTTGGCTGTCGTAATGCCACCGCCAAATAGGCCGTCATCCATGGCAATGGGGCGATCGTAAAACATAAAACTGGGGCCAATAATGCCAATACTGCCAATCATGCTGCCGTAGTCGGCATAGATTTTATCGGCTCCCACCATGGCCCATACGCCGCCGGAGGCAGAAATTCCTTCTATAAAGGCATAGATAGGGTTGCCCGTGGCCTCTTTATAGGCTTGAATACCATCAAAAATAGCCTGGGAGCCAAAAATTGTACCGCCGGGGGTAGAAATATCCAGAATCACTCCTTTGATGGAGTCTTCTTCAGCGGCTTCTTTAAGTTGTTTTTGGACTTGATAGCCGTAGGTGACACCGCCAAGGGCACTAAAGAACGTATCCTCATTTTCCGGTGGACTACCCAAAATTGGCCCGGAGATATTGAGCCTGAGAAGGCGATCGCGGCTCCCCTCTTTGCCAGAAATAAATTCATAGCGATCGCTCGTTTGGGATTCACCGCCACCGGCCAACAGGGCTAAAACACCTAATAGAACGGTAAAACCAACACCGATGAAGGCCAAGCTAATAAAAACGCTGAGGGTACTCACAAAGGTATTGGTGAAGCGGGTGACGATTGAGCCAAAAAAGGAGGGGGAGGGTTTAGTCATAATCTTCAAGAAACCTAAAAAGACTAGAATTGATCCTTCAATCCCCGCAGACGGGTAAAGGTTTGCAGATCGCTGGTGCCGTTGACGGCCGATTGAATGGCAGGTTCGTGCCACCGCAAAAATGGGTTGGTGGCCTTTTCAAGGGCGATGGTGGTGGGAATGGTACTTTCATGGTTTTTGCGCCGCTCGATCACCCCTTGATACCGCTCCTGGAGGGCGACATTTTCTGGTTCCACTGTCAGGGCAAACTCCAAATTTTTCTGGGTATACTCATGGGCACACCAGACCTGAGTCTCGCCCGGTAATTGCCGTAACTGCTCCAAGGATGCCATCATTTGCGCCGGTGTGCCTTCACGCAAGCGACCACAGCCCCCCGCAAAAAGGGTATCCCCGCAGAAAACATGGCCAGGGGTAACGTAGGCAATGTGGGCCCGGGTATGGCCAGGAATAAATAGTACCTCAAAGGTCTGATCCCCAAGGAACACGCGATCGCCCCCTTCCAAAAAGACCTGTTGCCCCGGAATCCGTCCGCGATCGCCCACGCCGCCATAGATCACTACCTCAGGATAGGCTTGCTCTAGTTCTTCATTGCCGTCTACGTGATCCCAATGGTGATGGGTGTTAAAAATAGCTGTTAAGGTTGCCCCCAACTCCTGAAGTTTGGCTAAGACCGGAGGAGCGATCGCCGGATCCACAATTGCTGCTGTGGCCGTAGCCGGATCATGGAGCAAAAAAATATAGTTATCCCGCAGAACCGGGATACGGTGAATCTCCATAGGTGACCTACCCCCTAGGAAGGAGAGACTAGTTCGGTATTGATTTCATTCACGGATCGGGGTTTGAGATCAATGGACTGGGATCGGGGCAGCAAATTAAACACCTCCCGAAAGGCATCATCAACCACCTCAAAGCTAACGGCTCCGGCGACATTTAACCGCTCTTGGCCCGCGGCATCTAACAAAATGGTTTGGGGAACCACACCACGGTAGTAATAGCCGGGGTCAGTGGGGCCAAAGGTGGCATTAATGGGTAAGGCATCCACATCAATGGGAATAAAATCCGCGGCCCGACCATAAAAACTTTGCAGTTGGGAAAGGACGGTGGCAAATTGCTTACAATCCCGGCTATCGTTGATATACAAAACGAGCAGGGTGGGCTTATCCCGTTCTAGGGATTGGGCCAGGGTTACCTTTGGCGGCACAAGGGAACCATTCCCCGCATAGAGGGCAAAAATATTCCCATCAAAGTGATCATCCGTGAGACTGGCCCCAGCAACCCCACTGAAGCTACTCCATCCCAGGGCGATCGCTAGAATGAATCCCAATGCCCGTTGCCAAAATGAAACCCGTACCATAGATGGTTCTGCCTGCAGTACTGAACTGTGCCAAATAATTTAATGATTCAAGAAAAGAAATTAAAAAAGTCTTACCGCTTCTAGCCTACTCCACTGAAGCCGTCGTAACACTGGGCAAGAGCCGTTGTTGTTCCTCAATGGCTGCCTTATACCGCTCTACGTCTTCCTCTAGGTTAGCAATCTGCTCATCCCGATCTTCCATTTCCTGGCGTACCGTCAAAAGCCGCTGCACCTGCACCCATACACTAAATACCCAGGCAAATACCGCCCCAATGCCCATGGCCACAATGAGTTCAATGCAGAGAGGAGCCTGAATGGTTGTTCCTTCAATCACCTTAATGGGAACGGATTCGGTATTCTGGATGCTAAATAAAACAAAGCCTAGACCAATTACAAATATCATGAAGAAGTTAATTTGTCGCATAGGTCACTACCTGCCCACATAAGCTCGATTCTCTGTCGCTGATCATACCACTGGCTACGGCCGGGAACTACGGCTAGGAAATCTCCAAGGAATTAGTGGCGCGGTAGCTTCTCTTGCTCAATCAATCGCAGAGCGAGGACAATTTCTGCTAACATTCGCTGCCAAGCGTAGTACCAGCCATACCAGCCATCCAGTATGCCACCCCGTAAAATCAAGCAATAAAACAGCACCACAAAGGGGGCAATAATTTTTTGTTTTCGCAGGCGATCGCCCCAACTGAGGTCTTGGGCTGGGGTGTTCAATAGTTTTTGGGCCTCGATCACCATGTAGCGATCTTGGGCCCAGAGCCAGCGGCCAAGGGGTTTGCGATCGTCGTGATAGAAATAGGATTTCAGGTGTGCGGATTCACCGGTGACGTGTAAAAGCTGGGTATGGCCATCGTCGATATATTGGCCGCGATCGCGGCGGAAGAGAGCTTGGCGCGGCGGTAAAATGGTTCCCCTAAGGGGATGCCCGCAAACACAATACTTAAAGGGAATAAAATACCCGCCAATCGCCTCCCCAGGTTCCAACATAACCAACTCCTGATAAAGTTCTGGTGGCACAATATAGTCGGCATCTAGGGAAAGAACCCATTCCGTGCCCACTTGCCCAACCCCGTAATTCCACTGGCAGGCATGGGTATCAAAGGCCCGTTGGTATAGCTTGACGGTGGGATAGGATTCGAGAATTTCTAGGGTGAGATCGCTACTGAAGCTGTCAATCACAATGATCTGCTTGGCCCAGTTTAAATGGCTGAGGGTGCGATCAATATTGTCCGCCTCGTTGTAGGTCAAAATCAGGGGGGTAATCTGTTCAAGCTGCATAGGTATGGGGAAGGGGCTGGGTTTTATGAATGGCTTGGTAGACTTGGGCCAGTTTATGGGCGATATGACTCCAGGTGTATTGATCAAAAATCAATTTTTGGGCCCGCTGTCCCATAGCCTCAGCTCCGGGGCGATCGCCTAAGCAGGTCATCAATGCCTGGAGAAGTTGATCACCCTTTGGCTCAATCATCAGGGCTGCCTTTTCCTGAGCTGCTTCCGGAAAATTACAGCCGGTGGTAATCACGCAGGGAAGTCCCGCCGCCATTCCCTCCAAGACCGACATACTAAATCCCTCAGAATAGGAGGGAGCCACAAAAATATTTGCCGCCGCTAAGGCACTGAGCTTCAAATCCCCCACTAACATTCCGGTAAAGGTTACCGCCGCACCACACCCCGCTGCCCGAATGGCATCTTCCACGCTGGGTTGATAGCCAATGTTATCGGGGCCAGCAATCACTAAATGACTATCTGGGTACTGATGGAACGCTTGGGCAAAGGCAGGGATCAACAAATCCAAGCCTTTTTTGGGATCAATCCGACCGAGGAATAGGAGAATGGTGCGTCCTTGGGTATGGGGAAAGGCTTTGTAGAATAGGCTTGAATCCGGCAAAACCTCAAATTCTTGACGGTGAATACCATTGGGCAATAAAAACAGGGGTACATTTAAGCCTAAATTTTGTAACCCTTCTGCCTCTGAGCGAGTTAGGGCATGGACACCACAACAGCGATCCAGGGCTGGCTTTTCTAGTAAGCGGTAAAAAAATTTCTTTTTCCAGCCCTTATAGGAAAGGGTCCAAGGCTGGAGCATTCCGTGGGGTGAGACAACATAGGGAACTCCGTGCCGTTGGCAGCTCCAGTAGGCCGGCCAATTGGGAATGGAAAAAACTGCATGGGTATGGACTAAGTCATAATCGCCCACATGGTGCCACAACCAGTGACTCATGGCCCGACTAAACTTGTAGTCTCCCTGGGCTAGGTAGGGAAAATATTGAATTTGATAGTTGTCTGCCGGAATCCAATCATGGAGAGGGACATCTAACCGATCAGAGCCGTTGGCATTCGTGGTGACTAAGTGAACCGTTTCCACATACCTGCCTAAAACGCCAACCATTTCTAGGACAGCCTTGGAGGAGCCACCATATACACTACCGACGGAAGGGACAATATGCAGAACCTTGAGCATGGAACTACTGGCCCGATTGCCTTAATAACACGTAGTCCACTGCCTGAAGGAGGCCCTGGGCAAATGTATCTGGCGAAAATTTTTGAATATGCATTAATGCCGATTGTCCTATCTGCTCAAGGTCTACTTGCCCATGGCTCATTTTAAGCATTAAGTTGGTTAGCTGTTGTTTATTATCTGGGTCAAAACCAAAGCCTGTCACCCCTTCTAGGATCAAATCTTCAAAACAACCACATCGATTAGAAACCAATACTGGCAATCCTGCGGCCATCGCCTCATTGACAACTAATCCCCACTGCTCCTGGGTACTGGCATGGATGAAACAACTGGCATGGGCAAAGTAGGGCAATAATTGATCTTGCTGTAAAAAGCCAGGCAAATGGATGAGATCGCCTAGGCCAAGCTGCCCAATCAACGCCTCGATGACTGGCCGCAACTCCCCATCGCCACAGAGGACGAAATGCCAGGGCAGATCGCCTGCTTGGCCGTTAGTTGCTTGACAATAGTCAGCGTAAGCTTCGATTAAAACAATTAGATTTTTCTTAGGAATAAACCGATTAATGGCCAGAAAGTAGGACTGGGGAATTGGGCGAGGCTCTTTTCTAATCTGTTCAGGATGAAATACACCGTTATCTACCACGTCATAGCCCGTAAATATTGCCCCTGGGGCCATGCCTAATTTTTCCAAATAGCATAGCTGTGGTTGTCCTCCCACCAAGCCTGCCTGGTACTGACGAATTAACCAACCTTTCAGCCGCTCTGTCCAGGGCGATCGCGGGGCATCATCTTCCTTGGATTCTGTCATTAAAATGGCCGGTCGTCTATGCCAGCGACACCAAGCCAAAGCCGCCAGCATCGCAGGGGGAGAATAACCGGCGATCGCCAAAACATCGGGTTGAAGGTGCTGGAGATACTGATACAACAATTGACTTTGCTTCACCCAACTCACCGTCTCTATGGGCTGGTTTTGAATGAGCGGAATAATGGGAAACCCTAGGTCTAAAATATCATTCTTCCATAAGTATTCCTGTGTCGAGCGGGCCAGTTCAATACCCACCACCTGAAAATTTTTTTGCCGAGCATGATCGTGAAAGCGACGGATACGGGCAATATGATAGGGGCCAAAATTAATGAACAGAATGCCGATTTTCATATACTAGAATCACTAATCTAGGGCACACTCGAGATCAAACTTCATCGAAGTAGCCTCTGGTGACTAGATTGCAGAACCGGTTTACGCACTTGGGCATAGTAGACCGCAAACCCAACAAATATAAGTTGAAAGAGAAGTTCTTGAAAGAATCGTCCAACGCCGTGGGTTAAACCGATGACCGCTGGCCCAATCAAACCTGCATATAAAATCTGAGAAACCAGTCCATCGGGGCGCAAAGAGGCATACCAAAGGTGCTTATAAAAGTATGCCATGAAGGCGAAAATGGCACAGCCAAAATAGCTAAACTCTAGGAACGTATCTCCAATCCCCGTGATTGTTGTACCAAGGGGAAGGACGTAGTTATAGCGGGACAGGAGATCAAAAGAAAGCAGCTTAAATTGCAGGGACTCCTTAATTTGATAGCCAATTATTTGACCCGGAACAAATTGAGAAACAATCTGATCCCAAAACGTTGTACCATAGCCAAATTGCAACTCCGCCATAGCAGCATCAGCGAAAATTGCCGCATTCCGTAGTTCTAGCGTTCCTCCTGAGAGATAGGCCTGAAAGTTTTGTAAATTCAGCGCCGCCGTATCTCCGGTCACTAGGGCAATAAATACCCCTTGTCGAGCAAAGGCAAAGAGAGGGATTAACACCATCATTGCCAAAAACAGTAAGCTGGGCAGAAAACGGGGGGGGAGAATTCTACGCCAATAGAATAGAGAAACCCCCAGAATAATCGCGAGGGTAAAGGTCTCTTGGCGGCGACCCGCCAGCAAAATATCTGCCAGAGTTGGTAAAGCAGCAATCACGCTGAACGTGATCATGACAACGCTCGGCCGCTTACAGGTGAAATATAGAATAATTGGCAGGCCCACCAATCCAATGCCTGACAGAAAATGATAAATGGTTGCCTCCCCTGTCCAACCGGCACCAATGGCCGCCACCTGAATATCTGATCTAATGAGTAGATAAGTAAATAAATAACCTAGAGCGACATAAATAAAACCCACCTGAAATAATCGTTTTTCATCTAAGGGAATACTTAAAAATCGAATATATTTTTTTTGAATTGGCCATTGATAACCAACCCAACACATTGCTCCGCACAGGGCGGAAAAAAGTAAAATACGATCTACCGCCGCTGGGGGAGCTTGGAGGGGATTAACTGCTAGTAAAAATGCTTGGGGCAGGAGAAAGGCCAGGAAAATACCGCCCATAAAAAAGGGAAATTCATAGGAACGCTCACGGCGATAGGTTCCCCAGGCCAGTAATAGGATGCAAACCAAAAATAAAAGTATAAGGAAAATATTAAACATGGAATGAGTAATCTAGCTTTTGGTCAATGGGATTTTATCAATCCAGTGATGATAGTCTGGATGCCGGTCTTCGGTAATGGCCTGTAATTGCTGTTGCAAGTATTGGGTCATCTTTCCGGGGGCAGGTAAAGCATATTGCTCAAGACGGGCTACAGGAACAATGCGAGCGGCGGTACCTGTGAGGAAAACTTCATCGGCAATGAGGAGTTCGGTGTGATCTACAGGACGTTCAATCACCTGGAATCCTTCTACCTGAGCTAACTGCAGGACACTATTGCGGGTAATGCCTTCTAGAATATCTTGATCTACGCTGGGGGTAATGAGCTGCTGGTTGCGCACGAGGAAAATATTCATGCCCGTGGCTTCAGAGATTTTGCCCTGGTCATTGAGCAGAATAGCTTCGTCAAACCCCGATGCAACGGCCTCTGTTTTAGCTAGGGCAGAAACTAAATAGGAGGCTGTAAATTTACCGCGCAAGGGAAAACTACGATCGCTCTGACGTTGCCAAGAACTAATCCGGCAGCTTACGCCTTGGGGCGATAGATAGTCCCCTAGGGGAAGGCCATAGATGAGGAAATCCTTATCTACGTTGTGGAGGCGAGGGGCAATGCCAAGACCCGATGTATAGACTAGGGGACGAATATAAAAGGGAATCTGCGGTGCATTCTGCCGCACCCAATCAATCATTAAGGATTTAATTTGAGTGGGTGGGAGATCGTAGCCCAGGTAATGGGCACTGCGGCTGAGGCGACGGCAGTGATCCTCAAGACGAAATAACAGAATCTCATTGGTATTTTTGGGATTAGGTAAACCACGCAATCCCCCTAGGGCTGCTGTGCCATAGTGGAGTGCATGGGTGGCCACCGAGAGCTTTGCCTCAGAGAAAGGAACAAACTGACCCTGAAAATAGGCATAGGGCAGAAAGTCAGACATGCGTTAACAGAAAACTAATGTAGGGTATGTTCCCTCCCAAGTATACAGACCCATGCTGAACCTGGCTATCCCTAGGGCAAACGCATACCCAAATCATTCAATCGTCATCAAAGTCTGCTAGAACACTGCCAGAGCCTAGAGGACCCAAGAGCAGCAAATTTGTTAGAGCATAAGCTTCTAGACATCATTGGTTTAACCATCTGTGCAGTCAACCCAGAAGTGTTACAGGCGCGTTTTTCGAGTTAGGTCAAGACAATCGCTGAAGTCAATGACCGCGCAATCATCGCCATTGATGGCAAGACGATTCGACGTTGCCTATGAACGAAATGGCAAAAAAGGGGCTATTCACATGATTTAGTACGTGGGCCAGTCAGAATCGCTTAGTCCTCGGATAGGTCAATAGGTGCTTTCGTATCAGGTAAAACAAACTACCATTGGGGATTTTGGACTTTCCCTAGGCTAGGGCACTGGCGGGTTGTAAGGGCGATCTGCGGTGGCGTGTAACTGGTTCCGTCAAGCGAATACTACTATCTAGCCCCGGGGCATGGGCTTCAATCACTCGCCCTGTGCGATTACACATGACCATTAAATAGTCACAGCGGGGACACTGAGTACGGCTAATGTCGTTTATTTGGTGTCTCTCTGCGTAACTGCCACAGTTGGGACAATGAATGGTTTGTAGAGTCGTCATATTAAATAATCCTTAAAATTTTCATAGTTATTGTGGGGATCGTGATATTGAAAAATTGCTCCTTGGTTTATTAATAAATAGTTAGATCATGTCGGAATATTAAGGGAAACTTAAATTATCTTTGGTCTTAAGAGTACCTTCTATTATGGTTAGATCTTCCCAATATGACAATGATCCCCAGGTTACAAATTGCGAATTTTTATCGGGGATCAAGGAAATCTAAGAGAATACTGAAGTGAACTGATCCAAGAATGGTTTATTCACTAGCACCTATTTATTCAAAATCTAGGATGATTCTGAGAAATAAATGATGGGGATCATGCATATTGATACATTTCTTTGCAATGAAATAAAGTTTTATCCTGAAAATGATCGTCTTTTCGATTCCCTTGTACTTTGATGGATTGGCAATATTGCTGCTAGCATCGGATATTGTGGTGATGATTTGCCGTTGCCGGGCATTGGATATTCCCTAAAATATCCCCTAGGGTACTGATGCCTAGAGATGGCTACCTAGACGTAACTACAGCGGTACGTGAGGAGGAAGGATGAACTGGCGACGTTATAGCATTGGCGTGGCTTTGATTTTAGGACTAGGCCTGGGACTGATGTCCCCCCAGATGGGACGTTCCTTTGAAAATTCCCGTAGTTCTCCCCAGCTAGCAGGTTGGCAAACGGGTTCCTTTCCCGTTGAAAATTTCCAGGGGTATACATCCCCCTTTGGGTATCGGCGATCGCCTACGGGGGAACCGACCACTGAATTTCATAATGGCCTAGACTTTGCGGCCCCAGAAGGAAGTTATGTCCGTAACTGGTGGGCTGGTCGGGTGATTGAAATCTCTGACCATACGGCCTGTGGAACCTTGGTGCGGATTCAATCCGGTTCCTGGGAGCATGTCTATTGTCACCTGAAGGGTCGGGTGGAACAAACCAATCGGGGACGGGCCATGGTGGATCGCGGTGGCGGTCTGCAAATTTGGGAAGGGCAAACCATTCCCACGGGGGCGAGAATTGGTCGGGTGGGTATGACGGGCCGAACAACGGGGCCACACCTCCATTGGACCCTACGCCATCAAGGACAATTAGTGAATCCGGCGGTGGTTTTGCGGGCGATGCACCGTGCCCAAACCCAGGCTCAACAATAAACAAGCAATCAACCATCGTGGTGGATGCTCGTCCCATTCTTCAGATTTGCCATCTAGACTTTGCCTACCCTGGCCAATCGTTCCTATTTCGTGATCTCAGTTTGGATCTGTGGCCCGGCGATCGCCTGGGGTTGACGGGGGATAATGGTTCGGGTAAAACAACCCTATTTCTCCTCTGTGCGGGTATTTTGAAACCAAATGCCGGCTTGATTCGATGGTTGGGGCAACCCGTTATTCCAGGGCAATTTCAGGCGGGTTTGGGCATTGTGCTTCAAAATCCAGGGGATCAACTCTTTTCGGCAACGGTTTGGGAGGATGTGGCCTTTGGCCCTGAAAATCTTGGTCTTCAATCCAGAAACCTCCAGGAACGGGTGGCGGCGGCCCTCCAACAAACGGGAACTGAGCACCTGGCCGAGCGGCCGCCCCATCACCTATCCGGTGGTGAACAGCGCATGGTGGAGATCGCCGGGGTTTTAGCCATGGATCCCCAACTTATTATTTACGATGAACCCACCGCTTTTTTGGATCGCCATAGCTGCGATCGCCTAGAGCAATTTCTGGGTGAGTCCCGCCATTCCTATATCTTGGCCAGCCATGATACTGCCCTCGTCAAACGGGTCTGTAATCGCTGGCTCCAACTCCAGGATGGTCGTTTAATACCTATGGATAATTAAAGCAAGCATTTATCGGAATCACAGCCAGCAGGCCCCGCCTCTGTCAGAGGTTGGGTGTATCGTGCTAGGGCTTGATGGAAATCAACCACTCGCTTCCGTTGCTGTACTGCCTTTACCTCCGCGTCATACCGTTCCTTACTAATGGGTTCAAAGGGGAGGCGGGGGAAGGTTTCTAGGGCATCAAATCGGGCCAGGAGGGCCGCTGAAATATAGCCGTGATCCTGTTGGATTGTTTCATAGATCGCCTGGGCAAGGGGTTCAATTTCCTGCTCCCGTAACTCCACTGTGGCACTAGTATTGTGGGTGGTATAGTGTTGCTGCACCTGCATATAAAAATCAAACTGAGCTAAGGCAGAAAACTGATTAATGTCAATTTCACTGGCTCCCGGCAGGTCGGCCCAGGACACAGCTATCGGGATTTCCACCAGCCATTCACTACAGCGGGGATCAAAGGGATCATCCAAAAGTTTGCCAGTTTCGTCTTTATCGGATTGGGAAGGGATGACGGCATAACCGTAGTCATAGCAGGCTAGGGCCACAGGATCGTTTTTGCGGAACGTGATCCGGCGGATAAATCGTTGAGCCTTGGGCGGATGCCAACCGGGGGAGGCTCCCGTCAGCAGAGATTTGGTGCCACTGGGTTGGACGGTTGTACAGCGGTTGGGACGTTTCAGACCGTGGCGATCGCAGTAATCCCAGACTTCTTTATGGACAATGTCCCGCCAATAGCGCAGATAGTCGGCTTCTTGTTCCTTAAAGGCTTTACCTTGGGGCGTGTCAGATCGCCCTGTTTGCCACCATTTCAGCCACTCAACACCAAAGGCATGGACAAAGAAATCAAACAATCCCGTGAAGGATACACCCACAATCGGGTCAACTTGGCGGCTATAGCGATAGCGGTCTTCCACAAACTGATGATGGAGCAAGGAGGCAACGGATAAGGCCCCCGCTTTGAATGCTTTGGCCTGGAGGGTGCGATCGCCGGGATCAATTTGATTCAGGTGAATTTCCGATAAGTTACAATGAAAATCAGCAGAGACGATTTCGCCACAGGGATTCAGACCATAGCGGCCGAGACAATGATTCAGTTCTTTGGGGGTGATCTCCGGAACCAGTCGCTGAAGAAAATCTGCGCCCTGTCCCGCTTCGTAAGCCTGAATAAACTGCCCCTTTAATTCTGGCGTTCTCAAGATATCCGCATTGGCCCGAGCGATGGTTTCACCGGCCCATTGAATTGCCCCTTCCCCCGAGTAGTATTGGGTGCGCACCGCTGCCATACATTCTTCTAGGGTCGGTTTGCGATGAAAAACACGGGTATGGTTGGCCATCCGCAGAGCATCCCGTTCCGGATCAATAGACCAGTTCCCCTGTTCATCTTGCCGCCATAGATTTTGCTTGGCCTGGGCAAAGTCTTGATCATTACTATCCCCCTGCCTCATCCCCGCACTGTTATGGGTGAGATAGCCATCGCAATAAAAACAATGGGCTTCAGCTACTTCAATATCGTAGGTCTGTACATGGTCATAACTGCCCAATCCCTTGACTGTAATGGGAATATCTAAGGTTATATCTGATTCGGCAATGTATCGCTCGTAATTAGAATCTGTTGTCCGGTTTCCTTCAAATCCCATATCCCGCATTTGGCTATAGGTATAGGTTTCCCGCATCATTACCCCAGGAATGGTAAAGCCATGAGCCTTTAAGCCTTGGCGAATTTCACCCTTAAGGGAATGGGGTGCAATCAAACTGTTGTAACGGGACTTGAGGGCAGGTAATTTCAGATTATATTTCGGCTGCCACGTTTCAAGTTGAGGCTCTGTGATACTGAGGCGGGCCGCAATTCCCAGACTTGAAAGCAACACGCCGACTTCCCGGGCAAAGTCACGATAAACCGTTGTTAGCAGATAGGGCGGCCGCCCGTGGGCAGAGCCATCACTATCCATTAACCCAGCTAAATAGGCACACCGGACATCCACTGTTCCCTGCAAAATAAAATCAGGAACTCGGAGTGGCTGCTTGGGTTGTTTAATGTAGCGATAGAAATATTCCGTCAGACGAATTGAGGTAACCCGTGAGCGGAATGTGTTTTCGCCTGCAATCAGATGTTGGCGAGACTGGACACCAAATAAAGCTAAAGCACGGTTAATCTTGCCATGGATCTGTTCAGCTAGTTGGGGTTCCAGACTGTTGTACGCCCAGGAAATGGCTCCAAAAGGTTTGTTATATTTATTACGCCCTAAACTGACGTAGCCATCTCCATGGGTCAAGCCGAGCAACCAAGCTATGTCCGGGGTGAGTTCGGGAATCGTAATTTCACTGGCATTCCGGCTATTTTCAGGACGCTCATGGGTAAAGTCAGGGGGTAAGTGAGTAATGCTTCCAGGCAATACCTGCCTATTGTGGAGCAGTCGATCATTGGCTTGTAGGTCTTGAACAGATTTCCAGATCACTTCCCCTTGGGCATTAGCTAACGTGGCGATGCGATGATTTAAGGTTGCCCGCGCAACTGTGGCATTGGTTTCAATTTCATAAACATCCTGGTAACCTTGGTCAAATTTATCCGTTACTGGCCGGAAACCCAAGGGTGTTTGCACCCAATCCCCAATTTGAACCGCTTTGATGGGGACTAAGCCCTTACTGGTATGAACTAAGGCATCTTCCGGCAAACACCGACGTACATTACCGGCAACTACAACCACCGCCGCCTCATCAATGAGCAAGCAGCATTCCACGGCAGTTAATTTTCTACCGATCGCCCGGTTAAGAATGTCCCCACAGCGTTGATAAAGCTCCGGTAATTTCACAGGATTGGCAACCCCACCAAAGCCCTTTAAGCGTTCCCCCGTGGGCCGAATATCGGACATATCAATGGTGACGTGAACTTGCCCCGTAAACTGCTCGTCACTGGAGAGTTCTAATACCGTTTGGTAAGACCTCACCCAGCCTGGGCGACTATCTCCTACCTTAATGTGACAATGGTTGCCCTCAATCGTGACGGTGGTCCTCTCTTGCCGTTCCTCTGGGGGGGTCTGGCCAATGTTACCGATGATCTCAATTTCCAGGGGGTTGCGAATAACCGGCAGTTGATCAATATATTTCGGTTCTAAAACCGCTCCTGTGCCACAACCCTGCATGGCTAAGTCCATCATCAGCCCAAAGGCCTTCCAGTCGATAACATTTGTGCTTGTGCAGTTATAGGCTCCAGAAAAGTTCTCGGGTTTTTCAACCCATGGCGTTCCGCCGACCCAAAGCCAGCGACCCGAAGGCAACGCAATTAGGTTTTGCTGCATCTCCTCTAGTAATGCGATTTCTGCGGGCGTGAGCTTACCCAGCTTGGCAAGACCTCGAATGGTGCGATCGCACACCTGTTGCCAACTTTCCCGCTGTCCCTCTTCGTCTTGACGGCTGTAGGTGCGATAAAACACAGGATGGGCAGTCAATGCCGCCTCAGGAAAATCACTCCGAACAGAAGGGGAGAGTTCTTGCACCATAGGAAATTAACCCAAAATTTAGGGGGACAGGCAGCCGAGAGACCGAAACCTTTTTGAGTAACGTTTCTTAAAATCTCTAGTGAGCCAAGGTAACCTAGATGTAGTGTAGTGGACGGATGCCTGGGAATCAAGGGCACTAGATAAACGCCCTGTTAAACCTGCAAGTTAACCTCAGTGATTCCCTGACGCAGGGGGATCTGTCGCGCCATCCAGGCTTGTCTCGCTTGATCCCGAAAGAGGGGAATGAACAACTGAAAGATGAATTGCTTGAGGGGGCTGTTCCGCAAACCGGCTCCTTGGCTGGCTTCTTGAATTTGTAATTCCTGGGCTTGGATAATTTCTGGCTCCCGCTCGTCCTGAATTTGGCTGAGAACCTGAGCCATTGATCCTGGATCTGCGCCGGACTGGAGCAGGGGGACTAAGTGGTTGGCAGCTACAATGACATCCCGCAGGGCCATATTAATGCCTTGGGCCCGCACCGGGGACATGGGGTGCGCCGCATCTCCGAGGAGTAAGAGTCCGGGTTTATGCCAACAGGGGGCGTGGCCAACCACGACGGAAAGACGGCGGGGGGATTCAATGGCATCTCCACACTGGCGAAAGTGGTCTGCTAACCAATGGGGCGCAACGTTGGCTAGGGTTTCTGACCAGTTGGTGTGTTTCCAATCCCCAGTTTCGTCGGGAAATAGCACCCAGGCCAATTGCAGTTTGCCATCCTCTGCACCATGGAAGACACTAAAGCCGCGATCGCCCCGGAGAACCGAAAGAAAAATATTTTCTTCAATGAAGCGGGGATGCACCGGTAGCTTAAACCAAAGGACATCAAAGGTTTTCGGTTGGGTATTTAATTCTAAACCGGCCCGATCTCGCACCGTTGAATTACGACCATCGGCTCCAATCACCAAATCCGCTTTGATCGCTTCACCATCCCCTAAAACAACTCCGGTGCAGCGTTCCCCCTGCCAAGACAAGTCCTTGACGGCAACCCCCGGCAAAAAGGTAAAGGCATCAAATTCTTTGGCTTTGTCAATGATGGCCGTGAGCAGGGCTGGCTGAGACACTAAAGTACAGGGATAATGGCAGTCCATGGGTTCAGCGGCGGTAAATAATCGGCGATCGCCCAGCATGAATTGCCAGCCATTGAGGGGACGATGGGGAACGGTGGCTAAAAGTGATCTTAGCCCCATCTGATCAAGGGCTTCTAGGCCACTGGGCATAAGGCCTTCCCCGCGAAAGACTCGCTGAAAATCCTTAGCCGCTTCCACAACGGTTACTTGGATACCCCGTTGCAGGAGTAGGAGGGCCAGGGTTGCACCGGTTGGGCCGGCTCCGACAATTAGGACATGGGGAATGGTATCAGGCATAATATTCTGCTTTAGTTTCTGTGACTGATTTTTAACTCTTCTGGAACTGGCAATCTCTCACTCTAGCCGTTGACCTTAGTTTGTGCCCGCTGTTGGCTGGCAATTTGATCAATGTGATCGACGAGGGTTGGGTTAGTCCATTGACCATAGAGAGAGGCAGCGATCGCGCATCCCCCGGCTCCCACCCCTTCTTTAACGTATCCCTTTTCATAGGCCCGTAGGGCTGCAAATTTTGAGGAACTCAGGTTTAGTTGGGTCGTGATCAGGGGTAGATCAATCTCCTGGGCTAGGCTGAGAATGGCGGCGGTGGTATCGGCTACTAACCAGCGCGTCGTGCCTAAAACAACAGCATCGGATTGCCAAGGAATGGTCTCAACCTGGGCGATCGCCTTGGCCAATTGATACACCACCAACAGTTGACTCCCGCCCGCTAACAGAACTCCTGAGCGTTGACTGGCGGCAACAACCATCCCAGCTATGACCACTTGCATCGGGTCCCCAATGGCCGCCACACACTCCAAGGGATGGAGATAGCCGGGATTCTTAGCCCTAACCTGCTCCAATCCTTTTTGGACAATATGCCACTTTTGCTGATGATTGCACTGACGGTGGCTACTGCCAATGCGATCGCGCCCGGAAATACCCAAGCCCTCACAGAGAGCTAAGGCCGTCGTCGTCCCACCCACCACGCATTCCCCAATCACAAGCCAAGGGTGTTGATCACTCAGGGTTTCTCCCCACTTGAGTCCCTGTTGCCAGAGATGCCAAACCCCATCGAGGGGAAGGGCTTGACCACTGGTTAGGCACTGGGCCGGTTGCCCGCCTAAATCAATCAATCCCTGGAGAGAATGACGGGGTAAACCGGCATCAAAAACATAGAGGGGTAATTCTAAGCCCGCAATCACGGCACGACTAATCAATGCCGGAGATGCCCCCACCGTTAGGGGCGGTAAGGGATAGAGAGGATGGGCCCTCGGCCCATGGCATAAAAATTCGCCATCGGCTAGGGCGGTAAACTGGCGATCGCTGGGGGTTGCGCCCGCCGCTGAAATGCCGGGAATGAGTCCTGTTGCCGTGAAACCCAAGACACAGAGGATTCCAGGTTGAAGGAACTGATGGGTTGAACACCAAGCTTCCCCCTGGGCCCGTAAATGATGACCATGAATCACATTAACTAGTCTAAATACTCACTAGTCTAAGTCACTCTCCTGCACCCAAGACCACCATAAATTTAGGGGCGCGTAGATCAGTGGTGCCCATAGGCTACTTAAAATGGCCGAACTCAGGGCTATTTGACGGTGGTGCTGCCAAATTTCTGGGAGGGAAATATCCGTTAAAAGGCTAATCTGGGCAGCGTTAATCGTTTCACTGATCATGGCCATGGCAAAGGCAATTAGAGCAATGGAAATAAAATCCTCTGAGATAAATCGTTGTTTTTGCATCAACCCCGTTAGCCCCCCCACGATCGCCAGAGATAGGGCATGACTAGGATAGTGGGTACTGAGACCATCCTGAATCCAACCGAGGCAAACCCCGGCAACGAATCCTTGCCAGGGCGATCGCTTCACACTCCAGACCACCACCCAAATTAATAACCAATCGGGGCTAAAAAATTGCCAGTAGGGTAGGCGCACCAGCATGAGCATGGCACAGATAACCACAGAACCTAGGGTTACTAGGGCATTGAGACTGGTTCTAGTTAGGGTCGAGAACTGGCTCAGAGGAGTTGTCATGGGGCAGAATTTTTACCCATTCTAAACGGTCAATGGCTGCCCCTAGGCGCACAGTGGCATGGGGACGGGTGGGATCACTCAATTCTACGGATTGGACTTCGCCAACGGGGATTCCCGCCGGAAAAAGACTACTCAAGGCAGAGGTGAGGATAGTATCTTTCGGTTGCACCTGGGGATCTTTTTCCAGGAATTCAATGATCACTTCATTCCCCAGTTGTCCCCGTAAAATACCCATCTGGCGGGTACGGCTGACCATGACTCCCACGCGACTGGAGGGATCCGTCAAAAGTAAAACCCGGCTGGTATTGGGGGTAATACTAGTAATTCGACCCACCAATCCGCCATCAGCCATGACCACATCACCAATGCCAACCCCCTGACGACTCCCCTGACCTAGGAGGATAGATTGCCACCATTGGGCCGCAGACCGGCCAATGACAGGGGCCAAAAGGGCGTTTTGATGGGCGATCGCCGGTACATTTAATAGCTGGCGGAGGCGTTCATTTTCAGACCGAACCTCATTGAGTTGCTGCTCTAACTGCCAAGTACGGGCTTGGATGAGTTGTTCTTCACTCTGAATGTTGGACTGCACCGGCACGGTCAGTAAGCGATAGAGTTCACGAATGCCTGCCCCATTGGTTTCTTTAATCACCCAAGCGGTACCGAGGGCAACCCCAGCAAAGAAAACTGCCCCCCAATGACGGCCCCACCAGCGTAGTAAAACGGCCATAAACGATTAACCCGCCGACGGCCCATGACTCGCAAAGACCCGACCCAGTTCCTTGAAGTTCTCCAGAACCCGGCCTGTTCCCAACACTACACAACGAAGGGGATCCGGTGCAATGTGAACGACAATGCCCGTTTCATGGCTAATTAAGGTATCGAATCCCTGGAGGAGGGCCCCACCTCCTGCCAACATGATGCCCCGATCCACAATATCTGCGGCCAATTCGGGCGGAGTCCGCTCTAGGGTACGTTTTAGGGCCTCAATAATCATGGACAGAGGCTCGGACATACTTTCACGGATCTCGGCCGTCTTAATCATCACGGTACGGGGTAGGCCCGACAGTTGGTGCAGTCCCCGCACTTCCATCCCCTCAGAGTCGTAATCTTCGTTGGGGTAGGCCGAACCAATGCGAATTTTAATATCCTCGGCGGTGCGCTCCCCAATAATCAGGTTATGAACTTTCTTGAGGTATTGGGCAATGGAATCGGAAATTTCATCCCCGGCGACCCGCACTGATTCACTGAGTACGGTTCCCTGCAAACTGAGTACAGCTACTTCGGTGGTGCCGCCGCCAATGTCCACAATCATGTTACCGGTGGGTTCCTCAACGGGTAAACCTGCCCCAAAGGCTGCTGCAACTGGCTCATCAATCAGGTAAACTTCCCGGGCGCCGGCCCCACGGGCGGCATCTTCGATGGCCCGACGTTCTACCCCAGTCACCCCACTGGGAATGCCAATGACCACCCGAGGCGCAAACAGGTTTTTGCCCCCATTAACTTGTCGCATAAAATGCTTGAGCATGAGTTCGGCTCGCTCAAAGTCGGCAATGACCCCATCCCGTAGGGGACGTACTGCCACCACATTACCCGGTGTCCGACCCAACATCCGTTTGGCTTCTGACCCAACGGCTAGGGGTTGATTGGAGATTTGATCGATCGCCACCACCGATGGCTCCTCTAGCACCACACCCCGACCAGAAACATAGACCAATGTATTGGCAGTGCCGAGATCGATGCCAATGTCCCGTGATAACCGACTGAAAACTCCCACAGACTTTACACCCCTGGTATGAACTGGCTGACTGTAACAGAAACATTAACAATGTGATGGCTGGATTGTATTATGTTTTGCCTCTTTTTGCACGGTAATTTTAGGGCAAATTTTAAGTCTCACCAGCTAAAGGGACAGATTCCGCCCCTGGCCAAGTTTGAGGTTAATCACAGAGAAAGAGAAAATGAGGATAAATAGTACTAAGCCAATGGTGCAAGCGTAGCTGATTTCCAAATCCTGAAAGGCCCGTTCGTAGAGATAGTACACAATGGTTTTGGAGCTATTGAGGGGCCCGCCTTGGGTCATGATATAGACTTCTTCAAAAACCTTCGTCGCAGAAATAGCCGAAATCACACCCACTAATAGGAGATAGGGCCGCATCAAGGGAAGGGTAATGTCCCAATGTTTACCCCAACCATCAGAGCCATCTAGGGCGGCGGCTTCGTAGAGATCCGCAGATATACCCTGAAGTCCGGCCAGGTAAATGACCATGTAGTAGCCCAGGCCTTTCCATACGGTGACTGCCATGACACTAAACAGGGCGAGATCGGGACTGGTCAACCAGGGAATGGCGGTGTCAATCCAACCCAGTTGTTGCAGGAGTTGATTGAACAGACCATTTTGGGCATAGAGCCACCGCCAGGCAATACCCGCCACCACCATGGAAATAATGACGGGGGTATAGTAAGCCGTCCGAAACCAATGCATTCCTGGTAAGGTTTGATTGACTAAGATGGCTAACCCGAGGGGGGCGATCGCCAGCAGGGGAACGACGCAAATCAGGTAAAGGATCGTGTTGCCAAGGGTCTGCCAAAAGACCTGATCCTGCAACAGCCGTTCAAAATTAGCTAGACCGACCCAGGTTGGAGCCTGAGTGAGATCGTATTCATAGCGCGTAAAACTTAGATAAAATGCCTGAAGGGCTGGCCAGAAGACCGTTAGGGTCAAAAGAACCATGGCCGGTAGTAAGAACAAATAGGGCATCAGTCTTATTTGTTTTATCTTCTGGGAAATATCCAAGGCTAGACACTCCAAACATACGAGGGGGAAGGAAAACTTAGAAGAACGGACAAATGATAAGGACAAATTAGGAAAAGGGGACAAGCATTATGGATCGATCAAAGTGGGTGGCCATCGTCACCGGGGCGATCGCCCTGCTACTGGGTGTGGGTTATTTAGCCCTAGTGCAACTTTTAGATTGGCGGGGGGACTTGCAACCAGCACCCTTAAGCATTTTATGCTCGTACCTCACCTGGATCGCCTCCCCTTGAGTCCCCTGTTCAATGCTGCCGGTTATCTGAGTCCATTATCTTAATAGTGGGCATCTCAATAGTGAGTATAGTGGGAGTGAAGGCGGCCGTTAGCAGTGGGTCTGTGGAGAAGCAAGTAGAGATTAACGTGGAATTACGGAGTGTCATTCAAAAGGGATTATGCTAGGTTAGATTTAATGGATGCTCTAGCCGAGTTTTAATTCACTCATCTGGTACTAGAGTCACAATGAGTCACGCTTTCAAGCTTATTGCGGGAGTTTATCTAACTCATGGATTACCTAGATACTATTCTGGATACTCTAAAATCTTGGTTAAAAAAATTAATTGAACTCCTTGATGGCCAAGAGCCTGAGCCAGAATTAGAACCCATTCCCATTCCTGTGCGCCATCGCTAGGGATGATTTCAAAAAAGCTGAATAAAACTCTTTCAGAATATTTATCCCAGATACCCTTAGCCAAAATTTAACCAAAGCCTTTGACTAGCGTTTTAGTTCTCCATGGCCCTAACTTAAACCTGTTGGGGAAACGTGAGCCTGAGATATATGGTTATCTCACCCTTGAGCAGATCAATGGTGAGTTGACGAAGCTAGCCTCTGAGTATCACTGCGAGATCACCTGCTATCAATCCAACCATGAGGGGGAACTGGTGGATCGGATTCAGGCAGCAGCAGATGTATTTCAAGGAATTTTAATTAATCCAGCGGCCTATACCCACACCAGTGTGGCGCTGCGGGATGCGATCTCGGCGGTGCGTTTACCGACCGTGGAAGTTCATCTGAGTAATATTCATCAGCGGGAAGCATTTCGCCATCATTCCTATTTAGCCGCCGTCAGTCTGGGCCAAATCTGTGGTTTTGGTTTAGATAGTTATTTATTAGGATTGAGGGCCTTAATTCACCATCTTCAGGGCCAGGAGCCTTGACCCCTGCGCGGTCGGGCTATACATTGCCCGTTTTTGCCTGTGCGGCGGCGATCGCTGCGGTGGAGTGCCTAAGACATCGCCGTTTGCCCCAGCAAGTCACCCTGGATTTACTTCATCCGGCGGAGATAGTGACGATCCCCATTGCCCAAGTTGCACCCCTAGATGACAACAGTAGCCTGGCCATTACCTATAGCGATCCTGGGGACAATCTAGATTTAACCCGCCATACACCCATTTGGGCGCGCGTTGCCTGGGGGTCTGCCCAGCAATCGGAACCCATTCAACTTCAGGGGGGAGAAGGGCTAGGTCGCATTGAGGCTACGGGGAATGCGGCCATCTATAGCTATGCCCATGAGTTACTCCTGGCGAATTTAGCATCCCGTTTAGAACCGGAGCAAAACATTCAGGTGACAATTATTTTGCCCCAGGGCCGCGCCTTGGCAGAGCGCACCTCTAATGCGGCCTTTGGCGTAGTTGAGGGCCTGTCTCTATTGGGAACCTCAGGGATTTCCCAGCCCTTAAGTGCCCCAGAGCAACTGGAGACCTTTTGCCAACAGATCCGTGAACGGGCATTAACTGAGCAAACCCTTGTCTTTTGCATTGGTGAAAATGGACTGGATCGGGCCCATCGTCTGGGGATTCCAGCAGAGCTATGTGTAAAAACGGCTAACTGGTTGGGGCCGCTCCTAGTTGAGGCAGCTATGGCAGGGATCACCTCTTTGCTTTTACTGGGCTACCATGGCAAACTCATTAAACTTGCGGGGGGGATATTCCATACCCATCACCATTTAGCCGATGCCCGCCAGGAAATTTTAACGGCCTATTGCGCCCGATTTGGTCTGACGGGGGCTGATCTGGAACAGGTCTATACCTCCGCTACGGTGGAGGCGGCCCTAGAATTTTTGGAACAGCGGGATCAGCAAAAGGCTACTTCCTTGGCTCAACAGGTTTTTGGGGCGATCGCCACGGATGTGGAATCCCGCAGTCTGGAGTATATTCATCGCCATTGGCAGCCTTCCCCAACGGGGCCCTCTCAAACAAACATCTCTCATATAAACATCAGGGTTGGCTGTCTCCTATTTCGGCGATCGCGGCAGGTGATTGCCCTTGGTTCTCAGGGCGAAGAAATCCTAAAAAGGATTCAGGCCTGACTCAGACCCATGGCTAAGGGTGATTTATGGGTTCATTGGGAATTTTGATAATTCTGTTCAATCAAAGTATTGTCTGATAGAATTAGAGATCGGTATCAAAGGGTCGGTGCCCGAGTGGTTAATGGGGGCGGACTGTAAATCCGTTGGCTACGCCTACGCTGGTTCGAATCCAGCCCGGCCCATCAAGACAAGAAAACCCTAAGCCTTAGAAATATCAATAGTTTCAGGTAAGATATAGCCAAGATTGTCCATGGGGCACTGAAGCCACTGGTGGCATAGCGTTAATGCTAGAGCATGATGAGCGGGTAGTGGGGCCATGAATGCCGTTGAGATTGAAGAAGCGGTTATCTAACCTAGCCGCAGCCCCCGTTGCCCCAGAAACATTTCCGTTTGCCTTTTTAGAAGCCTTTGGCAATAAATCCACAACGATTCAACGCCTAAAAAAGGTGAGAGTAATCAATCTGACCTCGGCGGTGTTCTTCAGCGCAATGTCTCATTCTCCTTACCTCGGGGTGATAATGGTCGGTTGCACCAGGCATAATAGCCACTCCTCGATTGCTTTAAGACCTGGCACATCAGGCTGATGGGAAAATGTGCCTTCTGGGCATGGATTAGCTTATAGGGTCGTAGCTCTCCCGTGCAAAGAAGGCTGCGGCTTTTTTAGGAAATCACGCTCCATCTCGACGCGCTTCAAGTCTTTGCGTAATGCCGTCAGTTCCTGCGTGGTCAATGATCCTTGGTTGCCACCACTCTGGTCAATGGTTGCTTGTTTAACCCATTGGCGTAGGGCACTTTCTGTCAAACCCATTTCCTGGCGACTTGGCTGATCGGCTTGCCTGACTGTTGCACAATTGCCACAGCTACTGACCTATGGTCAGAAAAACAGCTTTTTGTTCGGCAGTATAGCAGTCGCCATATAGATTAGGACGCTATGCTTAGAACGTTCTCCATCGCTTCTCGTAGGGTGTCAAACTCACCTAAGCATTTGCGAATCCGGCTCTTAATCCATGACCAACATTTTTCAATGGGATTCAAGTCGGGAGAATAGGGGGGCAAGTACCATACCTCACAGCCTGCTGCTTTCACCAGTTCTTCAATTCGTCCGCCTTTGTGAAAACTGGCATTGTCAATCACGAGCGTCTGCCCTGGCTGCAATACGGGAATCAAGCAGGTTTCTCGCCATACCTCAAAGATGGAGCGATTACACATGCCCTCTACGGTAAATGGAGCCATCAATTGACCTGCACACAGAGCCGCAATCATATTGACCCGTCCACTCCGACAACCTGATTTGAGGGCAAAGAGACGCTCCCCTTTTGGGTTATAGCCATAGTCATATTGGTCACGATTATCCATCCCTGATTCATCGGCATACACTATCGATTCCGACTCAACCGTTGCTAGCTGCCCTAAAAACTCAACTCGCTGCTCCTCGTTACGCTCTTGGTAGCCATAGCTTTTTTTTACGGCTGAAGTTGATGCGCTTGAGAGCACGGCTAATGGTTCGGTCACTAATCTCGTCGTCCCATAATTCCGCGAGTTGCACTTGCGTTTTATCCGAATGCGTCCCAACAAATGTTTTGAATCTGTCCCAATCGATAATTTTATGGCTATGACCGAAATGATTGTGGGGGCGCGATTGAAGGTCTCCCGTTTCTGCCCTGAGTTTGAACCACTGATGAATTGTGTTGCGGCTGATTCCAAATGCCTCACTCGCTTCACTCCGAGTCATCCCGTTGAGTTCGATGGCTTCGAGGACTTTACGCCGAAAATCATAGTCATAGGCTTTGGGCATGAAACTTTCTCAATCAAGGGCAGATTTTTCCTCTATATTATGTCCTAATCTATATATGCAGTTGCTATAAATGTTCGTCTTGGTTTTTGGGTCATTTGGACATTCTCCTTCATGGGCGACCCTTGGAGTTTGTCCACTTTTTTCAGTCAGGGTCACATTGAGCATCGGTAGGCATTTAAGTTGTTCACTCCACACATCCCCTATCCTAGCATTCAAGTAATGAGTCGTAGCAATAAGGGAAGCTTAATGAGAAAGCCTCTAGAAACACAGGATTATCTAGAGTGCCCTTAATTGTCCTGTTCAACAGTTATCAGTACACTGATGCTAGGGTTTGAAAACAGGGTGATCATGCACGGATGTGACCAATATCTTCGCCTATTTATCATCCTGGGGGTGGTTGGGACAGGACTCGTCCTAGGAGGGCAAAGTACAGTGGCCTGCCCTGTGCCTATTTTGGAACGATTAACCGCCTATCAATGGCGCGGTGGCGATCGCCTGGAGACTGTTGCCCAGGCCCATGGCCTCCGGCCGGTCACTCTCCTGGGGTTAAATCCCGTTTTACGTCAGGGAACCGTTTCAGTCGGAACTACAATTGTTATTCCGCCCATGGATGGGGTGCTGATTCAACGCTCTAGGCAGGAATCCCTGCCAGATATTGCCCAACGGTACGGAATTCGCCCGGATGTTCTCTTTGAAGTCAATGGCTGTCAGGCCAATTCCCCAACCCTTTTTATTCCTGGGGTTCGCTGGTCAGAGCAGGGAGCAGTCCGGCAAAACCAACCCATTGCCGAATTAGTGACAACACCCCTACAACGCTATCCCCTAGGAGCGATCGCCCCCACCATCCCCGATCGCCCCGATGGACAAACCAGTGCAATGCCCACGGGTGTGCGCTTTCAAATCTCGACCCCAGCCTCCATTTATGCTGTAGCCGCAGGAACCGTTGCCTTTGTCGGCGATCGCCCCGGTTATGGTTCCCTGATTGTGATCAACCATGCCCAGGGATGGCAAACGCGGTATAGTTCGGTGCAGAATATTCGGGTGCGGGTCGGCCAATCGGTGCAAGCGGGAACGTCCCTAGGGCAAACCGGAGAACAGGGCCTCTATTTTGAACTGCGGCAAAACTCCCCCCAGGGTTGGGTGGCCCGGGATCCCCTCCCCTACCTTTCCCTACTTGGGGCCCCACCGAGTCAAGGTCGTCCCTAATGGCATTACGCATTCACGGCCAACGTGCCCTAAAAACCTTGCCAGGATTAGCCACGCGGCCAACGCCGGCCCGTGTCAGGGAAGCCATTTTTAATATTTGGCAGGGCCGCATTGAAGGCTGTCGGTGGTTAGATATCTGTAGTGGCAGTGGGGCAATGGGAGCCGAAGCCCTGTGTCGAGGTGCAAAAATCGTGATGGCGATCGACCAATCTCCCCGGGCTTGTCAAGTGATTCGTGCCAATTGGCAAGGTTTGTGCGGCCCCGAACAAGAGATTCAAATTATTCGCGGGGATGTACGTCACAGCTTATCGCGCTTAGACGAAAAAACCGTGGATTTTATTTATTTTGATCCCCCCTACGACAGTGATCTCTACCAGCCGGTGATCACGGAAATTTTTCAGGGAAATTTTTTGGCCCCAGGGGGAGAAATGGCCGTTGAATGCCGCACGGGCCAAGTGCCGACCATGGAAGCCATGACCGATCGTTATCATTTCCACTGCCGCCAAAAAAGCTACGGAAGCACGACGTTACTCTTGCTGCAGAAAATGTGAAGGATCCATGCCCTTGGATCAAGGGTGAGAAATGCTTACGGTTTTTTCTCAATCACAGCGACTGCGGCCCGGTTCGGGGATACAGAGTTGCCAGTCGGCATTAAAGGGTTCATAGCCAATGGGGATCCCCGCCTGTTCTGCCTGATAGCGCAACTGCTCAAAACAGTCAAAGCCATCGGGGCGCACCGCAATAATAATGTACTCGGACTGACGGCCCCGCAGACCATTGAGGAACACCGCCAAAAGGGAGGAGGTGTTTTCCATCTCCCGTAGGGGCACAAGGGTTTGCTGGGGATGGATCACCACCCCATTCTCCCGACATTCCACATAGCGGGGTGTTTTTCCCTCATTTTGGGCCGTTTCCCGGGCCAGAATCTGGACACTTTGCTGCTCCTTACTCAGACTACTGGTACTGATGACCACCACCATGAGAATGAGGGTACCAATGGTGCAAGCTAGGACGGAAAGGAACGGAAATAGATCCAGTTCTAGGGGACGACGTTTACGCTTTGCCATAGGCTCCGGTTTAAGTTAAGGGTATCTTTACATGATTTTAGGCACACGGAAAAATTCATCTTCCCGATCCGGGGCGATCGCCAGCAGGCCTGCGCGGTTTTCATAGGGGATGAGGGTATCACTACGGGTGACATTACTCACCTCAATGGCCCGGGTGGTGGGAGCAACCCTACTCACGTCTAATTCACTCAATTGATTCACGTAGTCCAGAATGGAACTTAATTGATCTGTGAGCGCACCCACTTCAGCACTCTCCAGTTCAAGTCGGGCCAGGTGGGCAACCCGTAAGACTTCATCCTTACTAATCATCGGCGGTATTCTCCTACAGATTCTCGCCCCGGGCGATCGGGTATGGCCTTCCTATTTTAGGGGTTGGGTTAACGGTGAAGGCCTCTGTTTACAGGGGGATGGGGAATTCCTAGGAATCTTTATTAAATTTAATTGCATTTCCCCACAATCTGTAGCCTGGATCGCATGGATTGGGTAAGGGGAAAGGCTATGATGAACTCAAAATTGAACTGAGTTCGGATCATGACACTCTATATCGGAAATTTATCCTACGATGCAACCGAAGAAAACCTCCGGGAAGTCTTTGATAAGTATGGCTCAATTCGGCGAATTGTTTTACCCATCGATCGGGAAACAGGGAAACGGCGGGGATTTGCCTTCGTGGAACTAGCGGATGAAACCCAAGAAGACTCTGCCATTGAGGATCTCGATGGGGCGACTTGGCTTGGACGGGTTCTGAAAGTTAATAAAGCAAAGCCAAAGCAATAGGCCAAAGTTGATCGGCAAACGGCATACTGGAGGGGATATCCTTTGCGATCGCCCATCAGGGTCAATACTGTCCTTTTACGTTTTGTGACTTGCTATGCCGCGTCGCCCCACACCTCGCCCTTCTTCTCGGTCTGCTAATCCCCGAACGCCCCAGCGACCTCCCCAACCAGACTCAAAGCTGAACTCCCGTACCCTGGCTATCTTGGGAGGAGTTTTTGTCATCGGTATTGGTGTGGGGGTTCTTTTTAGTAAGACCACCAGCTTTACCCCAGAAAATGTGGCCTCCACCCAATTTATTGATCAAAGTGCCCCCAATCCAGAAATCTGTGTTCAGTTTGGAGCCAGTGCGATCGCCGTTGATACCCGCATTTTCGTAACCTTTAACCCCTTTTCCGTATTTGTCTCCCAGCCAGTGATGCAGCCAGGTTGTGTGATCCGGGTGAATAATATTCCCCTACTAGAGCAGCGGAAACTCATCACCTCGGAGCAACTGCGAACCTGTAAGCAGCGACTCAATACCTTTGGCTACGTTGGCAATTTAGAAGGTAATCCGGAAATTACCTGCTTATATCAAAGTAATGCCGATAAAAATCTCTTCCTTGGTCTACCAGGGTTAGGGGGCAGTCCAAGAGAAACCAATAACTTTTAGCGGTAGATCCCACCCCAATGCTATTGCCCAAAGTCAGTTTCAAGCGTTCCCTAGCTCAATTTGGCAAGAGTCAACGACTGCAACGTCTGGGTTCTGCCTTTTTGCTGGCGGGTCAGGTCACACTCCATATTTGCCAAGGGCGCATCAATATTCGGAACACGATAGAACAAATGGCAATTGTTGGCCCCGGTTCCGTTTGGGTCGCCCTCCTCACGGCCATGTTTGTGGGTATGGTGTTTACAATTCAAGTGGCACGGGAATTTATTAGCTTTGGCGCATCTTCCGCTGTCGGTGGTGTTCTTGCCATTGCCCTGACACGGGAATTGGGCCCTGTCCTCACCGCCGTTGTCTTGGCTGGCCGCGTTGGTTCTGCCTTTGCCGCTGAAATTGGCACGATGCGAGTCACTGAACAAATTGATGCCCTCCATATGCTGGGAACAGATCCCATAGATTACCTTGTGGTTCCACGGTTTATTGCCTGTGGACTGATGTTACCGGTGCTAATGATTCTTTCCCTGATTACTGGCCTCTATGGCGGCATGTTAATTGCCTTTTATTTCTATGACATTCCCAGAACCCTCTTTCTCGAATCCATTCAAAACTTCCTTGGCCCCTGGGATATTTGGAGTGCCATTATCAAAGCGGTTATTTTTGGCGGTATCGTTGCCATTATTGGTTGTAGCTGGGGCTTGACGACACGGGGGGGAGCTAAAGGGGTGGGGCAATCAACCACTGCGGCGGTGGTTATGGCCCTAATGACAATTTTTATCGCAAACTTCTTTTTGTCCTGGATTTTGTTTGGGGGTAGTAGTACTGTTGGGGTTCAATCTCTTTAAAACTTTGTTAGCTGGCTCCGCTGAAAGTCCTTGCACTCGTTCCTTGAAGTTGCCTGCAAGTCGGAAAACACCTAGAAAATTGTCGGTGGGGCAATGGTTTCAGTATTGTCTGCGGCTGTAAAATCATCCAGAGGGTTGTCAGTGAGGGCAGTAGCGACGGGTGATCTGGTTGGGTTATGTTCAGCAAGCTTCAAGCTATACTGAAGGCTAAAGGATAAAGATTATCTTTCCTCTTGAGTTCTGTTCCAAGCAGCTAGCGACCTCGTTATCACAAGAAGGCTTGGTGTAATGGTTCAAAAAATTGCCTTATTTAACCACAAGGGCGGAGTTAGCAAAACTACAACCACCTTCAATTTGGGCTGGATGCTTGCCTCGAAAGGCAAAAGAGTAATTCTTGTGGACAGCGACCCACAATGTAACCTCACGGGCATGGCTTTAGGAGAAGAAACTGAGGATGACGAGGCGCGAATTCAAGAAATTTATAATACGACTTCAAACATAAAGACAGGTTTAGCTCCGGCATTTGAATCACAACCGAGAGCGATTGAAGCTGTCGACTGTATTCCAGTACAAGGTCGGGATGATTTATTTTTATTGCCTGGTCACGTTGGTTTTGCTGAGTACGAAGTAACTCTTGGTATTGCTCAAGAACTAAGTGGTTCAATTCAAACCCTTAAGAACTTGCCAGGTTCTATCAATGATTTGTTTGAGAAAACAGCAACTAAGTTTAATGCAGACTATATTTTGATTGATATGAGTCCTAGTTTAGGCTCAATTAATCAGAATCTGCTGATGATTAGTGACTTTTTCTTAGTACCTACGACTGCGGACTTTTTTTCTGTAATGGCAATTCATTCTTTGGCTAAGATGCTGCCGAGATGGTATGCCTGGGCTAAGTCAGCAAGTTCACTGCAAATTTTAAGAGAAGCCAATTATCCTTTTCCTGATATTAAGTTGCGTTTCTTGGGAATTATCGTTCAAAACTATCGAATTATCCGAGGTAAAGAAACGGCTGCGTTTCAAACGTGGATTGAGAAGATTGAAAAAGCTGTCTCTGAAAAGCTAATTCCAACTCTAAGGATGAGCAATATGATGTTGCCAAATCAGATTTACAAAGATCAGGAAATTGAAAGTAACCTTTCTCTTGCAAAGATTTCCAACTTCAATAGCCTCATTGCCCTATCTCAGGAGCATCGAACCCCAGTTTATGACTTAACCCCTCAGCAGTTAGGACAAACAGGCATTGTTTTGGAGCGAAATCAGAAGAAGCAGGAAGAGTTTAGGCAAACTTTTTCAGGTTTGGCAGACAAAATCATTGCATTAAGTTCCAAAAGCTCCGCGTATGCAGTCAGCGCTTGACCAATTTCGTATCAGCATTGGTCGCGTTCGAGACCTAATTGCACTTCATAATTCTGTCAATGCTGAAGCCACAGGCGCGCTTGATGTGTCAGATATGTTACGTGCTGCACTGGTTCTCGCTGTGAGCGCATTGGATTATTATGTGCATGAAGTTGTGACGCTAGGAATGCTGGAAATTCATCGAGGACAACGTTCTGAGCCAATACCTTCAGGGAATACAACTCAGTCAGCATTTTCACGCTTTCAAGTTTCGTTGGGCGGTGCGCGTCAAGATCGACTAACAGCAATTGATATTGCCTCTTGGCTCGAAGCTGATATTCAACAAGATCAAGGATATGAGTTTCTCCAGCAATCCCAAACGATTTCAGCTTTTATCCCCACAATATCGAGTAGCATCCTAGCCAGACTCAATAATACTTCTTGGTTGGAGAGCGAAATTAGGGAACGTTTGGGATACCAAAGTTTTCAACAAGCAGACAAGATTGCTGATGCAATCAGATACATCTCAGACAAAAAATTGTGGGATGAGGTAGCTATCCATATGGCTATATCTGCGAAGGATGTGAAGCAGCAACTGAATTCAATCGTTGATCGAAGAAATAAAATCGCTCATGAAGCTGACATAGATCCAACTTTTAATATTGGAAACCGATGGAACATTGATGAGGTGATTGTCGGTGATGCAGTTGATTTCATTGAGAAACTGGTCGAAAACATTCATCAAGTACTGTAGGAATAGCATACGGTGTAAGCCAGCTAACAAATCGTTGCAGCGGCGGAATGAACGTTATTGGTTGGAATGTAAAGGTTGGTAACCGCCGCTGAACTCAATCGATATGTAGGTTTATATCTAGTAAGGGCAACTTGCAGGAGTACCCCCATGACCAGACCAGCCATTCTTAAACCCGGACAGTCCTATACCTTTAGGCAATACTTTGAGATGGCCTATGAACCAGAGGATATTCTGGCAGAATTTGGCTATACCCTTGAGCGATCGCTCCTATCCCTGCCCCAATCTACTGCAAACCTGGATCGCCTCAATAATCTGAGAACTCGCATCCAAGAAAGTCTCCCCTATATCAGCCTCACCAGCGAAGCTGCCCGTCGCGAACTGCTTATCGCTCCCCTACTCCTTGATGTGGTACATTACACCCGTGCCCAACTCCGTCTTGAATATCCCCTGACGGTGACTGAACAGCTTAAAGGCTCCCTTGACTACTACCTCTACTCCGTAGGGAAACTCCTTGTGATTGAAGCCAAAAATGCAGACCTAGCTAAAGGCTTCACCCAACTTGCCGTTGAACTGATCGCCCTGGATAAATGGATCGATAATGAACAGCCTATTCTCCAAGGTGCTGTTTCCACCGGCGACATCTGGCAGTTTGGCATTCTACACCGAGACCAAAAGAAAATTCAGCAGGGGCTGACCCTTTATCGAGTTCCCGATGACCTAGAAAGCCTGATGCGTATTCTTGTCAAAATTCTGGAATCATAATTATTTTTTCGATATTAAAACTTAAAGCTGAAATCTTACTCGTGAACATGGCCATCGGGCATAATCGCCCCATGCAGGTGGGCCCCCGTTAGCTTCACTAAAATACGATTGCCCTGACCTACCTTTGCCCCTCGTAGATCCGCTCCCCGCAGATCCGCCCCACTCAAATCAGCCCCAACTAAATTTGCCTCTCTTAGATCGGCGTAGCTGAGATCCGCATGGAGCAGGTTGGCCCGAAATAAGTTGGCTTGATGCAAGTTAGCTCGGTGTAGGTTGACCCGATGTAAAAAAGCATCACTCAGGTCGGCTCCTGTTAAATCCGCATGACTAAGATTGCGCCCTTCAAAATCCTTTTCACTGAGATTTGCACCCCTTAGGTTGACCCCCGTCAGATCCTTGCCTTTATTTTGCCGGGGCCCCGCAGAAGGATCGGTGTAGGCGGATGAACTGCGATAGGTATTTTGATCCGTTGGGGACTGACGATGGAAGGGATCTGTTTGACGGGGTGGGGGTTGAGTCGATTGACTTGACCTGGGGCGATCGGATGCTGAATGATTTGTCGTTTCTCGATTGGGCTGGGTATAACTGCGATAGGCGTAGGGATTAGAGGTATAGCTATGATCCGGCGATCGCCCCTGGGAGGATTGGGAGGTTTGTGATCCTTGGGACGTTTGCTGATAGGAGTGGGTTTGGCGGGGTTGGTAACTTTGATAGCTATGGTGATATTGACGACGATAACCGGCCGTTGCTTTTGTGGGTTCAGAGGTGCGATTCCGCAGATGCGATCGCAAATGCTCCCGTGCTTGGTTAATGAGCTTGATTTTTTCCTGGGCTTTTTCGATTAAGCGGGTATTATCCTTAGGGATGCGATCGGGATGCCAAATAAAGACCAGATCCTTATAGGCCTGATTCACCTCCGCCAGGGTTGCCCCTACGTCTAGCTCCAGTAGTCTGTAGCAGCCGTCTAAATCTAGCATCTCCCATCCAGCATTCCGTGGCAGCCTAACAATACCTACAATGATAGAAACATTCTAAACGTTGGGGCCGACAGACCAGGGATTTTAGAGAATGAGTTAATATTAACTTATGTAAAACAATCTTCATTTTTGCAGCGGGAGGATGGCGTTCGGTGAATAAACAATGGCGAAACGCAGGATTATACGTACTTTTAGCAATTGTGGTGCTGGCACTGGCCACGGCCTTCTTCGATCGCCAACCCCCAACGAAGCAAACCTGGCGTTATAGCCAACTGATTGAAGAAGTTCAAAATCATAATGTCGCCAAGGTCAAGATCAGCCCCGATCGGGCTCAAGCCCAGGCCCAGACCCAAGATGGTTCCCAGGTATTGGTGAATTTGCCCAATGATCCGGAACTTTTGAATATCCTCAGTGCTAATAATGTGGATATTTCCGTCTTACCCCAGAGTAATGATGGTTTTTGGTTCCGGGCATTGAGTAGTCTTTTAGTGCCGGTGGGCCTGTTGGTCTTACTCTTCTTTCTGTTGCGGCGGGCCCAGTCTGGCCCAGGCAACCAGGCCATGAATTTTGGTAAGTCGCGGGCGCGGGTGCAAATGGAACCCCAAACCCAAGTGACGTTCAATGATGTGGCCGGTATTGATCAGGCCAAACTGGAATTAGGCGAAGTGGTGGAATTCCTGAAATTTGCCGATCGCTTCACGGAAATTGGCGCAAAAATTCCTAAGGGAGTGTTATTAGTTGGGCCCCCTGGAACTGGGAAAACCCTTTTAGCCCGTGCCGTTGCTGGGGAAGCAGGGGTACCGTTCTTCTCTATTTCCGGCTCGGAATTTGTGGAAATGTTTGTCGGGGTTGGTGCATCTCGGGTGCGGGACCTGTTTGAACAGGCGAAGTCCAATGCCCCCTGTATTGTCTTTATTGATGAAATTGACGCGGTGGGTCGGCAGCGGGGTGCGGGCCTCGGCGGTGGTAATGACGAGCGGGAGCAAACCCTGAACCAACTCCTCACGGAAATGGATGGCTTTGAAGGGAATACGGGCATCATTATTATTGCAGCCACCAACCGCCCGGATGTTTTAGACTCTGCACTACTTCGTCCCGGTCGTTTCGATCGCCAAGTGGTGGTGGATCGCCCCGATTATAAGGGCCGCCTAGAAATTCTCAAAGTTCATGCCCGGGGCAAAACCCTGGCCAAGGATGTAGACCTGGATAAAATTGCCCGGCGCAGTCCTGGCTTTACGGGGGCGGATCTTTCCAATTTGCTCAATGAAGCAGCGATCCTAGCGGCGCGGCGGAATTTAACTGAAATTTCCATGGACGAAATCAATGATGCCATCGATCGCGTCCTCGCCGGCCCTGAGAAAAAAGATCGGATGATGAGCGATCGCCGTAAAACCCTAGTGGCTTACCATGAAGCGGGCCATGCCCTCGTGGGGGCCCTAATGCCGGATTATGACCCAGTGCAAAAGGTGAGTATTATTCCCCGCGGCCGGGCCGGTGGCTTGACCTGGTTTACCCCCAACGAAGATCAGATGGATTCGGGGCTATATAGTCGGGCCTATCTGCAAAATCAAATGGCCGTTGCCCTGGGTGGCCGCATTGCCGAAGAAATTATCTTTGGTGAGGAAGAAGTCACGACGGGGGCCTCCAATGACCTGCAACAAGTGGCCCGGGTGGCCCGGCAAATGGTGACTCGGTTTGGCATGAGCGATCGCCTAGGGCCTGTTGCCCTGGGTCGTCAAAATGGGAATGTGTTCCTGGGTCGCGACATTATGGCCGAGCGCGACTTTTCCGAGGAAACTGCCGCCACCATTGATGATGAAGTTCGTAATCTGGTGGATCAGGCCTACCGTCGCGCCAAGGAAGTCCTAGTGGGGAACCGCCATGTGCTGGATAAAATCGCTAACGTTCTCGTTGAAAAAGAAACCATTGATGCCGAAGAACTCCAGGAGATCCTCGATACCAATGAGGTAAAAATGGCGGCGATCGCCTAGATCATCTAGGTCATTTCAGTCAAATAAGATAAATGAACTCTCACCCCTAGGCCCTTTGGCTTGGGGGTCTTTCTATGAGCGATCTTGGCGGAAAGGGAATATCCCTCTTTTCTTAAACTTCGTTAAAAGCTTGATCCTTCATTGCCTTAAACGGGCACCCCGATTAATTCAAAATCTAGGGCGATCGCAAACGAGATTTTAATGGTTTCAGCCTCTATTTTTAGCAGATCGAGCAATTTTTCGAGGTGCTCTTTAGCCTAAATCGATGGAGAGTAGGGACGGGGCATCCCTTGAACAGGATATAATCTCTTCACAGCCTTTGCCCTTGGTTTTCCCCTAACTTCATCCCACAGCTTTATGACACGCCCAGGTATCGGTATTCAAACGGCCCAGATTCGTCCCGAACGGATGATGGGTCAACTTCATATCTACGATGGGGCTGGCAAAGGAAAATCCCAGGCAGCCCTAGGGGTGGTACTTCGCTCCATTGGCTTAGGAATTGCCTCTGCTTGGCCAACACGAGTGTTATTACTGCGATTCCTGAAGGGGCCCGGCCGTACCTATGCCGAAGATGCAGCGATCGAAGCCCTCCAGCGGGGATTTCCCCACTTGATTGATCAGGTACGAACCGGGCGGGCTGATTTTTTCAATGCGGATCAGATCACTAAGTTTGATCGCCAGGAAGCCCAGCGGGGTTGGGATATTGCCAAGGGGGCGATCGCCTCAGGGTTATATTCAGTCATTGTTTTAGATGAACTCAATCCAGTTTTAGATTTGGGACTCCTAGATATTCATGACGTGGTGAATGTTCTCCGCCGCAAACCGGAGCATTTAGAAATCATCTCCACGGGGCGCGGTACCCCCCAAAGCCTGTTGAATATTGCCGATCTCCACTCAGAAATGAAACCCCATTTCCACCCCACGGCGATAGATCGGGGCATAGAAGGGATTGAAATCTATACGGGAGATGGTAAGGGTAAATCGACCAGTGCCCTCGGCAAAGCTTTACAGGCGATCGGCAAAGGCATTAGTCGAGATCAGTCCCATCGGGTCTTAATTATGCAGTGGCTCAAAGGGGGGAAAGGCTATACAGAAGATGCAGCGATCGCCGCCCTCAAGGAAAGCTATCCCAATTTAGTGGATCACCAACGCTGTGGTCGGGATGCCATTGTTTGGCGGGGTCAACAGCAGGAACTTGACTACATTGAAGCAGAACGAGGTTGGGAAATTGCTCGGGCCGCCATTGCCTCCGGGATGTATAAAACAATTATTTTAGATGAACTCAACCCCACCGTTGATCTAGAGCTATTGCCCGTCGAGCCAATTTTGCAAACGTTTCTACGCAAACCCCGAGATACGGAAATTATTGCCACTGGTCGCTGTAAACATCCCCCGGCCTACTTTGACCTAGCCAGTATTCATTCAGAAATGATTTGTCATAAACACTATGCCGAAAAGGGAATTGATCTCAAGCGGGGCGTAGATTATTAAAGACAAGTAAAATTCAGGATAATAAAAGATTAAAGAGGGGAAAACCAGCGTAGTTTCAGGTGAATCATGACTGCACACGGGGGCGATCTTGATCGCCCTTAACAACAGGGTGCGCTGAAAAGCCCCATGCTCCCTCAGTGACCAGAGGTGAGCAAGACAAGGATTTCCCAGCGCAGCAGCACCCACTACTAACTAATCGTGACTTCCCGAGGTTCATTCTCTTCAGTGGCAGATTTTGTTTCTACCATTTCCGACTTGGCTTCGGCAACTAGATCCTGAAAAGACTCACTGGCCTCGGCAACCGCCGTTTGCGCCTTCTCGTAGGTATCAAAGGCCCAGACCAACCCTGTTTTTGCCGCATTGCGGGCTTGCTCGGTGAGATTATGGCCGGTCATCGAGTCTACGGCACCGACGACTGGAGCCACGGCCACTGCTCCTACTCCCAAAGCCAACACCGTGAGTGGTTCTAAACCCAGTAATAACGCTTCAAACTCCATTCCGTCGAATCCTCCAGCAGCAAATTAGGGACATGCTTATATCGACCTGATCATAGCAAACCTGCCTGGCAATGCAAGGTCTATGTATGCAATCGTTTCCACTGTCCCCCTTATGCACATACTGGGGCATCAACTGGAACCTGCCTCAGCATTTCCTGGTTATTGCAGCAAGGGTTCCTGGGCGATCGCCTCTAGGCCAACGGCTCCAAGGATCCCTTGCCATTCAGTCCGCAGCGTATCATTCGTGGGATTGGTTTGCTGTAACTCGGCCAAGATAGTCAGGGTTTCGTACCAGAGTCCGGCATCCACTGCCGCGCCAAGACGCTCCTGCGGGTTTTGGGATGCCAGCTTATTGGCCATGGCAGAATTCAACTCGACTCGTTCGATGGTGCCACTTACAGAAACAAAGCTGGAGGGATCATTGGAATCACACATCAATGTAAACGACCAGTTATAGTCTCGACCCGGATCTAGGGCGAGGACGGGCTGAACCTGCATCACTCCAGCCTTTCCAGGCAGTTTTAAAATGTCGGTGCTAATGACGGTATTGGTATCAGGATCGCTGATCACTAACTCCGCCTGCTCTGCAATAGTGGATGGTACAAAGATAAAGAGGTGGGGGTTTGAATCCGCAGTTTGTCCCAGATTGGTAGAGGGCAACAGGGCGGTTAAACGCTGCTCTCCCGAAATACAATTGCTACGGGTTGCTCCCCCAAAACGACTGCCCGGGGCACCACGATTGGGAAGGTTGGCCCGAAGCCGAGCGGCTAAGCTGCTGCTTGCCTGAGCAATCAGGGTTCCATTGGATTGATGGGCCTGGGCAATGGACAGGGGCAGTAGGGGCAAGCTCAATAATAGGAGTCCGGGTACTAGCGAGGGAAAACGGCGCATTTGATTTGTCTCCAATGGATTCACTGATTCCTCCAGAATACCCCTTGTCACGGTGGGGTACTGTGTTGTCTGTCGCCTTTGCCCAGTGATGATTCCCCACAGATCATCGTGTCCCAGATCACACAATATCCCATGCTTTTTAGGTCTGCAAAATATAAAAAAGAAATAGATCAAACACTACTCCTCAGTTGGAACGGTGCTGATCTATCCCCTATTTGAATTTTTACCACCCGTATTACCGGGGAGTACGACTTGGAAGCTTCTGTACCTTAATGAACTTACCTTTGAAGCTCAAGGTTGAAAAGGCTGATGAGTCCGCTTAGGGTTCTAAGCAGAGGCTAAATTCTTGGAAACAAACTCCCAGTTCACCAATTGATTGAGGAAATTATCAATAAAGTCGGGACGACGATTTTGGAAGTCCAGATAGTAGGCATGTTCCCACACGTCTAAGGTCAAGAGGGGAACTTGGCCATGAACCAGAGGATTTTCGGCATTGGCGGTTTTAGTAATTTTTAAGGTTCCTGCTTCGGAAACAAGCCAAGCCCAGCCACTCCCAAATTGGGTTGCAGCAGCGGTCTTAAATTGGCCCTTAAACTCGTCATAGCTACCAAAGGCACTATCAATTCGAGCCGCTAGTTCACCCGTGGGCAGTCCGCCACCACCGGGCTTGAGACTATTCCAGAAAAAGGTATGATTCCAGACTTGAGCCGCATTATTGAAAATACCACCCTTGGTTGGGTCACTAAAGCTAACCCGAATCACATCCTCTAGGCTTTTGTCTGCCAATTCGGTGTCTTGGGTCAGTTTATTGAGGTTATCAACGTAGGCCTTGTGATGCTTACCATAATGAAATTCAAAGGTCTCGGCAGACATGCCGTAGGGTTTAAGGGCAGCAGGATCAAAAGGTAAGGGGGGTTGCTGAAATGCCATAGTGTTCTGTTACCTCTCTAGCGATGATGAGGGTTCGTCAAAATTATCCGGCCTTAGGAGTCCGCATTCAGGGAATACTTACCACCATAGACATTGGCCGGGCAGAGTATATTTACAATTCTCAATAATTATACCATTGACCGCCCCGGTTCCGGGAAATCAAACTCCTTCAAGGGTTTTAACAGCCATAGTCCGGTATAGGTGACTCCCGTATCATCCGGTTGAATGAGGAGAAAATGCAGCCCTTGACTCAACTCTAATCGTTGATTAAAAACCTCACCACTTTGGACAATGTCGCTATTAACAAAGGTTAAGAAGACCCAGCGATCGTGGAGACCGCTATGCAATATCACACCACTGGGATCGGACTTGACAAATTCTAAGCGATAGGGAACCTGCTCTTGAAACCAACGGGCTAATCGCAGCGATCGCTGGCCACCGTAGAGGACAATGCCAGGTATTTTAGTGTCCGGTGCTAAACCCAAGTGACTGGGTAATAAATCCAGTTCAATGGACAAAATGGGAATGGGATATTCAATGAATTGCTCTAGTTCAGAGGCATTGAGGGCCGCAAAGCACCATCCTTCTCCCCAGAGATGATCGGGTAGGGGCAGGGGCGGCGGTTGTAGTAAGTAGGTGGGCTGATAGACCTCGCTGGTATAGGTGGGGAGGGTGGGATAGAGGGCAGCCCGCTCTTGGAGCCATTGTTTAAGGGTAGCCGTGCGGCGGGTGGCTTCTAGGGGAATGTTTAAGACTTGGCAGGCGGACTCCACGAGATTGAGACTCTGGGGACGAAAGAGTTGGATTCGCTCTGGCAAGGTATCACTACAGTGAAGAAATTGCTGGCAAAGCCACTGGGCACTGACATCGGGTTGGGGACAAAAGGCCTGGTGGCGAAATTCACCATCGGGACTGCAAATTAATAGTTCCCACAGGCGATCGCCCCCTTGATTCTGAAGGGGACGTTGATAAAAATCTACCTGCCACAAAGTCATTTTCTCTTCAAAAATCTGTGCAAAGTTCTATTCAAATATATTCTGTACCCTTGATCTCAAAAGTACTCTTAGAAACTACGCTGATTCCCTAGAAATTATGCCCAGAGCGTTGCCGTTCCTAGCTTCATAAGATTAACTGAAGCCGGATTAACTGAAGCCAGATTAATTGGAGGATGTCACAGAGTTTGGGCAATAGAGCGATCGCGGCCTTCAGCCTTAGCTCGATAGAGGGCCTGATCCGCAACGGCCAGGAGATCATCGGGGCCATGTTCGGCTTGGGGAATGGTGGTGGCAATGCCAAAACTCAAGGTCAGGTAAGGGTTAATGGTACTGGGACGATGGGGAATATGTAGCTGTGCTAGTTCCTGCTGGAGTTGATGAACAACTTCAAGGGCCCCCGCTTGTTCGGTATTGGGCAGTAATAAAACAAATTCTTCGCCGCCAAAGCGGGCCGCCATATCCCCCGGCCGCCGCAGATGGGATTGGAGCAACTGGGCCACTTGTTTGAGGGTCTCGTCCCCTTGAATATGACCATAGTGATCGTTATAGTCCTTAAAAAAGTCAATATCAATCATCACCAGAGTCAGGGGAGTCTGTTCCCGCAGGGCGCGCCGCCATTCCTTCGGCAGTAGTTCATCAAAACAACGCCGGTTTTTAATTTGGGTGAGACCATCAATAAACACCATCTGTTGCAGTTCTTGATTTGCCGCCTCTAGGTTACGGTATAGTTCGGCTTGCTGAAGGGCGAGGGCCAGGGGTTGGGCAATTTGCTGGAGGAGCAGCAACTCTTCCCGAAGCCACAGCCGGGGGGATTGGCAATGGTGGGCAATCAAAAGTCCCCAGAGATTCTCCCCCTGGAGCAGGGGAACGACTAGGTTGGCTTTTACCTCTAGAGAAATCAATAAGTTCCGATGGCATTCATTCAGAAGGGCTTGGTAAACGTCACTAATGGTAGAGGTATGACCCTTTTGATATTTAAGGGCGGTTCCCTTCTTAAAACAAGGATCGTCAATGATTCGCCCCATAATGGAATACTTGGGGTCTGGGGTGCATTCCACTTCCACAACACCGCTGCCATCACTTAAGAACCGATAGATCATCACCCGATCGCACTGGAGAACCGCCTGAACGTCAGTGACGGCCTGTTCCCAAATATCTTCGAGGTGAATGGATCGGCGAATACTGAGAACGATTTTATTAACGAGCATTTCTCGCTGTAGCGTCAGATGGAGGGTCTCTTCGGTGTGTTTCTGCTGGGTAATATCAATTAAAATTCCACTCAGGTTCTCCCCGGTGGATTCCAACTTGCCCCGATCCTGGAGCCAGCGAAAGGATCCATCCTTATGGCGAATCCGAAACTGCACCTCAAAGGAACGCTCTTGACTTACGGCTTTGGTAATTTCAATTTCTGCCGGAGCTAAATCTTCCGGGAGAATCAAATCCCGGAGAGATTTTAGTTCCTTGGGTGAGTACCCCGTCAGATCATAGATATGCTCACTTAAGTAGGAATGATACCAATGGCGATCGCCACTGCGGCGATAGACGGCTGCGGGTAAGTGGGCAATCAAGGTATTGTAGCGCATTTCACTTTCGGCGACTGCTACGGTCAAGGATTGCTGGCGTGAAAGTTGCCACCGTAATTCTGCCGTTGCCTGATTGAGTTCCCGCCGAAGAAGCTGAATGAGTCCATCGGCTTCCCCAGCATCAATGGCAGCCAAAATATTCGTTTGCGTCACCAGCCCAGCCAAATTGCCCTGGTCATCAACAATGACCAGACGACGGATATGATGCTCCTGGAGTAAGGCATGAACCTGCCAAAGGGAACGCCCCACCGGTAGGGTCAATACGGGTTGACTCATGATTTGGGTCAGGGGGACACCTGTCCAGTCCGGTAGCCCGATGAAGGCATTTAATACATCCCGCTCGGTAATAATCCCTAGGGGTTTTGCCCCGGTTGCGGTGACATCCACAATCACCAAACAGCTAATCCCCTGCTCGGCCATAGCCGTTGCGGCATCGGAAATGGTTTGCTGGAGCGAGAGGGTGGCGACCTGGGTGACCATGACCTCTTCTACCCGTTTAATCCGTAACAGATCAATGGGATTTAGGCTATTCCGAAAGGCTTGGCGACTGAGTAGTCCTTCAATTTGCTGGTGCTGGTTGACAACGGGTAAGCAGTCAATTTGATAATGGCGAAATTTATCGAGAATATCCAGGGGATGATCTAGATCTACTAGGGTTAAACAGCGATCTCCGGACTGCATAATATCCCTAGCCTGGAGCGTGGAAATGCCTCCATCCGGACTGTTTTTGCTTCCCCCTTGGGCGATCGCCTTGACAACTTCCCGCTCTGTAATAATGCCAACGAGTAATCCCTGCTCTAAAACAGGTAAACCAATATTTTGCTGATCATAGAGAAGCCCAATGACCTGCTCAAAACTGGTATCAACATTAACCGTTAGTGGCTCTTGCAGGACAACGGATTGGAGTTTTGCCTGACCTAAAACATCAAAATTCATTTCAAGGTTCACAAAGGGAAAACATATAGAAATATTAAGAAAATCTTTGACAATAAAAATAAATCTATCCACTTTATTATCGCACCTGGGAATACCGAAATTTGATTTCCTAGTGCTCAACCCATAGGCCAAGGTCTGAAGATTGGGGATAATCAATTTAGGCTTTTTTATCAAGTTTGTTTATTTTGTTTCAAGATCATAAGGATGTCCTCGCTATGGATGAATTTATGGCTGCGGCGATCGCCGAGGCCCGTCAAGGTTTAGCGGAAGGGGGAATTCCCATTGGTTCTGTACTGGTCAGAGATGGGGTCATTCTCAGCCGTGGGCACAATAAACGGGTTCAGGATGCCGCTCCGGTCATGCACGCTGAAATTGATTGCCTCCATAATGCCGGTCGAGTGGGCCACTATCGGGGCACTGTCCTCTATTCCACTCTGATGCCCTGTTATCTCTGTGCTGGAGCCGTTGTCCAGTTTGGAATTAAAAAAGTCATTGCCGGAGAATCCGCCACATTCCCTGGGGCCCGGGATTTTATGGAAAGCCATGGGGTAGATGTGATTGATTTAGATTTAGGGGAATGTAAGACCCTGATGGCAGAGTTTATTCAACGTCAGCCCCAACTGTGGCAGGAAGATATTGGTGAACTTTGAGGCACATAGCCCATCCCATCCCTAGTGCCCTGTTTTCTGTAACAATGTCCGGCATCCCCGTCAGGAATATTAACGTTTCCGATAGGATTCTTCATATTCATCCGGGTAAATTTTGATTTCCTCTATATTCCGACCGAGAAAGGAGTGTTTGTGGCATGATGAATGGGTAATCTACGATGCATTATTCAATATAGGAGTTTGCTATGACCCTCAGACTTGGGGATGTCGTGCCCAACTTTACGCAGTCGTCCTCCCAGGGCGAGATCAATTTCTATGATTGGGCTGGCGATAGCTGGGTTGTGCTTTTTTCCCATCCGGCAGACTATACTCCGGTTTGCACCACAGAGCTTGGGGAAGTTGCCCGTCTCAAGGACGAATTTGAGAAACGCAATGTCAAGACCATTGCCCTGAGTGTGGATGGTGTTGAGTCCCACTTGGGTTGGATCAAAGATATTGAAGAAGTGGGAAGTGTCAGTCTTAACTATCCCATTCTCGCGGATGAGGATAAAAAAGTGTCGGATCTCTACGACATGATTCACCCCAACTCCCTCAATAATCTCACTGTACGCACCGTGTTCATTATTGACCCCCACAAGAAACTCCGCCTGAGCCTGACCTATCCCGCCAGCACCGGCCGCAATTTTTCTGAGATCCTGCGGGTGATTGACTCCCTGCAATTGACGGATAACCACAGTGTTGCCACCCCGGTCAACTGGCAAGATGGCCAAGACTGTGTGATTGTTCCCTCCATCTCCGATGATGTGGCAAAAGAGAAATTTCCCAAGGGTTTCAATCCCGTGAAGCCCTATCTCCGGATGACTCCCCAACCCAACAAGTAGGCTACCTGCGGCACGCGGCATAGTATTGATATCCGTGGGCAACTTAGCCACAGTGCTAACCCTCTGATCCCTCAATTTTTTTCTGGGGGATTGGGGGGAATCCTTGTCGAGGAGCCAAAAACAAGGCTAGGCTAAAGAATAATTTCACATTTTAGAATTTTAGAGTGGGTTGCCAATGCGCGTTTCCCTCAATTGGTTACGGGAATTAGTAGCCATTGATTTAGAACCAGAGGCTTTGGGCGATCGCCTCACTCTGGCCGGATTTGAAGTAGAAGAGATTGAAGATCGGCGCACCTGGGCGGAGGGCGTAGTCGTGGGAGAAATTCTCGACTGCGATCGCCACCCCAATGCCGAAAAACTACAGGTGTGCCAAGTGGATGTGGGGCAGTCGGAACCCTCTACTATTGTCTGCGGTGCCCCCAATGCGGCCGCTGGCCTCTACGTTCCCGTGGCCTGTCCTGGGGCAATCCTAGGCAAAATTGATCTGAAAATTCGCCCAACTAAACTACGGGGAGTCCTATCCCAGGGGATGATTTGCTCCTTGGCGGAGTTGGGTCTGGCCAAAGAATCCGCAGGCATCCATATCTTTGATAATGAGGAAAATCAACGGCAGGTGGGTGAGGATGTGCGCCCTATTCTTGGTTTAGATGATGTGGTTCTAGACCTAACCTCCACCGCCAACCGTGCCGATGCCCTGAGTATGGTGGGGATTGCCCGGGAAGTGGCGGCCCTAACGGGGGGAAAATTAAGTATTCCCAGCGTGATCCCGCCCAGAATTAAGAAATCTGCCCGCCTCAAGTCGATCCAGATTGCCGTGGACTCTCCCCAAGTCTGTCCCGCCTATCTGGGGACGATGATCAAGGATATTAAGGTTGAGCCGTCTCCCCTTTGGCTTCAGCGTCGCCTGGAAACCGCAGGGATTCGACCCATTAATAACGTTGTTGATATTACCAACTACATTCTTTTAACTTGGGGGCAGCCCCTCCATGCCTTTGATGGCGATCGCTTAAAAGCTTTAGCGGGTAAGGATTCCCTCACGATTGGGGTTCGTCCTGGCCGTCCCCAAGAAACCCTAAAGACCCTAGATGGTCAAAATCGCACCCTTTGTCCTGAGAATCTCCTGATCACGGCCAATGATCAACCCGTTGCCCTAGCCGGTGTGATGGGGGGGGAAGCCACGGAAGTCCATGATGGCACCACCACCATTTTCTTAGAAGCTGCCCTCTTTGGTAGTGCGGCAGTGCGGAGATCGGCCCGCCACCAGGGATTACGCAGTGAAGCCTCGGCCCGGTATGAGCGGGGGGTCAATGCCGCCGAACTGGAAGCGGCCTGTAACGATGCCTTGGCTCTAATACAGATTTTCGCAGGGGGAACAATTCAGCAGCAAGTGATCTTTGATCAACGCCCCAACCTGGAACGGGTGATTCAATTACGCCTAGAACAAGTTCATCGCCTTTTAGGGCCCATCGATCGCCCTGGGAGTGATGGCGAGGATGGGGTAGGGGATATGGACGATCTAGAGCCAGAAGAGGTGACTCAGGCCTTGACGGCCCTTGGCTTTGGTGTGAAACAAGAAACCGAAACCAAATCTATCCCCGATGTTTCCCCGATCTGGCAGGTGACGGTTCCCCCTTACCGCCATCGAGATATTGAGCGGGAAGTGGATCTCATTGAAGAAGTGGCGCGGCTCTACGGCTACGATCGCTTCATTGAAACCCTACCCGATCAAGGGGAACTGGGCTACCTCCCCATTGAGTACACCCTACTGCGGCAGATTCGTAGCGTGTGTCGCGGGGCCGGACTCACAGAACTGATGCACTATTCCTGGGTCAAACCCGGACAAAGCCAAGACACCCAAATTACGGTGGTAAATCCCCTTGTGGCGGAGTTCTCTTCCCTGCGAATGGATTTAGTTACTGGTCTGGTGCAGGCCTGCCGCTACAACCTGGAGCAGGGCAACCCACCCCTCAATGGCTTTGAAGTGGGCCGGGTCTTTATCAAGGATGAGGATGGCCTGTGGGAGAGCGATCGCCTCGGTGGCATTATCAGCGGCGATCCCTGGCAGGGGAAATGGCTGCGGCCGTCCCAAAAACAGCAACCCCTTTCTTGGTTTGAGGCCAAAGGCATTTTAGAAAGTATCTTTGCACGACTGGGCCTAGGGGTCGAATACCAGCCCGATTGCCGAGATGAACGCTTCCATCCGGGCCGAACCGCCTCGTTGTGGCTCCAAGGGGAACGCTTAGGTCGCTTTGGCCAACTCCATCCCCAATTTCGCCAGGATCAGGACTTGCCGGAAGCCGTCTATGTTTTTGAGCTAGACATCGAAGTTCTGCTGGATAACCTGCTGCAAAACCAGGCCCGGCAACAGTTTCACAGTTTTTCCACCTATCCCTCCGCAGATCGGGACTTAGCACTCTTTGCCCCCCGGTCCCTTGCCGTTACGGATTTACAGCGCACCATGGTGAAAGCAGCGGCGGGTCAAGGCTCCCTACTTGCCTCCATTGAACTATTTGATCAGTACGTAGGGGAAGGGGTTCCTGAGGGTCAACGTAGCCTGGCCTTTCGCCTCTGTTACCGAGCCAGCGATCGCACCTTAACGGATGCCGAAGTGAATGCTCAGCATCAGCAAATTCGGGATGCCTTGCAGGAAAAATATGGACTCACCCTCCGTAGTTAAGCCACGGAGCTAAACTAAGCACCTAAGCCAAGGAATAATGTGGGCCTATCGCAGGTACCCACCTCATGTTATGCTCCAAAGCCAGAGGGAAATAGTTCCCCATTGTTCAATCCAACACGCTGGCATGGGTTCTAATAATCTCGGCAGTAACAACACGGGCAGTTTCGAGTGGGACGATGACGATCTTGATCTCGATCAGGGTCAAATCACCATTTACGATGATGATGGGCGATCGCTCGATTGCTTCGTGGAATTTAGTTTGACATTGCAGGGGCAAGACTACGCCCTCCTGCGACCCGTGGATTCTCCCGTGGAAATTTTTGCGGTCATTGCCGAAGACGAAGAGGAAGAAACCTTAGTTCCCCTAGATGATCCAGAGATTGATGTGGTCTTTAATACCGCCCAGGTGATTCTAGAAGAGCAAAATCTCACCCTCAAGCGAACGGCCCTGACCCTAACAGTGGAGGGAGAACTCCCTGAGGTAGAGCAGGATGATATTCTGAATGTTGAAGTGGAGTCGGAGGAGGATACTACCTTTGAGGAATACCAGCCCCTAGGGTGTAACTTCTTTTGCCGGGAACAGGAATACACCGTCTATACGCCCATGAGTCCCACCCTCTATGTTGCCCGTTTGCAGCCGGGTCAACAGCCGGAACTGCTCTCACCCCAAGATTTTCAACATATCCAGCCCCTCTTAGAAGAGCATTTAGTCGAGCACTTTGCTCACTTTAATCAAGAGGACGACTGGGAATAACCGTGGATTAGGATACTGCTAGGAGGATCATGCGAATTCTGTTTGTAGCCGCCGAGGCCGCCCCCTTGGCTAAAGTAGGTGGCATGGGCGATGTCGTTGGCTCTTTACCGAAAGTTTTGCGGCGCATGGGCCATGATGTCCGAATTTTCATGCCCTACTATGGGTTTCTCCCGGACAAAATGGATGCTCCCACCGAGCCGATCTGGACGGGCCATGCCATGTTTCAGACCTTTCATGTCTATGAGACCCTCTTACCGAATTCCGAAGTTCCCCTGTACCTTTTTGGCCATCCTAGTTTTATACCCCGTCGCGTCTATTCTGGGGATGATGAGGATTGGCGGTTTACCCTCTTTGCCAATGGGGCCTCAGAATTTGCCTGGAACCATTGGAAGCCGGATATTATTCATTGCCACGATTGGCACACAGGTATGATTCCGGTGTGGATGCACCAATCCCCGGATATTACCACCGTTTTTACGATTCATAATTTGGCCTACCAAGGGCCGTGGCGCTGGCGACTTGACCAAATGACCTGGTGCCCTTGGTATATGCAAGGTCATAACACCATGGCGGCGGCGGTTCAGTATGCCAATCGGGTGAACACCGTTTCTCCCACCTATGCGGAGCAAATTAAAACCGCTGAGTATGGCGAAAAGTTAGAAGGATTACTCTCCTTTATTAGTGGCAAGCTCTCAGGCATTCTCAACGGCATTGAACTAGAGATGTTTGATCCGAGTAGCGATCGCGCCCTAGTACAAAACTTTACCGCCGATACCCTTGATGATCGCAAGGCCAACAAAATTGCCCTGCAAGAAGAACTCGGTCTAGAAATCAATGCTGGCTCCCTCCTAGTGGGAATGGTCACTCGCTTGGTGGAACAAAAGGGTCTGGATTTAATCCTGCAAGTTCTGGATCGCTTTTTAGCCTATACCGATAGCCAATTTGTACTTTTGGGAACGGGCGATCGCTACTACGAAACCCAACTCTGGCAGATGGCCTCACGCTTTCCCGGACGCTGTAGTGTGCAATTGCTCTATAGTGATGTTCTTTCCCGTCGCATTTATGCCGGCTGTGATGCCTTTTTGATGCCCAGTCGATTTGAACCCTGTGGCATTGCCCAGATGATTGCCCTTCGCTATGGTTGTGTACCCATTGTGCGGCGGACAGGGGGCTTGGTGGATACGGTCTTCCACCATGATCCTGGGGCGAACGCGGGAACTGGTTACTGCTTCGATCGCTACGAACCCCTGGATCTCTACACCTGCCTTGTTCGTGCCTGGGAAGGATTCCACTATAAACCGGAATGGCGCAGCCTACAGCAGCGGGGCATGGCCCAAGACTTTAGCTGGACCCAATCTGCCCTAGCCTACAACAGTCTGTATAACTCCATGTATGACTTACCTGCGGATCATTTACCGACCCCAACCCTACATATTCCGCGTTAGGACGGAGATGTAAATCGGTCGGCATCGATTGCCCCGCTGCAATTTCTTGCTTCGCTTTCCGGGCTGCTGCGACTAGGTTACCCCGTGTCTGTTGGAATAAGGTATCCCTAAGATGCTTAGGGGTATAATGGGCAGGCATAAATGTTTTGTAGGAAAAGTTTACATGGTTGCTTCTGTCATTAAGCCAACCCCCAATACAGACCACGATATTAAAGACCTCAGCCTCGCGCCCCTCGGTAAGCAACGGATTGAGTGGGCTGGCCGTGAAATGCCCGTACTGCGCCAAGTAAGAGATCGTTTTGCCCAGGAAAAACCCCTAGCAGGTATTCGCCTCGCTGCCTGCTGCCATGTCACCACCGAAACCGCTAACTTAGCCATTGCCCTGAAGGTGGGGGGAGCCGATGCGGTATTAATTGCCAGTAATCCCCTCTCTACCCAAGATGATGTGGCCGCTAGCTTGGTGGTGGATCAAGGCATTCCCGTGTATGCGAAAAAGGGAGAAGATGCCGAAACCTATCTACGTCATGTCAATATTGCCCTGGATCACCGTCCCAATATCATTATTGATGATGGCTCTGATGTGGTGGCAACTCTGGTCAAAGAGCGTCAAGACCAGTTAAGCGACATTATTGGTACCACGGAAGAAACCACTACCGGCATTGTCCGGCTGCGGGCCATGTTTAAGGATGGGGTTTTAACTTTTCCGGCAATTAATGTCAACGATGCCGATACCAAGCATTTCTTTGATAACCGCTATGGGACAGGGCAATCCACCCTGGATGGCATTATCCGGGCAACCAATATTCTTTTAGCTGGCAAAAATATTGTTGTAGTTGGCTATGGTTGGTGTGGCAAAGGAGCCGCCCTCCGGGCCCGGGGTATGGGGGCAAATGTGATTGTGACGGAGGTGGATCCGATTCGGGCGATCGAAGCGGTGATGGACGGTTTCCGGGTGATGCCCATGGAGCAAGCAGCTCCCCTAGGGGATATTTTTATTACCGTTACCGGTAACAAGCATGTGATTCGGGCGGAGCATTTTACCGTCATGAAAGATGGTGCAATGTTAGCTAACTCGGGGCACTTTGATATTGAAATTGATCTGGCTACCCTCAAGGATTTATCCACCAGTGTAACAACGGTGCGAAACTTCACTGAGGAATACCGTCTCCCCAGCGGCAAGTCGATTATTGTCTTAGGTGAAGGGCGACTCATTAATCTGGCGGCAGCGGAAGGCCATCCCGCTAGTGTCATGGACATGAGTTTTGCTAACCAGGCCTTGGGCTGTGAGTACCTGATTAAGCAGCGAGGAGTTTTGACCCCTGGTCTACACCCCATTCCGACGGAAGTGGATCAGGAAATTGCCCGCTTAAAACTCCAGTCCATGGGGATTGGCATTGATACCCTCACCCCAGAGCAGGTGGAATACATGAATTCCTGGACATCGGGAACCTAGGTTCTAGGGGTTACTCAGATCCGTAGATATTTTCTGCAAATATTTGCGGATCAAACCAATCATCACCGCAGGACATTCTAGCTGGGGGGTTAGGCCCACATCCGGCAAAACCTGAAGGGATTGAATAGCTTGGGGATTGAGGCGTACCAAGCGATGGGCGATCGCCACCGGGGATAGCTGGGCCTTTTCACCCCAAACTAAAAACGTGGGTGTGGTCAAATCCGGTAGATAGTGACTCAGATCAAAACAGAGATCGCCCCGGACAAAGGCGAGGGCAGCAATGGCGGCTCCGTCTAGTTGGGCAACACGGGTATAGGCCTGAACCATGGCGGGGGTAATCCGTTCCGGTTGGGCAAACTGTTGCTGCTCCATAAACCGCCGCACCCCAAAGGAATTGGCAATGCCTAATTGGTAGAACCACTGATCAATGCCTGGCTGGGAGGCAATTTGGGCCAGTAGGGTACGGGCATAATCCGCCTCGAAATCACTTAAGCCGCTGGGGCAGGAGAGGATCAAGGCGCGAAATTTCTGGGGATGGGCGATCGCCACCCGCACGAGAAACGCTGCGGTCAACGAGGACGCAATCACAATGGCGGGTTGCCCCGGACTAAAGTGATCCAGTAATTCATCGAGATGGTCAAGATAATCTTTAATCCGATATCCATGGTCAGGGTGCTGGGAATCTCCCCAACCAATGAGATCTGGGGCATAGACCCCATGGGTGGCCGTAAAGGCCGGATAGACCTGGGCCCACTCATAACTGGAGGAACCCCCACCAAAGCCATGGATAAAAATCAAGGGGGATGGACTGGCGGCAGACTCCGGTTTCGGACTGTGGTAGTAATTGACACGCCCAAGGTGGGTGGTTACAGAATGCCGTTGGATATGATCTAGGATGGTGGACATCCGGCTGACAAACCTCGCAGTTACCCCTGTTTGCTCCTTTAGCTTAATCGGTAGATGTACCCTTAAGGCAATGTCGGAAATTTAGGGTCATGCATTGGGATCCGTCTGCCGCAGTTGGGCCTTGGCCTGCTGCCAAAAGTTGTCTAATTCCTCTAGACTATACTGCTCCAAGGGCTGGGCGATCGCCCCCTCAATGACTTCCAAGCGACGAATAAAGCGGCCATAGGAATCCTGGAGAGCCGTCACCGGATGTAAATGACACCAACGAGCCAAATTAATCACGGCAAAAAGCAGATCCCCTAATTCCGACTGTTGCTGATTGACATCCCCCTTCAAAAGGGCTTCTTGAAATTCCGCTAATTCTTCATAGAATTTTTCCCAGGCACCGCTAATATTAGGCCAATCAAGTCCCGATGCACTGGCTTTTTCGCCAATTTTCAGGCCAGCCATTAAGGGGGGTAAGGTGCGGGCGTACCGTCCTAATTTTTTACTGAGTAGGGTACTATTCGTTTCCCCCTGTTCTTCGGCCTTAATGGCATCCCATTGTTGCCGCACCGCCTCCGGTGTATCCGCTTCCCCATCAGCAAAGACATGGGGATGACGGCGAATCAATTTGTTGGTAATGCCCGTGGCCACATCTCCAAGGGTGAACTGCTGGGCTTCCTGGGCAATTTGACTTTGCAGAACCACCTGTAGCAGTAAATCCCCTAGCTCCTCGGCGATCGCCTCGACATCATTTTGACGAATGGCATCCACAACTTCGTAGGCTTCTTCAATCACGTAGGGGGTTAAACTTTCCGGGGTCTGGGCTAAATCCCAGGGACAACCTTGGGCCGGATCCCGAAGGTGGGCAACCACATCAATGAGTTCCTGAAGGGCATGGAGGATGGGACTTGGGGTAGGTGCAAGATAGATTTGACAGGGATAGGTCACTTCCAGGGATAGGGTGAGATTTTCCAGGGAAATTTGTTGAGACTGTCCTTCCCCATCAATCACCGTCACCAGGGTATCACTGCCATGAAATGTTGCCAAATAAGACCCCACCCCTTGGGCGATCGCCTCGTCACTAATTTGGATAATCAGACAGGTTTCCGCTAGGGGCAATGATTGCTCTAGCAGGGCCGCCGCAGTCACCACCTCAAGGGCAGGATTAGGTAGGGCAGAACTCATAGAAAGGGGGATATATCTGGCACAATTACCTATTAGTTTAATCGGTTCAGGAAACAAATCGTGGAACCGGATTCCTGGCTAGGGTTTTGTCTCCTCTGACTCCAGGATTTGCTCAAGGGGCGGTAGGTTCAAATCCACTGTGCCATCGGGTAACTCGGCGGCGGATTCGGGGATAGATGCTTCAGATCCGTAGGGTTCCGGCAGCGGTTCCGAACCAGGTTCGACGGACTGCAAAAACTCTTCCTCCGATACTTTCAGGCGGCGAATGGGTAAATTGGCAATCAGGGCCGTTGTCCGTTGATCTGATTCTAGGGACACCTCTAAGCCCTCTGGCTCTAATTCAACGTAGCGAGACACGACTTCTAAGATTTCCCGGCGCATATTCTCTAAAATCCCTGGACTCAAGGCGGTGCGATCGTGGGCTAAAACTAACTTTAGCCGTTGCTTTACCGCCACACGCGTTGGCGCAGATCGGGAAAAAATACGCTCGAGGAGATCACTTAGCATCACTTTGACCCAAATAGGCGACGAATGCGCGCAAAAACTCCACCACTAGCAGCATGGAGATCTAAAAACTCCACGGGGTCTCCCTCTAGCCGCCGGGCAATATTGGCAAAGGCCTGACCCGCTAGGGAGGGGGAATCAGAGAGTACCAACGGCTCCCCCTTATTGGTGGAGACAATCACCTTCTCATCGTCGGGGACAATGCCGATGAGGGGAATGGATAAAATTTCCTGGACATCTTCGACGGACATCATATCATTGGCCTCCACCATGGCGGGGCGAATGCGATTGATAATTAAATGGCTTTTACGAATACGGTAGGCTTCCAGTAATCCCACGACCCGATCGGCATCCCGCACGGCGGCAATTTCTGGCGTAGTCACCACCAACGCTTCCTGGGCCGGGGCAATAGCATTGCGAAAGCCCCCCTCAATGCCCGCAGGACAATCAATCAAAATATAGTCAAACCGCTTAGAAAGGGCCATTGCTAACTGACGCATTTGATCCGGGGTGATGGCATCTTTATTGCGACTTTGGGCAGCAGGTAATAGCACTAGTTGATTTTGGCGTTTATCACGGACAAGGGCTTGATCTAGGCGGCATTGGCCCGTCAAGACATCCATGGCCGTATAGACAATTCGATTTTCTAGCCCCAGTAATAAATCTAAATTCCGCAGGCCAAAATCTGCATCAATAAGAGCCACCGATCGCCCCAAACGAGCTAAGGCCATGCCCACATTAGCACTGCACGTAGTTTTTCCAACGCCCCCCTTGCCGGAGGTGACAACAATAATACGGCCCATAATTACGGATTGGGGAGAAAAGGTTTTGTGAAAGTACTCTAGAGGATAGTTTACCCTAGATGTTGAAAATAAGGCTCACCCTCGAATGGTTCTTATCGTTCCCATCGTTCTAATCATTGATTTGGGGCCTGATTAGACAATTTTGATACCCGCGATCGCTGCCGCGGCCAGGCCGGGGCAATTTGAATACTATCGTTCAGGACATAGGCCACTTCTGGATAGGCTTGGCTGGGCGGCTCTGGGGTACGGGCAACTAAATGGGCAATACGTAACTGGGTTGCTGCCATATTTAGGGTCATAATGCAGGCAGACAGGTTGCCCTTAAAACCAGCATGGGCAATGCCCCGTAATCGACCCCAGACTAAGATATTGCCATCGGCAATAATCGTACTGCCAGGATTCACATCACCCACAATGACCACCGAGCCATGGTGCCGTAATTCCGTACCCGATCGCAGTGTGGTTTCCAGGTATAGGGGAGGATCCGGCAGGGAATCATCTATCTTTTCCTGGGTTTCACGTTTACCCTTAGGGGTGGATTGAATCACATCGTAGCCAAGGCTGGCCGCCGCGATCGCCGTTTCTCGATGTTGGGTATGAACCTGGGTTAGCTCCATGGCCAGGGCACTGAAAACCCCCGTCAAAAGGGTTAATTGTTCCAGGTCTAGGGGGCGATCGCCACCGTAAATATCCACGGGAATTGGATCTTGCCATAACCGCTCCTGGCCGTGCAGCCGCAGATGGAGTTGGGGCCATAGCTCCGACCAGTCTGGGGTAAGGGGTAAGGAAATTTTCAGGCGATCGCCCGCGAGAACAACCTCTAGGGTTTCCCCGGACTCCGCCAAGGGACTCTCCCCATCCCCCCCCGATGCTTGATCTACAAGGGATGATTCCAAAGGGGATGGAGCCGGAGAAGACCCGGCCTCGGCCCCATCGGTCATGGTGTTGCCACCCGCAGTCGTTGGGTAATAAAGACCATCCCAGTATCCCGGATTAAGGCAACGGATACCCAGCGATTTCCGGGTTGGCTGGGGGCACGGCCAATCTTAAAAATACCACCGGCATTCAATAGTTCTAACCGTAGGGGGGAGGGATTCAGATAGCTTTCTGGGGTAATCGCCTCTTCACTGGCAGAGCCTAATAAAATTGAGTCGCCAATGGGTTCCTGGACAATGGCATCCAGATGGTACTCCTGTCCGGGGCGCACCTGTTCCGGTAGGGAAAACTCAATGGTCGGTGGAGCCGTGCCCGTAGAGACCCGAGTTTGTTCGCCAAGAATTTCTTGACCCGTAATTTTGCCATCCACCATGGTTTGTTTTGCCCGTAAGGTTGCTTCAAGGGCGAGGGGGCGATCGCCACTGCTACCGGTGCCAGAAATCTTGGTGGTGACCTCCACCTCCCAGCCATTCCCTAGCCGTTGCCAGCGATCAATGGTTGTGCGATAGGTTAATTGATTGTAGGTTTCCCATAGTTGGCTGAGGGACTGCTCCAGAATATCGCGGGATAATCCATCACTCCCGGAAAAGTCATCGGCAAAGAAGGCTAACACCTGGTCTAACTGGCCGGCACTGGCAGCGGTATCTAAACCTTGGACAAGGGTCTGAAGTTCAGCGGGTACCGTTGTTGCCTGACTCAGGAGGATAGGGCCTGTCCCAGCCCACCCTGGCCGCAGGACACCACTACCAATCAGTAAACTGAGGGAGAGAACTGGAGCAAAAAGAATAAATCGCATAGTTCTTAGGAAAAGGGCTGTAGTGAACATCATAAGGGAATCAGTCCTTTTCCGTGATTTTGCTGACACAGAAGAGTCAACCCATAGCCGATGATAAACACTAGAGGCAAAGCAACGGTTCGAGTTTGATGGATGCCTACCCAAACCTGAAAGTGCCTGAACCCCAGGTTTTAGAAAAATTATCGACCCATCAATTGGTGTCGATTATTATTGAGCAGCAAAAAATAATTAAGTCCCTCTCCCAAGATCCTATCGATGTCCCTCCCTCTGCCGATCCCCCTCCTGCCCTTGCCAAATTTCCCCCCAATGGCCCCCATTTAATTCTCCCCACTGAAGGAACCGCCTGTTATTTCCCGTTGACAAGTGGCTCCTGCTGGACAGTGGGACGAAGCGAAGAAAGCTCGATTGTTTTGGGCGATCGCTGGATGTCTCGCACCCACGCCATGATTCAATGTATGGCCCCCGGTGAATTTTATTTAATTGATCTGGGCAGTCGCAATGGTACTTTTGTGAACGGCCGGCGGGTGAGTGTGCCCGTGTTCCTGCAAAACGGCGATCGCATCACCTTTGGGCAAACGGAACTAGATTTTTATAATGAACCCTTCACTGGCGACCTGAGTGGAGACAATGCCACCCTAAACCTAGGGGAAACTGAAGGGTCTGCCACCGTCCTCCTCCATGTGCGGCGATTGTTATCCGTACTGGTGGTGGACATTCGTGACTTTACCAAACTGACCCGCCAACTGGATGAACAACTCCTTTCGGAAGTGATTGGTACATGGTTCCATCGAGCCGGGGAAATTATTCGCCAATATGGCAGTTGGGTGGATAAGTACATTGGCGATGCGGTGATGGCAGTGTGGATCCATGAAAGCGAAGAAATGTCCGCCGTTGAACTCCAGCACGTCTTGGCTGCCCTCCATGATCTGAAAATTATGACCAGTCAATTACACCTTCAATATCCCCTGCCCGGTGCCCTACGCATTGGAGCCGGGATTAATACCGGCTATGCCATGGTGGGAAATACGGGGAGTGGCGATCGCCCCGACTATACGGCCCTGGGGGATACGGTGAATGCGGCCTTTCGCTTAGAAAGCTCCACCAAACAATTGGGACTGGATGTGGCGATTGGGGCCACCAGTTATCACTACATGGTGGTGGGGGCATCGGTTCCCCTACCATTCCGGCCCCAGGTGGTCACCCTCAAGGGCTATGAGTCTCCGGTTCCGGCCTATGTGGGAACCTTTGAGGATTTGCGCTGTTTCTTGGCAATGAGTATCAAGCGAGATGATACGCTCTACTAATGGAGGGGTTGAGGCGATCGCATCCGATCCACTCATTTTTTGCCCTTCTGAAACATTAAACCGCTGTTTTTAACCTACTGTGAGATTGGGAGGTAGAGGGTTATGCAACGTTTTGGCCGCTGGTTTAGTTTGGCCTGTCTGGTTCTCATCGGATTTTTCGCTTGGCTACCCTGGAGTCAACCTGCTTGGGCCGCCGCCGCTGCGCCAACGGAAGAACTCGTCAATGTAGCCGATGAAAAGCTGGGGAGTTCCTACGGCGAAAAAATTGACTTGAACAATACCAACATTACGGCATTCATTCAACTACGGGGCCTGTACCCCACTCTAGCAAAATTGATTGTCAAAAATGCCCCCTACCAAAGTGTTGAGGATGTCCTCAATATTTCCGGGTTATCGAGTCGCCAGAAAGAACTTCTGGAGGCAAACCTAGATAATTTTACGGTAACGGAGGTGGAGTCGGCCCTAGTCGAAGGGGGCGATCGCTATAATAATGGTTCATATAAATAATCCCATCTTGGCACTCGTTGGCTGAACTAACTCCATCATTTTTTGATGTATTGATCATCGGTAGTGGTGCCGCTGGTCTCAGTGCAGCCTTAGCGATTCCGCCCCAGTATCGGGTGGGCCTAATCACTAAAGACGATCTCAAGCAATCCGCCAGTGGTTGGGCCCAAGGGGGAATGGCCGCGGCGATCGCCCAGGAAGATTCCCCCCTCCTCCACGGAGAAGATACCCTCAAGGCAGGGGCCGGGCTGTGTGATCCGGCCAGTGTCGAATTTTTAGTGGCCCAAGCTCCGACCCAAGTGGATCGGCTTTTAGCCATGGGAGTTGCCTTTGATCGCCAGGGTACCATTCCCGCCCTCACCCTAGAAGCGGCCCATTCCCGGCCGCGGGTTCTCCATGCCGCCGATACCACCGGTCAAGCCCTAGTCACCACCCTACTAGAGCAGGTACGGGCCTGCCCACGGATCACCCTGATTCCCAATGCCCTGGTTTTAGACCTATGGCTAGGGGATGGGGGTTGTCGGGGGGTTTGTCTCCTGCATCAGCAAAAAATTAGCTGGATAACCGCATCCCTAACAGTTTTAGCGACGGGCGGGGGCGGCCAAGTCTTTTCCCAAACCACCAATCCATCCATTAGTACCGGCGATGGGGTGGCGATCGCCTGGCGGGCTGGGGCCCAGGTACGGGATTTAGAATTTTTTCAGTTTCACCCTACGGCCCTAACCCTGCCTAAGGCTCCCCGTTTTTTAATTAGTGAAGCGGTCAGGGGTGAGGGAGCCCATCTCATTGATCATCGGGGATACCGCTTTGCCTTTGACTACCATCCCGATGGGGAACTGGCTCCCCGAGATGTGGTCAGTCGCGCCATTTATACCCATCTTCAGCAGACCCAGCAGGCCCATGTTTGGCTAGATTTACGGGCGATCGCCCCCGCACAAATCCGCCACCGTTTTCCTAAAATCATTCAGGTGTGCCGTCAGTGGGGCGTAGATCTATTCCAGGAACCCATTCCGGTGGCCCCGGCAGCCCACTATTGGATGGGGGGAGTCGTCACCGATTTAGAGGGTCAAACCTCCGTAACAAATCTGCGGGCCGTCGGGGAAGTGGCCAGTACGGGGGTTCATGGAGCCAACCGCTTAGCCAGTAATTCATTATTGGAATGCTTTGTCTTTTCGGCTCAATTTGCCGATCTTGAGCTTTACCCCCAACCCCTATCTCACCCCTCACCCCTAGGGGAAACTCCCTGGACTGCACCAACCTCTTTCCTTGACCTAGATTCGATTCGTCAGGAATTGCGGGAACTGGTTTGGCAATGTGCAGGGATCTGTCGTCACGGCGATACTCTCCATGGGGCGATCGCCCAAGTACAGGAATGGCGGCAACTCCTCAATCAGTCTGAAATGAATAAAACCCTGGGCCAATTAATTCCCGGTCAATCCCATACCCTGGATAGCCGTGATCAGCACTCCCACCTTTGGGATTGGGCCGAACTACGGAACCTCCTAGATATTGCCTATTTAATTCTCAAGAGTGCGGCATTCCGTCAAGAAAGTCGCGGCGGCCATTATCGCCAGGATTATCCTGAAACCAAACCGGAGTGGCAACAACATACCCTCGTCATTGGCGATCGCTGGCAGAAGTCCCCTATCCAAAAATAGTTAATAACAATCATAGGATCAAATTACGGAATCATATCTTCGCTCAAAAGTCACGCTTTCGTACAATTCTTAACAAAGAAGTTACATTCTTTGAAGTTTCTGGGGTTTCCCCTAGTTCGGTTACGGTGGCTGCTGTAGACTTAATCTCGGTATTTATATTTAACTTGCTGCCTTGGCTAGAGTCTTTTGGCTAAGAGTGAGGTAGTGAGCAGTTGAGATTAGACTACCCCTGTAAAAGCCACCCTTGGCCAGGGGCTTTGCTCACTCAATTTCTCATCCCACTGATTAAGTCCCCATTAATCCCAGTCAGCATTGACCTTTGATCCTGATCGTTTAGGAGCAGTTACATTCATGGCTCACACTGTTAAGATCTATGACACTTGCATTGGCTGCACCCAATGTGTGCGGGCCTGCCCCACCGATGTTTTGGAAATGGTGCCTTGGGATGGTTGTAAGGCTGGGCAAATTGCCTCCTCCCCACGCACTGAAGACTGTGTTGGTTGCAAACGTTGTGAAACCGCCTGTCCCACAGACTTTTTAAGTATTCGTGTCTACCTTGGGGCAGAAACAACCCGTAGTATGGGCTTGGCTTACTAAGGGTGGCTTTTTTTTGAGATTGTTTTTTTGATTCTTTGTCCAAGTGATAAAGGCTATGGCTATACACTAGAACCTGGGGCCGTTGTGGGGTCTCAGGTTTTTTCGTGGGAGGTTTGGGTTTATGAGAATTTGGGTGAGTGAGCAACGGGATCCCTCCGGCTTACTCTATGCTTGTATTGCCTGTTGCGATCAAGAGCAGGCCCAGGATTGCATTAAGTCCTTTGAAAAAGAATTGACCAGCGAACAAAAAGCAGCGGGTTGGCAAGTTCAGTTGCATACCGTTGAATCCTGGGATGATGTACCAAGTACGGCCCTGAAGCTCAGCTAACGATGACATCTTTCTCAGCAACCCTTGCCCAGTTAGGGGATATTCTTGCCGCCCCTATCGTTAATGATTCCCCTAGTCTGATGGGAACATCTAGTGGAGCTATTTGCACCGATTCCCGCGAATTACGGCCCGGAGATGTGTTTCTGGCCCTGCGGGGTGACAATTTTGATGGTCATGGGTTTGTGGCAACGGCCAAGGAGGGGGGGGCGATCGCGGCCATTGTGGATCATCCCCTAAAGGTTGCCCTTCCCCAACTCATTGTGAAGGATACCCTAGCGGCGTACCAGGCGATCGCCCAATGGTGGCGAAATCAGGTCTCGGCGACGATCATTGCGGTGACGGGATCCGTGGGCAAAACCACCACGAAAGAACTGATTGCAGCGGTTCTGGGCTGTTATGGCTCTGTCCTCAAAACGGAGGCCAATAACAACAATGAGATTGGGGTTCCGAAAACCCTGCTGCACCTCACCCATGACCATGACTATGCTGTGATTGAAATGGGAATGCGGGGGCCAGGGGAAATTGCCCTATTAGGCTCCATTGCCCAACCGGATATTGGGGTGATTACCAATGTGGGGACAGCCCATATCGGTCGTTTAGGTTCTCGGCAGGCGATCGCTGAGGCAAAGTGTGAACTGTTAGCCCAACTCCGACCCAAGGGGACAGCAGTTCTCAACGGTGAAAATGATTTATTAATGGCCACCGCCCCCCAGGTGTGGTCAGGGGCAACGATCACCTACGGGCTAACCACCGGACAACTGCGGGGGCACATCATCCCTGACAACCGTCTTCAAGTTGGCGACTATGCCTTTCCCTTGCCCCTAGTGGGCGAACACCATGCCCTGAATTATTTGGCGGCGATCGCCGTTGCCCGGGCCTGTCATTTAGATTTAGCCCCCTTGCAAGCGGGAATCACCCTCACCTTGCCCAAGGGACGGGGCGGTCGTTACACCTTGCGTAACGATATTGTTTTACTGGATGAAACCTATAATGCCGGCCTAGAATCCATGGTGGCTTCCCTGCGCTTACTGGCGGCAATGCCTCCTGGAACACGACGGGGTGCAGTCCTAGGGGCGATGCGAGAACTGGGGGATTATGCCATTCCCTTTCATTATCAGGTGGGGGAAGAGGTGAGTCGTCTGGGTTTAGATTACCTAGTGGTTTTAGATGACGGATCCGAAGGAGAAGCCTTAATTGCGGGGGCCCAATCCACCCCTAGTCAACGATTTGACACCCATGATCAGGTCATTGACTATCTCAAAGGTGAAATCGAGCCGGGCGATCGCATTTTATTTAAGGCTTCCCACTCCGTTGGCCTAGATCGGGTCGTCCAAGCTCTCCGTCAGGAATTCCAAGGGTAACTTGTTCCCTAGACTTCTAGAGATAGAGACTCCTAGATATGGGGCACAAACTGATCTTTTTCCGGAACCACGGTATATTCGGCCACGATTTGGCGAAACTCTTCGCCGTCAATGGTTTCCTTTTCAATCAGCAGATCCACAAGGCGATCGATGACAACTCGGTGTTCCCGGATTAGTTTAATGGCTAATTCATAGCTGTGCTGAACCAGTTCCCGCACCTGAGCATCAATCCGAGCGGCAATTTCTTCGGAATACTCAGAACGGGACACCAGATCCCGCCCCAGGAAAACTTCGCTGTTTTGGGTCTCTAGGGACAGGGGGCCCAGGTCAGACATACCAAACCGAGTCACCATTTGCCGGGCCATGGCCGTCACCTGTTGCAGATCACTTCCGGCCCCGGTCGTCACCTCCGAATCCCCAAAAACAACATACTCTGCGGCCCGTCCCCCTAAGGCTCCTGCCATCCGCGCCACCAACTGGGATCGGGAAATCAAGCCGGAATCCTCCGAGGGCATCATAAACCAGGTGAGGCCACGGGCTTGACCACGGGGAATCAGGGTCACTTTTTGGACGGGATCATGATCCTTAACCAGCGTACCGACAATGGCATGGCCAACTTCGTGGTAGGCAATGAGCCGCTTACTTTTACCATCTACGAGGGGAGTGCCTTCCATGCCAGCAACCACCCGATCCACCGCATCATCCACTTCCAGCATAGTGATGGCCGGTTTCCGTCGCCGGGCCGTGAGAATGGCCGCTTCATTGAGGAGGTTGGCCAAATCTGCCCCGGTAAATCCCGGTGTTCGCCGGGCGATCGCCTCGAGGGAAATTTCATCGGCAAGTTTTTTATTCCGGGCATGGACATTCAAAATCGACAGCCGTCCCTTAATATCTGGGGCATCCACCGTCACCTGGCGATCGAAACGGCCGGGGCGCAGCAGTGCCGCATCTAGAACATCGGGGCGGTTGGTGGCCGCAATAATAATAATGCCCGTATTGCCCTCAAACCCATCCATTTCTGTAAGGAGTTGATTCAGGGTTTGTTCCCGCTCATCATTACCACCGCCAATACCCGCACCCCGCTGGCGACCGACCGCATCAATTTCATCAATAAAAATCAAGCAGGGGGCATTTTCCTTCGCCTTTTTGAACAGATCCCGCACCCGAGATGCGCCAACACCCACAAACATTTCCACAAATTCTGAACCGGAAATGGAAAAGAAGGGAACCCCTGCTTCGCCAGAGATCGCCTTGGCTAACATGGTTTTGCCGGTTCCTGGGGGGCCCACCAATAGAACACCCTTGGGGATCCGTGCTCCCACCGCCGTGAATTTTTCTGGCTTTTTCAAAAATGTAACCACTTCTTCCAGTTCTTCCTTGGCTTCATCGACCCCGGCTACATCGTCAAACATCACCCCAGTTTTCGCTTCCATTTGGAACCGGGCCCGCGATTTACCAAAATTCATCGCCTGGCCAGGGCCGCCGGGAACATTGCCAGAACGGCGAAAGAGAAAAAATAAACCCACAATCAATAAAATAGGAAAGAGAAGATTGCCCAATAACCCCCAGAGGGCACCATCATTTCGGGCCGGATGCACATCTAGATCAATATGATCTTCCCTGAGTTGACTAATGAGTTGGGGAGACGTACCGGGTAAATCAACCCGCACCCGCAGGGGACGACCACCAATAATATCGGGATCCGCCACATCAACAATGGCAGTGCGACCCCCATCAAACACATCAACCTTACTAATTCGCCCCGCATCCAGGTAATCAATAAACCGGCCGTAACTCATGCGGGTACTAGCGGCTGCGGCATTAAGTTCTGGTTGACCCTGACTCGGCGTGGCAAAGCCTCCCTGCCAAATTAAGGCACCAACAATGACTAGAGGTAACGACCAGAGTAATATTATTTTCCAGGATAGTTTCATGGCAAATTTTCGTAAAGGGGTTCTTAATCAAATTTAACGTAATTCTCAGGAATGCACCAAGATCATTGATGATGCTACCTTGCCCAAGAGGCCCCACCCACCAAAGACCATGTTATGCAGCCTGAAGTATCAGCGGGGACGTAGCGAAAGACACCTAATTACAGCATAAGTTTGCAACCTTGGTATTTCCAATATGGAGCAACAGACAGGTGAAAACCTGACTTAGAATGATCGGTAGTCTGGATCAAAGGTTTATATGAGCATCAGTCTCACTCCTGACCAAGAACACTTTGTGCAAACTAAGCTTCAAGCTGGCAAATATCACTCTGCCGAAGAAATTTTAGAAATCGCTTTACGGTTACTTGATGAGTACGAGCACTCTGAAGCAGAGTGGGTTGAAGACATTCGAGTCAGAATTGATGCAGCAATTGAAGTCTCCAACCATACGGATCCAATTGATGGTGAAGCATTTGTCAATGGAATTCTAGAGCGATTCCAGCAAGCAAATCAGGCATGAGCCGCTACGTCATTTTTTACAGAATTCTGGATGATGGCATCGAAATCCTCAGAGTTGTGAGTGGTCGCCGAGATTTTCCCTCTCTTTTTGAAGAATTGACCTGAGATAATGTCATGGAAATCCTGAAAAAGCACGGCAGCATAAATTTACAGTTCGTAGGATAAAATCTCAGTATGGGAAAAACGCGGACCCTAGGGCAAAAATTGGCATGGTTTTTAGGCTGGGGACTCCTTGGTCTATGGCTTTTCCTCTTGAGTCCATGGCATGGTGATGTTCCCCTAGATATGCTGCGACATAGCCCGTCCTACCCTGCACAAGCGGCGATCGCCCCCAGGAATATCCAATGGCCCGATTTTGCCCGCCATCCCCTCCCCACGACCTTGGCGGACACCCAACTATGGGCCGATGCGGGGGATTACTTTGATGAAGTGCAAGTAGTGGAAGTGGGGTATCTGGTGTGGAGTGACTTCCCGATTCGGGTGTATCTCAACCCTCCAGACACCATCCAACGGGATCCCTGGCTGAAGGCGGCCCAAACCGCCGTCGAAGAATGGCAGGCCTATTTACCTCTGAAAATTGTGGAAAAGCCTGAGGGGGCAGACATTACAATTCAGTCAACCCACACCGGTTATCGAAGTGGTGGTCGGGTTCGTTCTGGGGAAACCCTCTATGAGCTATGGCTAGACTCGAAAGCGATTCTGCGGCACCGCTGTACGGTCATTGTTCATCCGAATCAGAGTCCTCCCTACGTTCTAGGGGCCCTCCGCCATGAATTGGGCCATGCCCTGGGGGTTTGGGGTCATAGTCCCGTAGATACCGATGCCCTCTATTTTGCCCAGGTACGGGAGCCACCCCCGATCTCAAAACGAGATATTAATACCCTGCGGCGGGTCTATGAACAGCCCACTCGCCTAGGTTGGGTCATGCCGAACCTGGCGGGCGATCGCCCTGAAACGTCTTCTGATGAGCCTTGATTGAGCCATTTGCCCTTGAACCAGTCCCTTGCCCTATTAACGATTTTGATCAGCCTAACTGCGGTGGGACTGTGGTTAGAGCAGCGATTTGTTTGGGCTTCACGGGTCGGGGCCTCATTAATTATCTTGATCCTGGCAGCCATTTTCTCTAATCTGGGCATTATTCCCAGTCAAGCCCCCGTCTATGAATGGATCTATGGCCCCGTTACCTCCCTAGCTATTGTCTGGCTATTACTCCTGGTGAATTTGGGGGAGCTACGGAAACTGGGGCGAAAAACCTTGCTTGCCTTTGCGATCTCGATACTGGGAACCCTATTGGGTGGGATCGTGGCCAGTGCTATTTTTCAAGGTCACTTTGGCCCCGATACGGGAAAACTAGGGGCCAGTCTGACGGCGAGTTACATTGGTGGCAGTCTTAATTTTATTGCCGTTGGTCGGGGCGTGGGTCTACCGGATAACCTCTTTAGTGGGGCCACCGCTGCGGATAATTTGCTCACGGCCCTATGGATGGGGATGACATTGGTTTTGCCTAGCAGTTTAGGCTACTTCTTGCCACCCTCAGAACTCGATAGCTCTCCCTCGGTATCCTCCCCAGGGAAAGGAATACTCCAAACCAATGGTTTTGCTGCCCTGGATTTAGCCATTTTATTGGGGGTGGGATTGGGAATTATTCAGTTGGCGGAGGGGCTACACCAATGGCTGCCGGGGATTCCGGCGATTGTTTGGCTGACGACCCTGAGTTTGGCTCTGGCCCAATTTGGTTGGGTACGGCTTTTGCGGGGAACATCTCAACTGGGCATTTTTGGCTTGAATTTATTTTTTACGGTGATTGGTGCCGGTTCCCACCTAGGGAGTGTCCTCAACCTGGGTTTAGAAATCATTGGTTTTGCCCTGGTAATTGTCACGGTTCATGGTCTGATTACCTTTGGGTTCGGGGTGTGGCTGGGGTTAGATATGGAGCTACTGGCGATCGCCTCCCAAGCGGCCATTGGTGGCCCCTCTACCGCCATGGCCCAAGCCATGGGCCGGCAACGCACCCACCTTGTTTTACCCGCCGTCACCCTAGGTTTACTGGGCTACGCGATCGGTAATTATATTGGCTTTAGTTTTAATTTTATTTTTGAGGCAATTTCTTGACCCCATTTTTTGTGCTCTATTTTGATTCCTTGGATCGTTTTTAAGCTTTTTCCAGATTTTTTGCGAGTTGCTCACTGGCCCGCTTAAAGGCTTCATCTAACACTTCCGAGAGGGTGGGGTGGGTATGCACCTTAAAGGCCAGGGTTTGCACCGTCTGGCGATCGCTAATGGCGTTGGCGGCTTCTTGGATTAGGTCCGAAGCATGGAGGCCAAAAATATGAACCCCTAGGAGTTCCCCCGTATCCCCCCGGAAAATCACTTTGGCAATGCCATCGGTTTCGGTTTCCGCTAACGCCTTGGAATTTCCCTTGAAATAAGTACGCGCCGTCAACACTGAAAACCCTTCTTTTTCCCCTAAGTCCTTAGCCTGGGGTTCGGTCAAACCAACAAAACTCATTTCTGGATGGGTAAAGGCAGCGGCGGGAATACTGCGGTAATCCATGGTACGGGGGCGACCAACAATGTTTTCAACCACCGTAATGCCTTGGGCAGATGCGGCATGGGCTAACATCATTTTCCCGGTGGCATCGCCAATGGCCCAAACGTGGGGAACGACCTGATCACCCTTGAGAACGGCCATTTGATCATTGACAGGAATAAACCCGCGGCGATCGGTGTCAATGGCAAGGCTCTCCAGGCCTAAATCTTGGGTTGCCGGAATCCGACCCGTGGCCACCAGGCAGGCATCTACTTCCAAGACATCCGTTAATTCCTTGGTTTTGGCATCCGCTAACTCAATCAAAACTGGCGCGCCGGGGGTAATCTTCCGGGCTAACTGGCCGGTATAGGTTTCAATATCCCGAGGATTAATAAGCACCCGTTGGGCCAACTTGGCAATGTCCGGGTCAAAGGTGGGCATGAGTTGATCCAATGCCTCAATCATCGTGACTTCACAGCCGAGGGCGGTGTAAATATCGGCAAACTCCAGGCCAATGTAGCCACTGCCAATAATGGCAATCCAATCCGGCAGCCAATCTAACTTAACAGCCTGATCGCTGGTGTAAACGGTTTTGCCATCTATTTCAATACCAGGGGGAACCCAGGGAACCGAACCACTGGCAATAATCACATCCCGGCAGGTGATCGTTGTTTCACCCGTGGCAGTCGTAATGCTTACCTTTTGCGGCCCCGCCAGTTTGCCGCGACCCACAAGGGTATCAACCCCCAGACGTTTGAGACTATTGGTCAGATCTCCCCGGATTTTTTGCACCAGATCATCGGCATGGCCGGCAATGCCGATGCGATCAAAATTGATCTGGCCCAGTTGAATGCCAAAATTTTGCCAATGGTGATGATTCCGTAATTCACGGACACGCCCCGCCGCAGCTAAAAGGGCTTTGGAGGGAATACAACCACGATTGACACAGGTTCCTCCCATTTCGGCAGCTTCGACGATCGCTGTTTTGAGGCCCGCACTCACTCCATGGAGGGCTGCCCCATGGCCGCCTACTCCGGCCCCAATAATCACTAAGTCGTAATCGAAGCTCACGCCATTTCTCCCTAAATAATCTGTAAATAATCTAGTATGAACCAAAGAACACCCCATCCTAGGGTACGTCTAGGTTATAGCCAATGCCTATTTACTAGCTTATACCGCCCCGATCCTTCCTAATGTAGCCCCGTTTGGCGGCTTTATATAATCTTGATATAGCTTAGGCTTACTATATACTGAAGGTAAGTTTGATAGAATTTCCTCTATAAATCTTTCCTCTGCATCCTTGGCTGAACCATTGGACACCTGAAACCTGCCTGCCGATCGCCAATGACTGAATTATTGTTCACAATTTTATCTTCACCAAGAAAATCTTAGGAGTCATGGGATTGAAACAGGCTACTCTCCATCAGCTTAAAGTCTTTGAGGTGACAGCCCGCCATGGGAGTTTTACCCGGGCAGCGGAAGAACTCTTTTTAACCCAGCCCACCGTCTCTATTCAAATGAAGCAACTGACCCGGGCCGTGGGGTTGCCCCTTTTTGAACAGGTGGGGAAACGGCTCTTTTTAACCGAGGCAGGTAAGGAGCTATTGGCTACTTGTCAGGACATTTTTGAACGGTTGGATCGCTTTGATATGGCCGTGGCTAACTTAAAGGGATTAAAGCAGGGCCATTTGCGCCTCTGTGTGATTACAACCGCCAAGTATGTGATTCCCCGATTATTGGGCCCCTTTTGCCGCCAGTATCCAGGCATTGATGTGGCCCTGACAGTGACCAACCATGAGCAGGTGGTTGAACGATTGCGGGGAAATTTAGATGATTTATATATTCCCAGCTATCCCCCGGAACATCTGGATATTCAGTGCCACCCCTTTTTAGATAACCCGTTAGTGGTGGTTGCCCCGAGTCAACATCCCCTCAGCGATCGCCAGCGGATTTCTATTCAAGAGCTAGATGGGGAACCCTTTATTGTCCGGGAATTGGGGTCGGGAACCCGACAGGCGGTGGAGCAACTCTTTGCGACCCATGGCATCTCCATGAACATTCGCCTAGAATTGGGAAGTAATGAATCCATTAAGCAGGCGATCGCCGGCGGCTTGGGTATTTCCGTATTGTCCCACCACTGTTTAGCCCTCGATCGCGAATCCAGCCAACTAAAAATTTTAGATGTGGAGCATTTTCCCATTGAACGCCATTGGCACTTGGTCTATCCATCGGGGAAGCAACTGTCCGTGGTGGCCCAAGCCTTTTTTGATTACGTTTCCACTGAAGGGCGGGAGATGATTGAATCTAACTTAGCCTAAGTTTAGCCCAATCTAGACCAGGCCTTACCCGCGATCGCCAAGGTAAAAAAACGCAGTAAAAAACCGTAAAAAACTTCGGCTGGCCACTCTTGCCCCATGTGCCAAAATGGCATAGGGTGATTAAACATTAAGGATCGACCGTGAATTTATACCGAGTCCCCTAGCTCCTTTAGACCAATTAGACCAAGGCTTCATTCCTTTGTCGTCTATTGGTTTGAATAGGATCGATAAAGGCAGGGTAGATTCCTTCAGTCCTTTGGATAAAATGGTTGCGTGAGTGAGTTGTGGGAACTGTGCGTCGTCATATCACATCAATAGAGTAATTGACCATTAAAGACTCAGGAGAAACTATGAAAGGTTTAGCGCGCTTGGGTATACTTGCAGGACTCGTCAGTGGCCTGTGGATGGCTCCGGCCCTAACCCGGCAAATGACTGCGTTTGCTCTGCCCCAAGAGCAAGTACTACGGCAACTCAATAACGTTCCCGTTTTCATGATCACCAACCAGCAGGGTGAACCCCTCACCTACGAGCTAGAAAACCCCAGTAATCAGAAGAAAGTTCAAGTTTTCACCTTTTTCATTAATCAGCAGGATGCCCAAACGGCCCTAACTGGTCTAAAAACCAATCAGCCAGAGGTGGGAAATGTTGCTCGAATTTCAACCGCATCCCTCAGCGGCGCAGTGCAGGTTGCCCTTGAGAGTCAGGAAAACGCTGACATCGGCGTGGATATTATTCCCTCCCGCCAACAGTTCGATACGGCTGTAGATCTGCTGAAGAAAAATGGAGACCTTGTGGAGCGGGATGGCCAACTGCTGACAAAAGAGGGTCAGCCCTTTGCGGGGGGAACGCCCTTATTCTATGTGGCAGATATTAAAACCGGCGGCCCCATTGCCGTAGAAGCCACAGTACAAGAAAATGGCCAATCCCGGACGACTCGTTTTGTCCCCTTCTATTTTGATAATGCCCAACTACAAAATGAACTCCGGCAGGCTCAAGAGCAACGGCCTGAACTGGTTCGGGACACAACCATTCGGGTGATTATGCTGGATGGATTAGTGTCTACCATGCTCACCAGTGATGATCCAGTGGCGGGGCAAATCCAACTGGTACAGACCCCAGAAGCGATCCAATTTGCCATTCAACAAGCTGAAAACCAATAGTTTGTATCTGTCTTAGAATGCCGACCATTTCCAGGTTGGGACGTTGGTGGCGGTTTTGCCTACTCATCGCCAGCTTAGCGATCGCCCTGACCAGTTGTAATTTACCGCAGGTGCAAGCAGCATCCCGTCTGTTTTTGGATCTGCGGCTAGATTTTGTCGCCCAAGTGACCCTACCCAGTGACACAACCTTTGCCCATACCTCGGTGGGCGGTTTGTCGGGCATCACCTACGATCGCCCCCGGAATCAGTTTTATGCCATTAGTGACGATCGCCAAAGTCCCCGTTTTTATACCCTAAGATTAAATCTTCCTGACCCTAACCCCAGTGAACCATCTGTCAGTGGGTCATCTATCCCGGAGCTTGAAATCACCGACCTTACGCTCCTCAAGGATAGATCCACAAACCCCATTCCCCCGAACCAAGCGGATACAGAAGGTATTGCCCTGACCCCGGAAGATACCCTATTAGTGAGTAGTGAAGGGGTGGCCCAATCCGAGTCTCCCCCCTGGATTAGGGAATTTGATCGCCAAAATGGTCAGGAACTGCGTCAATATCCCTTACCCAACTATTTCATTCCCCAGATGACAGAGGACGGTGAACCCATGGGTGTCCGGGATAACCTAGGGTTTGAATCCTTGACCCTTTCCCCCACGGGCGATCGCCTGTTTGCGGCAACGGAGTCCGCCTTAGCTCAGGATTTAGCCAGGGATGGGCAGGGGCCGATATATTGCCGGTTACTCCATTATGTCCGGGGGGTTGGGGATCCCATTTTAATTGCGGAACACCTGTATCCCCTAGAACCAGACGGTGAATGGGATATTGCCAATGGGTTAGTGGAGTTGTTAGCCCTAGATAATGGCGGCCATTTCCTTAGTTTGGAGCGCACCTTTAGTGTATCGGCGGGGTTTGGGGCCAAACTTTTTCAGGTCTCCCTGGCAGGGGCTACGGATGTTTTGGGGCGAACTCGTCTAGGAAATAATTCCCAGGTGCGGCCCGTCCAAAAACAACTTCTTCTAGATTTACGCACCCTTGGCTTTTCCCTCGATAACCTAGAAGGATTAAGTTTTGGCCCTGCTCTGAGGGATCACCATTCCAGTCTTGTGATCATTGCTGATAATGATTTTCAGCCCCAGCGGCCAACCCAGCTATTGATATTTGATGTGGCCGACTAGGCGGTAAGAGTCTTCTATCCTAGGGATTTTCTTGTAGTGCCCAGCGATCGCACCCCACCAGACCCTTGGCATAGTCGAGGATGTGCAGGCCAGGCTGGGCCAGGGTACAGGGACTTGCCAAATCATGTTCCTGGGCTAGGGTTTCTGCATCCCCTAGGATTTGGGGAGGACGACTCACTAAGCATTGCAAAATCGTACCGTAGTGGGCCACTAACTCAGCCCCAAACCGTTTTTCCCAGGAGCGTCCCAGGGCAATATAATACTCGGCTCCATAATCAGATGTTCCAAACCAGTTCAAGTAGGCTAGGGTATCCCAACAATGAATGGTGGGTAAAAAGAGAAGAGCCACTGTAGGCGGTTGATACCAAGGGAGTCGCGCATCTTCTGGTGCTAAGTTCTTTGGATCAATGTCACCCCAATCCCCATATAGAGCCTTCTCCTGGGTACGATCCCATGCCATGCGCTCTAGAAATGCCGGAACATCCACCCTATCTGCCAACCGACATAGACCACGGGGAGAAATATCAACGGGGTTAGGGGCTTCTTCATAGTAAAAACGAGAAAAGAAATCTGCCCTGGCGATCTGTTCTGGCCACTTCGACCAATTTTCCACCCATGAACCCACCGCAACCGGCCATCGCTGGGTTTGAGATAAACAGGCACGGGCAATCCTCCAAGCGGATTCTACTTCGTCCCCAGAAATTTTCAAGGCGTAGGCTTTTTCATCGGTATCCAGTATGGGAAGCTCCAGCATCATCCGTTCAGCTAAGGTAGTTCCCGCGAGACTGGCTGCAAGCTCAGAAATGGACTGAATCATCGATAATTTTGGCTCCTTAATGCTACTCATTTATGTCGTCATTGATTCGGGGATTTAATCATCCACCGAGGAAAAGTTCTTAAACCATCCCTGCCGCCAAAAGTAGCCAAAGAGGAAAGCCGAAATTCCAATCATCACCGCCCAGCAGGCTGGATAGCCCCAATACCAATTGAGTTCTGGCATATTCAAGGGCGAGGCTTCTGGATTAAAATTCATACCGTAAACACCGACAATAAATGTCAAGGGAATGAAAATCGTCGAAATAATCGTGAGCAACTTCATGATTTCATTCATTTTGTTACCCACAGAGGAAAGATAAACATCCATTAAACTGGCGGCTAATTCCCGATAGGTTTCAACCATATCTAAGACTTGAATTGCATGATCGTAGCAATCCCGCAAATAAATTTGCACATCATCGGAGAGTAACTCACTGCGATCGCGGATCATGGCATTGAGAGCATCTCGCTGGGGCCAAATGGCTCGCCTTAGGGCCAACAGTTCCCGGCGAATCTGATGTACTTCTTCTAGGGTCTCGCGGCTAGGGTTGGCAACAACTTCATCTTCGAGGAGTTCAATCCGTTCGCCGTAGTCTTCTAGCACCGGAAAAAAACCATCGATAATAGCATCAATCAAAGCATAGAGAAGATAATCACAACCATTTTGGCGAATGGTGCCACGATTGGTGCGAATTCGCTGACGAACTAGATCAAAACAGTCACGGGTCGGCTCTTCTTGCACCGTTAACAGGTAACTTTTTCCTAAAACCAGGCTAACCTGCTCAGTATAAAAGCCCCGCCCATCCTCCTTGGGTGTGACCATCCGCGTAATCAGGAGTAGTTGGTGATCATGATCTTCAACTTTGGGGCGTTGGGGAACATTGACAATATCTTCTAAAACAATCGGATGCAGGCCAAAAACTCGACCTAGGCGTTGCAAAACATTTTCATCGCCCAACCCCTGAACATCAATCCATGAGACAGTGGGGGTTTCTAGGTAGGGAATGAAGGCCTCTGGGCTATCCAGGTTGAGGCGAACCGCTCGATCTTTGTCGTACTCAATCAAAATAATATCGGGAATTGGCGCATCGGCTTCAATGGTTAGGGTGCCGGGGAGTGTTCCCTGTTCATCATAGAAGTAGTCCAGATAGTTATCGTCATCGTCTTCCTCAGGGGGAATCTCAACGTTGGCCGGAGGTTCGGCTCGAAAAAAATGAAAGGGTTTTCTAGCCATAGCAGTGAGATGTCCCCGAAGAGTCCTAATTGCCTTTGAGGATACCAGAGAGAATCCGTTCCCCGCAGGCAAATTTTTACAGCATTCGGTCTAAAAACTGTCGGGCCCGATCGCATTGGGGATGGCTAAAAAAGGCTTCGGGGGTGGTATCTTCGGCCAGTTGACCATTGTGCAAAAATAGGATGCGACTAGCCACCTGACGGGCAAAGTTCATCTCGTGGGTGACAATGGCCATGGTCATGCCACTATGCGCTAGATCCCGCATCACGTCTAGAACTTCTTTCACCATCTCTGGATCTAAAGCCGAGGTGGGTTCATCAAATAAAACCATTTCTGGTTCCATGGCCAGGGCGCGGGCGATCGCCACCCGTTGTTTTTGCCCCCCCGATAGTTTGGCAGGATAGACATCTGATTTGGTTCCTAGCCCCACCCGCTCTAGTAAGTCTTGGCCCAGGGTTGCCGCCTGATCTTTGCCAATCCCCTTCACATTGATGGGAGCGTAGGTCACATTTTCCAAAACCGTCATGTGGGGAAATAGGTTGAAGTGCTGAAAGACCATGACCAGATTTTGGCGTATTTTGCGAATATCAGTTTTGGGATGCAAAATATCCTTGTCCTTAAAATAAATATGGCCCGAGGTGGGGTCTTCTAGGCGATTTAAGCAGCGCAGAAAAGTGGACTTACCGGAACCCGATGGCCCAAGCATGACAACCACTTCCCCTTTGTCAATTTCTGTGCTAATCCCCTTAAGGACATCCAGGGAACCAAAGGATTTATAGAGATTTTCTATTTTAAGCACTGCGTTGCATCCTTTTTTCAAGTACGGAGGTGGCGATCGTCAACACCATCACCATCAGGTAATAAATCACGCCCACAAAGATTAAGGGCTGGAAGTATAAATAGGTTTCTGCCCCCACCACATTGGCTCGGCGCAATAGATCCGCAGCCCCAATGGTAGAAACTAGGGCCGAGTCCTTGAGCAGGTTAATTAGCTCATTGGCTAGGGCCGGTAAAATATTTTTAATCGCCTGAGGCATAATAATATCGCTCATCATTTGCCGATAGGGAACCCCCAAGGACATGGCGGCTTCCCGCTGCCCCTTATCCACAGAGAGAATGCCACTGCGAAGGGTTTCCGAGATATAGGCCCCGGAATTGAGGGCAAAGGCAATCACCCCGGCTTGAAAGGCGGGAATATCGTAACCCGTGAGTTGGGGGGTGGCAAAGTAGACTAGGGCAATTTGCAAAATCAGGGGCGTACCGCGAAAAATGGAGGTGTAGGCGTTGGCCAACCAGCGGAGGGGTTTGAGGACAGAGATTTTCGCTAAAACTAGGATAATTGCCCAGATAAAGCCAAAGATGGCAGAGACGGCTGTAAAGGCGAGGGTGACGGGAATTCCCCCCAGCATGTACATGACCGAAGCCATGATCCGTTGAGTCGTCCAGGCCTCTGGTTTCGTTTGGGCATCTAACCATTTTTTCTCCAGTCGGGCGATCGTGCCGTCCTGTTTCATGTTGGTAATTGCCCGGTTAAAGGGTTCCACGAGGGTAGAACCTTGGGGAAAAGCAATGGCATAGCCACTATCCTTGCCGGGGATGATGGTATACATCAGGTTGGGATCGGCAACTACATAGCCCTTAGCAAAAAATTCCTCCACCAAGGCTGCCTGAATCCGGCCGGCAATGACATCTTGGATAGCATCGGTAACTTTGTTGTAAACCTTAACGGTGACTTGGGGAATGGTATTAGCCAAATCCTGCTGGGTACTGCCGAGGAGGGCACCAACAGACTTGCCCTGTAAGCTTTCTAGGGTGGTAAAGGGACTCCCCTTTTTACTCAAAATCGTGTTTTTAACATTAAAGTAAAGTATAGAAAAATCAGCATTTTGCTGCCGTTCTGGGGTGGGGGTCATCCCAGCCATGACAAAATCAGCCCGGCCACTCTGTAGGGCCGGAATCAAACCGCTGAAGTCCATATCCACAATGTTTAACTCAAAGCCCAGTTGTTGACTGATATTTCTAGCGACATCTATATCAAAGCCAACAATTTCATCTCTGCCGGTAGAGGTGTCATGGAATTCAAAGGGACGATAATCGGCGGATGTGGCCATGGTTAGGGGTGAGGGAACCGTTTGGGCCGAGAAGGAAGAAAACAACCCTGAAATGATCACCAATAGGAGCGTAACTAGGGCGATCGCCCCATAGCGTAGTTTCTGACGTAAGTACTGGCTTAACCGAGGAAGACCATTAAACACGATGGCGAGCCTAAGGAAACGTAAATTTTATTGATGTTAGCCCTTATACTGTTGGCTACGCAAGGGTCAGAAAAACAATTTCTGGGAAATTGACGATAGGCATTATCTTAGTTTCAGCCTAGTTATTGTGTTTCAAGGCCCGCTCCATTTCCCGTTGATCTTGCTTCTTCTTCAGGTCTTGGCGTTTATCGTGAAGTTTTTTACCACGGGCAATGGCAATTTCTACCTTGACCCGACCTTTTTTTAGGTACATTTTCAGGGGTACGAGGGTCAGGCCCTTTTGCTCAATTTTGCCAATCAAGCGACGAATTTCCTGACGGTGGAGCAGCAGTTTTCGACTCCGGCGCGGATCGTGATTGTAGACTTGGTTGGTGCTGCTGTGGGGGGAAATATGGACATTCATCAGCCAAACTTCCCCATCCCGCAGTCGGGCAAAACCATCCCGCAGGTTCACCTTGCCAGCCCGGATGGACTTGACCTCGGTTCCCACTAGGGCAATGCCGCACTCGTAGGTGTCAAGAATTTCGTAAAGATAGCGAGCTTGACGGTTATCACTGAGAATTTTATATCCGTTATCCATAAATTAATTAGCCGAGATCCATGACGCAAAGGCAAAAAGTCCGATAGGCTAGATAGGTGAGGTATGCTGCACGCTTAAATAAGCTTAAAGAGGTATGGGGTTAAACAGGTATGGATAGTTCGTTGCCAGCAATTTATTTGTCAGTGTTAGTAGTTATCTTGGCGATCGCTGGCTGGTTTGTGGTGAAACAAATCTTTCGCACCCGTCGGATTGAAACCAGTTTATCCCGTTTACAAGGCAAATTAAAAAAAGAACCCGGCACTGCCCAGGAATACTTTGAGTTAGGGAGCATTTATCTTAACAAAAAACTGGCTGTCCAGGCGATCCCCCTTTTTCAAAAGGCCCTGAAGGCGGCGGAAGCTGAGGGAGAAACCTTTACCGCTCCCATTTTTAATGCCTTGGGCTATGCCTACTTCATTCAGGAACAGTACGATTTGGCTATTCGCTACTACAAAGATGCCCTAAAAAATCAGCCCACCTACGTCACGGCCTCCAATAATCTGGGCCATGCCTACGAAAAGAAAAACCTGAGTCAGCCGGCCCTAGAATCCTACGAGCAGACCCTCAAGTATGATGCCAACAATGCGATCGCCAAGCGGCGGGCTAATTCTTTACGGAAACGCTTAACGATCCCCACCGCCTGAGATTTACCAGATAATGCGGCGATCGCTGTCTTAAGACTTAACCGATCCAACTCCCGAATAATCTTTTGGTCTGGGTTTGTAATCTGAAATACACTTTTTCTTGACAAGCATTAACAGATAGGAATAATGAGCTTAGAGACCGTTGTGATGATGCACAGTCTTTCATCGCCAAGCTGATTATTTTTATGGTGATCGCATTATTATGCTGAAAACAAAGAAATCAATGCTAGTCATTGTAGCCTTGGCTTCCCTGGCCTTGGCTAGTTGTGGGGGAGAGAACTCGGATTCCTCTGGGGGGAATGGTGGACAAGCTGATTCTGGATTGAGCGGCAGTATTGTCATTGACGGTTCCAGTACGGTGTTTCCCATTGCCGAAGCGATGGCAGAAGAATTTAATAAGGTTCATCCCGGTGTTTCTATTTCCCTGGATGCTTCCGGTACGGGGGGAGGATTTAAGAAGTTTTGCGCTGGCGAAACGGATATTTCTAACGCATCCCGACCGATTAAAGCAGAAGAAATTGAGGAATGCGAAAAAGCGGGTATTGAATATATTGAAATGCCCATTGCCTACGATGGCCTTTCGGTGGTGGTGAACCCAGAAAATACCTGGGCTACCTGTATGACCGTTGAGCAGTTGAAAAAAGCTTGGGAACCCGCAGCCCAAGGAAAGATCACAAATTGGAAACAAATTGATCCCAAATTTCCCGATCAAGCCCTCGCTCTCTATGCCCCAGGAACGGACTCCGGTACCTTTGACTACTTTACCGAAGCGGTCATGGGTAAATCCGCCATGAGTCGGGGTGACTTTACCGCCAGTGAGGATGATAACGTTTTAGTCCTAGGCATTGCCGGTGATAAGGGAGGGTTTGGTTATTTTGGCTACGCCTACTACATTGAAAATGCTGACAAACTCAAACTGGTGGGCATTGACAATGGCAAAGGCTGCGTTGAACCCAGTGAAGCCACCATCGGCGATGGCAGTTACCAACCCCTAGCCCGGCCAGAATTTTTCTATGTGAAAACCACGGTCGCCGATCGCCCTGAGGTGAAGGCCTTGGTGGAATTCATGATGGATCCCGCCAACAAGTACCTCGTCCAAGAAGTGGGCTACGTGCCCATGCCAGATAAGGTCACGACCTTGGCCATGGATCGCTACAACGAGGGGATTCCTGGTTCCCTTTTTGTCGGCCGATCGCCCGTGGGTTTAAGTTTAGCCGATATTTTGGCGGCGAAAACCGATGAAGCAGCGGCGGCTACACCGGCAAGTCAGTAGGGGGCAAGTCAATAGGGTGTGCTTGGGAACGCAGGGCAGCAATGATCTGCTCATTGGCTTTGGGAAAGGCGTACTGATCCAACTCCTCTAGGCTGACCCAACGCACCGCATCACAACCGAGGGGCTGGGGTTCTCCCTGGCGATGACGGCAATGGTACACCTGAAGGGTGACTTTGAAGTGGCTATAGGCATGATCAATATCGATTAAATGCTCTCCTACGTCCACGGCTATCCCCAGTTCTTCGGTCACTTCCCGGACAATGCAATCCTGGACGGTTTCCCCCGGTTCAATTTTGCCCCCCGGAAATTCCCACAGGCCTCCCAGCAAACCTGCGGCCGGACGGCGATCGATGAGGAGTTGGCCGGCATCATTCCAAATCACCGCCACACCAATATATTTATGGGGAATGGGATTCGTTTTCATTTTGATCGGAATTTGATGGTGTTTATTTTCAGCATAGGCGCGACAGTGGGCCTGCCAAGGACAATCATGGCACAAGGGTTGCCGAGGCGTACAACGGGTTGCCCCTAAGTCCATCAAGGCCTGATTAAAGTCTCGGGCCTGCCCGTGGGGTAATAATTGCTCCGACCATTGCCACAGATAGGCTTCGGCCTGTTTGGGTGGGCGATCGAGGGCGAGAAGACGGGCCAATACCCGCTTGACATTACCATCCAAAATTGGCCAGGGTTGATTAAAGGCCGCACTGAGAATCCCGCCCGCCGTGGTACGGCCAATTCCGGGTAAGGCGATAACCTGCTCAAATTGCTCGGGAAACTTGCCCCCATGGTCTGCTTCAACGATGCGGGCGGCGTGGTGCAGGTTGCGGGCTCGGGCATAGTAGCCCAATCCTTGCCATTGTTTTAGAACCTGATCTTGATCCGCTGCCGCCAAGCTGGAAATGGTGGGAAAATGCTCTAACCAACGCTGGTAATAGGGAATGACCGTCTGCACTTGGGTTTGTTGCAACATGATCTCGGATACCCAAATGGCGTAGGCATCGCGGCTATGTCGCCAAGGTAAGTCCCGCCCCTGGTGTTGATACCAACGGAGTAATGCCTGTTGTAGGGGAGAGATCGCCCATGGTTGATGAGGGATTACCTCAGGGGCATACAGCCCGCTACCATCCCGGAGACGATCCACCCAAGAACCTAATTTCGGTTTATTCTGGGGAAACCATTCCTTGAAGTGAGCGTTCAAACTCAAGGCGTTGCTCTGCTCCCCGTAGGAAATAGCCACTCATCATCGCCGAGGCCAACAGCCGGCCCAAATGCTCCCGATTTGTCGTAATGCTGACATCAAACCCTTCGGGAGGTAAGTAGCCCAGAAGATTGCCAATGTGCCGCTCCATCACCACTGACATTTCTGTCGATGTGGGGCGGGAAAGGCGGGCAACCACGTCTGCATCTAAGTCTTGCAGGTAGTTCCAAAGGGACTCAACATTCTCTTGGAGATTGCCGGTGTTTGCAAATGACTCCATTTCTTCTCCTCGCCAAGGCTTAGGTTTTATAGGATACACGCTTCCTAATGTAACAATTAAAGGTAGCAGTCAGGGTGGGTAAAACCCCTAAGGATTATGACGGTTTTCCGTTCGGTTGGTTCATTTTATGGGTAACGTTTTAATTACGGGCACGGATACTGAAATTGGTAAAACCTGGGTGACAACGGCCCTATTTGCCTATGGGCGGCGGTATTGTCCTGACCAAAGGTGGGCAGTTTTCAAGCCAATCCAAACGGGAGTTACACCTAGCGTGGAGCATGGAGTAGACCAGGAACGGGGGGGCGATCGCAGCCATTATTTGCGTCTCTTTGATTTTCACCAATCCGCTGATGAGATTTCCCCCCTAAGTTTTCAAGCTCCCCTGGCCCCTCCCCTCGCAGCCCAACGGGAGGAACGCCCCATTGATTTAACGCCGGTATGGCAAACCCTACAAAAGTTGCAGTCCACCTACGATCAGGTGTTGGTTGAGGGCATTGGCGGTTTAGGCACACCGATCACCTGGGAATGGACGGTGGCGGATTTGGCGGCGGCCTGGAAATTGCCAATCCTGCTCGTGGTTCCTGTGCGCTTGGGGGCAATCGCCCAAATTGTCGCCAATGTGGCCTTAGCCCGAAGTCATCAATTAAAGATTCATGGCATTATTTTGAACTGTGTTCAACCCTGCACAGAACTAGACATCCAGCAATGGGCACCCCAGGATTTAATTACGGACTTGACCCACGTTCCTATCCTAGGGATTTTGCCCTTTATGACCGCCGCCGATGATCTAACCGCCACCGATCTAGATGCCTTAGGGCAGATTGTAGCCCAGTGGCCCCTCACATCAATTTTGGGCAAAGGTTCCTAGGGCTGGATCTGGTATCTTGAAAGATAAATATCTTTTGGCTAATCTTTAAGTTACCTTCTAGTGCCTTAACCCATCTTTTTCGCCCATTAACTCATTAGTATTTGGCGGTCTTCTGTGCTTGATCCGGCCCTACGGGAAAAACTAACGACAGCTTACCCGCGACTATTACAGCTACTAGGGGCCTTTCACCAAGCACGGGTCTTAGTGGTGGGGGATTTAACCCTGGATGAATTTCTCACGGGCCAAGTAGAACGGATTTCCCGGGAGGCCCCGGTGCTGATTTTGCGCCATGAATCCACTCGTCAAGTTCCTGGGGGGGGAGCCAATGCCATTTTTAATTTGGCAAAACTGGGGGCCAAAGTAATGGCGGTGGGATTGGTGGGAAGTGATAGTCAAGGGGCAGCCCTGCGACATATTTTTGATCAGGCCGACATTGATACCCAGGGGATTCTCTGCGATGGCGATCGCCCCACAGTGACAAAAACCCGCATCTCTGGTCATGCCCGCCAATCCGTGACCCAGCAAATTGTGCGGATTGATCGCAAAGCCGACACGATCCCCGCAGACACCTATCAAAGCCAATTGGCCAACTATATCCGTAGCCATTCCGCCACCGTGGATGCCATTGTCTGCTCCGACTACGGCGAAGGTGTCTTTACTGCCCCCGTCATTGAAGCCGCCCTCGGCCACGGCCGTACCCTTGTCGATGCCCAAAAAAACCTGGGCCGCTACCATGGTGCATTTCTGTTTACCCCCAATCTACCGGAGGCGGAAGCTGCCGTGGGCTATCCTATTCACAATCACCAAAGCCTACTACAAGCGGGGGAAGACCTGCTCAATTTAACGGCCGCTAAACACCTATTGATTACCCAAGGCGATGCGGGGATGAGTCTGTTTGTCCGCGATCGCCCCTGGGAAAATGTACCCGCCTTTAATCGTACCGATGTCTTTGATGTCACCGGGGCCGGAGATACGGTTGTGGCTGCCATGACCCTGGCCTTTATTGCCGGAGCCAGTTTTTGGGAGGCGGCGGTTCTTGGGAATTTAGCCGCCAGTATTGTAGTGCGTCAGTTTGGTACAGCAACAACAACCCCCGCAGAAATGGCCTTAGCCCTAGAGCATTTACTGGAAGATGCCTGACGATCCAGCCCCATGCCTAAAATCAGAGCTTGCAGATTGATGATTATGATGGTAGTTAGCCCTTAGTTTTTCGTCACCCCTATCCCTATGAAGTCTTCCAAGTCTGTGAAAGCTCCTGTGGCCCTCAGTGGCAATGATATTCGTACCAAGTTCCTAGAGTTTTTTGCAGCCAAAGGACATAAGGTTCTCCCCAGTGCCTCCCTAATTCCAGAGGATCCAACGGTATTATTGACGATCGCCGGGATGCTGCCCTTTAAGCCGATTTTCCTAGGACAAGAGGCCCCAACTGTCCCGCGCGCCACCACCTCCCAGAAATGTATTCGCACTAACGATATTGAAAATGTGGGTCGCACCGCCCGCCACCATACGTTTTTTGAGATGCTAGGAAATTTTAGTTTTGGCGATTACTTCAAACCCGAAGCCATTACCTGGGCCTGGGAACTAATGACCCAGGTGTACCAACTTTCCCCCAAGCAATTAGTGGTGAGTGTTTTTGCAGAGGACGATGAAGCATTTGATCTCTGGCATCGCCAGGTGGGCCTACCCCCGGAACGGATCCGTCGAATGGGTGCAGAGAGCAATTTTTGGGCAGCGGGGCCAACGGGGCCCTGTGGCCCCTGTTCTGAGATCTATTATGATTTTCACCCGCAGCGGGGGCTAAAAAATATTGATCTGGAGGATGATTCCCGGTTTATTGAACTCTATAACCTCGTGTTTATGGAATTAAATCGGGATGATCAGGGACAGTTAACCCCCCTAAAGTCTAAAAACATTGATACTGGCCTAGGTCTAGAGCGGATGGCCCAGGTGTTGCAGGGGTTTCCCAATAACTATGAAACGGATTTAATTTTTCCGATTATCCAGGCGGCGGCGGATTTAGCGGATGTGAACTACAGCGAGCTATCCCACAAATTACAAACCTCGTTGAAGGTGATTGGCGATCATCTCCGGGCCGTGGTTCACTTAATTGCCGATGGCGTCACCGCCAGTAATATGGGCCGGGGGTATGTACTGCGGCGGTTAATTCGGCGGATTGTGCGTCACGGGCGCTTACTGGGGATTGATCAACCCTTTACGGTGCAACTGTCCGAAACGGCCATCCAACTGGCAAAAACCGTTTACCCCCAGGTGGGCGATCGCCAGGCAGTGATCCAAGCCGAACTGGATCGGGAAGAGGAAAATTTCCTGAAAACCCTGGATCGGGGCGAGAAAATTCTAGGGGAGATGATTGCAAAATCCCAAGGCAATAAAAAACAGAACACGAAACAGGCCAAACAACACCAGCACCAAAACCAAATCAGTGGGCAGGATGCTTTTATTCTCTTTGACACCTATGGCTTTCCCCTGGAATTAACCCAGGAAATTGCCGAAGAACAGGGTCTCACGGTGGATGTGAAGGGCTTTGAGGCGGCCATGGCCGAGCAACGCCAGCGATCCCAGGCGGCCCATGAAACCATTGATGTCACCATTCAGGGCAGTTTAGATACCCTGGCGGATCACCTCCACCCCACCCCTTTCCATGGCTATGAACAATTTGCCCTAACCACAACGGTTCAAGCTATTTTGCTAGGGGGCCATCCCACGGACATTGCCGGCCCCGGTACCCAGGTGCAGGTCATTCTAGAGGAAACGCCCTTCTATGCTGAATCCGGAGGGCAAATTGGCGATCGCGGCTACTTGGCTGGAAATGATGTCCTAGTGCAAATTGAGGATGTGCAAAAACAAAAGGGCCTCTTTATTCACCATGGTCGAGTGGAGCGGGGAACCCTACAAGCTGGCGATCGCCTCACGGCCCAAATTGATCTAGCCAGTCGTCGTCGGGTTCAGGCCCATCACACCGCTACCCATCTGTTACAAGCTGCCCTCAAGAAGTTGATTGATGAAAGTATTAGTCAGGCGGGATCCCTGGTGGCCCTGGATCGGCTCCGGTTTGATTTTAATTGTCCCCGTCCCCTCAGTAGTGATGAGCTTCAGCAAATTGAGGATCAGGTCAATACCTGGATTATGGAGAGTCATCCCACTGAGACCAGCATTATGGCCCTAGCCGAGGCCAAGGCCAAGGGGGCGATCGCCATGTTTGGGGAAAAGTACGCCAATGAGGTGCGGGTGCTGGATGTGCCAGGGGTTTCCATGGAACTCTGTGGTGGCACCCATGTCCAAAATACCGCTGAGATTGGTCTGTTCAAGATCATGACGGAAACGGGGGTTGCTGCCGGTATTCGTCGCATTGAGGCCGTGGCCGGGCCGGCGGTGCGGGATTACCTGAATGTGCGAGATCGGATTGTCCAGGAACTAGGCGATCGCTTCAAGACCAAGCCCGAAGAACTTCTAGAGCGGATTACCGCCCTACAAACGGAACTCAAAACTAGCCAAAAACAGGTGGCGGATCTCAAGGCTGAGTTAGCTCTCGCCCAAAGCCAACACCTTCTAGAGCAAGTCATCCCAATGGGTAACGTGAATACCCTGGTGGCCCAGGTAGAGGCCATGGATGGGGCCGGTCTGAAAACCGCAGCGGAATGGCTCTTGCCCAAACTAGGCTCCGGCGTGATTGTCTTCGGCAGTGCGAATGAATCAGGTAACGTTAATTTGATTGTTATGGCTAGTAATGATCTCGTAAAACGGGGATTCCATGGGGGTAAATTTGTGGCGGAATTAGCCCAACTCTGTGGTGGTGGTGGCGGCGGCCGACCCAATATGGCCCAAGCGGGGGGACGTTTACCGGATCAGCTACCGGCGGCGATCGCCCTGGCTAAAACCAAGTTGGCTGCCTTTCTAGAGTAACGTGAATTCGGGATAAGAGAGGGTCAGATCACAGCAAACCAGAGAGAATTTGATCGAGTCCCCGGTCTGCAAACTGAGAATTGGCGCAACCCCAGAAAACTGGGTGAAGCAAACACAGGCTAACAACGCGATGGAGCGGACGGAGCGATAGCTTAAGTTATAGAGTCAAGGCCAAAAGTCCGGTGGATTTGGCCCGAAACCCGGCCCGCTGTAGGGACTGAAGTGTGGAGCGATCGTTGCCAACTCGGAATTGGGGCCCCAAACGAACATACTGGCTTTCAATACCATTGCTAATTTTAATAATCACGGGAATCTTCGGATTATCCCCGGACTGTTCCTTCAAAATCTCGGAAAGCTGTCCCTGGTAGCGAATATCCCCGGCCTGCTCTGGGGCCAGATCCACCATGAGTAAGGTGACTTCTTCGACAGGTTCGGCATCTTCAATAATGAGTTGTTGGCGATCATCACGGCGATCTACCTTGCCCCACACCATTAATCGCCGATCCAATTCCAAACAACCATGGATCCGTTCGTAGGTTTTCGGAAAAATAACTGCCTCCGCTTTGCCCGTGAGATCCTCAATCTGGGCGATCGCCATCCGATCTCCCTTTTTTGTGGTGATGGGTTTGAGTTCTGTCAATAAAACAATGGCACTCACGGCCGTATCCCCACCTTGCTGCTCCAAGTCCGCCACATTCACCGGAGCCAACACCCGGGACACCTGTCGCACTTCCTTGAGGGGATGATTCGAGACATAAAATCCAAGCAGTTCTTTTTCTAGCCGCAATTTATCAGCTTCCGGTAAATCCGCCACCGGGTCACTTTTGGGGGCAAGGCGATAGGTTTGATTGGCTTCATTGGCGGTGGTTCCCCCCAAGACATCAAAGAGGTTGCCCTGGCCTACAGCCCGATCCTTGGCCCGACCTTGGGCCCATTCTAGAACTGGCTCTAAATCATGGAGGAGTTGATTCCGATTGGTTTCCATGGAGTCCATAGCCCCGCAGGAAATCAATGCTTCCAAGGCCCGCCGATTCATCACCCGCGAGTCTACGCGATCGCAAAAGTCTGCCAAGGATTCAAAGGGGCCACCCTGATCACGGGCTGACAAAATCGCTTCGATCGCTCCCTGTCCCACATTTCGCACCGCCGATAAACCAAATAATATCCCTTGACTCACTGGCGTAAAATCAATACCGGAGTGATTCACATCCGGGGGCAATACCTCAATCCCCATGGTGATACAGGTGGCAATATACCGCTGCACCTTATCTTGATCACCACTGTTGGCGGTCAACAGGGCCGCCATATACTCTACGGGGAAGTTAGCCTTAAGGTAGGCCGTTTGGTAGGTGACGTATCCGTAGGCCGTGGAGTGGGATTTATTAAAACAGTTGGCAGCGATCGCCCCATTGGCGAGCAAAAAATTATGATCCCCTGCCAAACCAATATCGTAAACAGGCTGGACTCCCAAAGGACGACGACTGATTATTTTCATAACATCCTCTTGTTAGGTTCCGGTTTGGATATCCCCTGCGTCTAAGGCATCTAACAACTGTTCAAGGGCAGCCATATCTTCACCGTCATAGTCCCGTTTCCAGAGGAGTTGACTAATTTGATTTTCAATGGACGAGGTGAGAATATGGGTATCCATCACACGGCCAATCAGGCGTTGGATCATCATTCCCTTGATCCTCCAAAGTAATTTGATTTGCTTCTAGTCTAGGGAGCGATCGCCCCCACTGCCTGTCCGAAAACAGAAGGAAAGCTATAGGAGTATAGGCCATACACCATAGGCCATAATAGAGCAGAGCGACTGACTACCGTGAATAAAAATAATATCGAAAAAGCTCACAGAGATCGCTCCTAGGGGCCAAATATTTGCCATCAATCTATTTTTGAGTGAGTCATCCATAGCCGTGCAAGAAGATTTTCGCTTAATTGTTGATCTGGTAACGGTGTTAGGGGTGGCGGCGATCGCTGGCCTAATGGCGGCCCTACTGCGCCAACCCACCCTATTGGGCTATCTCCTGGCCGGCATGATTGTCGGGCCCGCGGGTCTGGGCCTAATTAAAGAAGTGGTTCAAGTGGAAACCCTGGCCCAACTGGGGGTTGCCTTTCTCCTTTTTGCCCTGGGGGTGAGTTTTTCCCTAGGAGAGATCAAAAAAGTGCAGGGAATTAGCCTAGGGGGAGGCAGTTTACAAATTCTCCTGACTATCCTGGTCACCACCCTGATTTCCCTATCCGTGGGCTGGGTGACATCGGCCCCCCAAGGGGTCTTTCTAGGGGCGATTCTTTCGTTATCATCCACTGCCGTGGTTTTGCGAAGTTTAATGGATCGCAATGAGACCAATTCCCCCCAAGGCCAGGTGATGCTGGGGATACTGGTGGTTCAGGACTTGGCCGTAGGCCTGATGTTAGCCATCTTACCGGCCCTGGATAAACCACTGGATGAATTAGGATTGGCTTTGGCTTGGGCGGTACTGCAAATTGCCCTGATTGCCCTGGGCGCGATTGTCGCCGGCATTTGGCTCTTACCCCCCCTGCTCCGTTTACTGGCCCAAACGGAAAGCCGGGAATTATTTTTACTGGGGGTCGTGGCCCTCTGTTTAGGCATTGCCCTCCTCACCGAACGCTTAGGCCTGTCCATTGAAATTGGCGCATTCATTGCCGGCCTGATGATTTCGGAGGTGGAATATGCGGATCAAACCCTAGCCTACGTGGAATCCATTCGGGATATTTTTGCGACCCTCTTTTTTGCCGCCATTGGCATGTTGATCGATCCAGTGTTTCTCTGGCAACATCTCGAAGTTATTTTAGGATTAGTTGCCCTGGTCATTCTCGGCAAGTTCCTCATTGTCACGCCCATTGTCAAACTCTTTGGCTATTCCTGGAAAACGGCCCTACTCACCGGGGTGGGGTTAGCCCAAATTGGCGAATTTTCCTTTGTTTTGGCAAGTTCCGGGCAATCCTTGGGCCTCGTGTCCCGTCAGGTCTATTTACTGCTCCTGGGGACTACGGCGGTGACCTTAGTGGTGACCCCCTTTCTCTTAAAACTGATCCCCTGGGTTTTAGATTCGCCTTGGCTGAGTCAATACGTACAACAGAGCGATCGCATTTTTGAGATGGATTTAACGGGTTTACCCCGCCGGAATCATTTAATTGTCTGTGGCTATGGTCGGGTCGGCAAAAGTTTAGTCCAACTCCTAGAGGAGCAAAACTATCCCGTCTTGATCATTGACCAGAGTGAACATGTGATTCAGCAGGTGCGGGAAACCGGGCTGCCCTATATCTACGGCAATGCCGCTAGCCTGCCAGTCCTAGAAAAGGCAGGGGTTGATCAGGCCCTAGGTATGGCGATCGCCCTATCGGACAGTATGAGTACCCGTCTTTGCCTGAAACGCTCCCTAGAATTTGCCCCGGAGTTGGATGTCATTGTCCGCGCCAATAGCGATCGCGAGATTGAATTGCTCTATCAACTGGGGGCGCGGGAGGTGGTACAACCCGAATTTGAAGCCAGTTTAGAGTTGGCGACCCATTTATTTTTCACCCTGGGAGTCTCCGCCCGGATGATTCAACAGCAGATGCAACATGTGCGAGATCGCCACTATCAAATCCTACGGGGAGACGCATCCCCCGATAAAGTCGCTCGGGATTTGCGCCAAGCCGCCCGGGATCTCAATAGTCAATGGGTTAACCTACCGGAAAACTCCCCCGTCACCGGCATGACCCTCAGGGAAATTGAACTGCGGCAACTCACCGGAGTCACCCTTTTAGCGATCCTACGTCAGGGTGGAGAAGAGATTGATTATCCCGGTGGTCAGACTACCCTCATGGCCGGCGATCGCTTTTTAGTCACGGGTCAGCCCCAAGAGCTAGAGGCATTCCAAGCCCTCATTTCTGGCGAAGTCACCCTACCGGGCAGTGGAACGTCTTTTCTCTGGTTGATTTTGCCCAACGAAACCATTGTGATTGGCCGTTCACTAACAGATATTCACTTACCCACCGAGGTCACCATTCAGGCCCTACGCAGGGAAGGCACACTCATAACCTCTCCCACGCGAACCACCCTATTACAAGCGGGCGATCGCCTACTCCTGTGTGGGCCCATGAATCAACTAGCCCTAGCGGGAGATCAACTCACCGCCCGTTCCGTTCCCCTACCCACCAAACCAGAGATCAAGTCCGAGATCGCGCCTACGGAAACCTAACCAAATAAACCATTACTGGGAACCATTCCTTAGGTGATCACGCAAATTAACTAACCGCTGACGAGTCATTGTCGAGAGCATTTGCCGTTGTTCTAGTGTCAGAATTTCCTTGATTTCCAGGGCAGATTCCAATCGCGTCATGTCTATTTTTTTCTTGAGATCCAAGACTTTTTCATGTTGAGTACGAATTTCATCATTACTCGCCCCTGTCACCAAAAGATTTTCCAGGCTTTCTTCCGCTTGGTTCAACTCCGTTTGCATCTCTTGCACCATCGGCTTATACTTTGCCTGAACTGCTATCATTGACTCAGCTTGGGCCGGTGTTACCTTCAGGGCTGCCATCCATTTTGGCATTTCAGTAGCCACAGGGGCTGAGGTCGGTTGGGCCAACACAGATCCCACACTCCCGCCGACTAAAACCGCAGCACAGACAAGACCAAGTACACCAAATGTTGCTTTTGTTTGATACCGCTGCATAGAATTATTTATCCCAGATGAACCCATGGCACACCAATTGTAGCGTATAGATAGTCATGCCCTCCAATGATCCGGCGGTACACCCTCCTTGCTGGCTTGGTTTTGATCCAGGCCGGGATAAATGTGGACTGGCCCTTAGCACTACCATGGGTCAGATACTCAAACATGAAGTAGTAGCATCTTCAGGGGCGATCGCTCGGATTACGGCCTGGCAGCAAGACTATTCCATTGAAAAAATCATTATCGGCAACCAGACAACGGCTAAAACCTGGAAAGCCCAACTAGAGCAAGAGCTTCACCCCCCTATTCCAGTTGTAGCGGTTGATGAGCGCAACAGCACCCTAGAAGCCCGCGATCGCTATTGGCAGATGTTTCCTCCCCAAGGCTTACAGCAACTTCTTCCCCAAGGACTCCGCCAACCTCCCCGACCCATTGACGATATTGTCGCAATTTTGCTGATTGAGCGGTATCGGGCCACGCAATCTTAGCTGTCAACTCTTCACGCCTGTCGCTGCAATTCCACGCACAAACTGACGTTGCCCCAACAGAAAAATAACCACTACTGGAATGGTGGCAATCACCGCTGCCGCCATCATCAACGGCCAATCATTCGTGAACTGTTCCTGAAAATTCGCCAAGGATAACTGTACCGTTATCAATTCTGGCTTTGTCGTAAAAATCAGCGGCTTAAACAGATCATTCCATTCCCCAATAAACGTAAAGATAAACAAGGTTACCAAAGCAGGACGAGAGAGGGGAAGTAAAATTTGCCAGAGAATCTGCCAGCGACTCGCGCCATCCAATAGGGCCGCCTCCTCCAAGGAAACGGGAATACTTAAAAAGAACTGCCGCATCAAAAAAATACCAAACCCATTGGCCGCCGTTGGTAAAATTAACGCTCCATAGGTATTAATCAGATGGCCTGTTTTCAACACTAAAAAAATCGGAATAACCAACAACTGGAAAGGGATCACCAACGTCGCCAGAATCAACAAAAGAATCACTCTCCGCCCTGGAAAGACTAAACGAGCCAACCCATAGCCCGCCATGGCAGAGGTCACAATCTGTAACAGCGTCACCGCAACCGCAACAAAGGCCGAATTGGCAAAAGCACGGATAAAATTCCCATCAGACCAAGCCACAGCATAACTCTGCCAAGACCAGCCCGCCAATGACCATAACTGAGTTGGCAATTGACCCACCGGCCAGCCCGATGTCAGCACCGCTATCAGCAACGGCAAAAACACAAAACCAGCAAAGACCCACAAGGGCGATCGCCCTAAAAAATACCGCAGCATTGATCCAATATCCATAAAAGAATTCCCCCTAAACTCTATGGAAAACCATTAAGAGATTAGGAGGAACCTTAAAATTTATGCCTGGCATTGAGCTATTTTTGCAGGGAGCTACCCCCCAACTATCTTCGCCGCAACAGCGTTTCACAACTGAGTTCGAGATGGATCAGTGTGGGACCACCGCGCCATAAACACCAAGCAAGTAGTAAACCTTATAGTGACATCAGAAGAAACCTAGGATAATCTTCATAGTCAAACTTAAAGTGTTGCTTGCGCTATCAGACTTTTATAAAAACTCAAACCGTGATTTGTCAGATGATTAAACTACAGACACCGACACAATATTATTGAGGTCAAGCCCTCGGTCTATTAGTACTCCTCGACTTCATCCATTACTGAACTTCCATCTAGAGCCTATTAACGGGTGTTCTTCCCGTGACCTTACTGGCTTGTGCCATGGGAGCACTCATCTTGAGGTGGGCTTCCCACTTAGATGCTTTCAGCGGTTATCCACTCCGCACTTGGCTACCCTGCGTTTGCCGTTGGCACGACAACAGGTACACCAGCGGTGCGTTCCTCCCGGTCCTCTCGTACTAAGGAGGACTCCTCTCAATGCTCCTACGCCTGCACCGGATATGGACCGAACTGTCTCACGACGTTCTGAACCCAGCTCACGTACCGCTTTAATGGGCGAACAGCCCAACCCTTGGGACGTACTACCGCCCCAGGTTGCGATGAGCCGACATCGAGGTGCCAAACCTCCCCGTCGATGTGAACTCTTGGGGGAGATCAGCCTGTTATCCCTAGAGTAACTTTTATCCGTTGAGCGACGGCCCTTCCACGCGGAACCGTCGGATCACTAAGGCCTACTTTCGTACCTGCTCGACTTGTAGGTCTTGCAGTCAAGCTCCCTTATGCCTTTACACTCTTCGACTGATTTCCGACCAGTCTGAGGGAACCTTTGCGCGCCTCCGTTATCTTTTAGGAGGCGACCGCCCCAGTCAAACTGCCCACCTGAAACTGTTCCCTCGCCGGATAACGGCAGAGAGTTAGAATTCTAGCCTTGCCAGAGTGGTATCTCACCGATGACTCCATATCTCCCAAAAGAGATACTTCAACGTCTCCCACCTATCCTGCGCAAGCAAAGCCCGAACCCAATTCCAAGCTACAGTAAAGCTTCATAGGGTCTTTCTGTCCGGGTGCAGGTAGTCCGCATCTTCACAGACACTTCTATTTCGCCGAGTCTCTCTCCGAGACAGCATCCAGATCGTTACGCCTTTCGTGCGGGTCGGAACTTACCCGACAAGGAATTTCGCTACCTTAGGACCGTTATAGTTACGGCCGCCGTTCACCGGGGCTTCAGTCGCTAGCTTCGCTTACGCTAACCAACTTCCTTAACCTTCCGGCACTGGGCAGGCGTCAGCCCCCATACATCGTCTTGCGACTTAGCGGAGACCTGTGTTTTTGGTAAACAGTCGCCTGGATCTCTTCACTGCGACCACCTCTCGGTGGCACCCCTTCTCCCGAAGTTACGGGGCCATTTTGCCGAGTTCCTTAGAGAGAGTTATCTCGCGCCCCTTGGTATACTCTACCCCCCCACCTGTGTCGGTTTCGGGTACGGGTATCTTGGCTTAGCGTGTTTAGAGCTTTTCTCGGAAGTATGACATCAATCACTTCCCCGCCGTAGCGGGTCGTATTCCTGCCTTAGCTCAGAGCGTTTTCACCGCTCCTCAACACCTCGGACAGTTAAACCGGTAACCAACATCCGGCTGATTTAGCCTTCTCCGTCCCTCTGCACAAACCAAGATGAGTACTGGAATATTAACCAGTTGTCCATCGACTACGCCTTTCGGCCTCGCCTTAGGTCCCGACTAACCCTCCGCGGACGAGCCTTCCGGAGGAACCCTTGGGGTTTCGGGGCATTGGATTCTCACCAATGTTTTCGCTACTCAAGCCGACATTCTCACTTCTGCCTCGTCCACACCTGCTTACGCTAGTGCTTCAAACTAATGCAGAACGCTCCCCTACCGATACATCGATAGATATATCCCACAGCTTCGGTACGTCACTTAGCCCCGTTCATTTTCGGCGCAGGAACGCTTGACCAGTGAGCTATTACGCACTCTTTTAAGGGTGGCTGCTTCTAGGCAAACCTCCTGGTTGTCTATGCATTCCTACCTCCTTTATCACTTAGTGACAATTTGGGGACCTTAGCTGGTGGTCTGGGCTGTTTCCCTCTTGACGATGAAGCTTATCCCCCACCGTCTGACTGGCTGAGTGTACACGGGGTATTCAGAGTTTGACTCGATTTGGTACCGGTCTCCCAGCCCGCACCGAATCAGTGCTTTACCCCCCCGCTATAATCTCAACCGCTATGCCTCAACATATTTCGGGGAGAACCAGCTAGCTCCGGGTTCGATTGGCATTTCACCCCTAACCACAGCTCATCCGCCGATTTTTCAACATCGGTCGGTGCGAACCTTCACTTGGTTTTACCCAAGCTTCATTCTGGCCATGGTTAGATCACCCGGGTTCGGGTCTATAAATACTGACTAACGCCCTTATCAGACTCGCTTTCGCTTTGGCTTCGACATTTCCGTCTTAACCTGCCAGTACCTATAAGTCGCCGGCTCATTCTTCAACAGGCACGCCGTCAGCCGTTAAATCGGCCTTCGACTGCTTGTAAGCCTACGGTTTCATGTTCTATTTCACTCCCCTTCCGGGGTTCTTTTCACCTTTCCCTCGCGGTACTATACGCTATCGGTCACACAGGAGTATTTAGCCTTACGAGGTGGTCCTCGCAGATTCATCCGGAATTTCACGTGCTCCGGACTACTCGGGATTCAGCTAGTATCGTTAAACTTTCGACTACAGGACTTTCACCTTCTCTGGTGCAGTATTCAGCTGCTTCGTCTAGTCGCTCGATTCCATGTCGCTGTCCCACGACCCCAACAGGCAAGCCTGCTGGTTTAGGCTGTTCCCGCTTCGCTCGCCGCTACTAGGGGAATCGCGTTTGCTTTCTCTTCCTCCAGCTACTAAGATGTTTCAATTCGCTGGGTTGGCTCTCTAACGTTATGGATTGGCGTTAGAGTTATTGGGTTGCCCCATTCGGACATCTCCGGATCAAAGCTTGCTTCCAGCTCCCCGAAGCGTTTCGTCGGTAACCACGTCCTTCATCGCCTCTGTGTGCCTAGGTATCCACCGTAGGCTCTTTGTAGCTTGACCACAATACAACATTGGTGTCTGTGTCTATTAGATAACAGATTTTAATCTGTCACCTAAACAACTACCTGACAAATCACTATTGAGTTTTCAAGGTTCTGTATCGCGTAAACAGGTCACGTCGCTTAAAAGTAAACCTTTAAAAGACGTGGAGGTAAGCGGACTCGAACCGCTGGCCCCCTGCGTGCAAAGCAGGTGCTCTACCAACTGAGCTATACCCCCAGGCATTAATGGGCCATCCTGGACTCGAACCAGGGACCTCACCCTTATCAGGGGTGCGCTCTAACCACCTGAGCTAATAGCCCCTGCCTGCCTGTTTAACCTAGAACTAGTTTGAAAGCCTTAGACGCAAAACCTCTTAGACCGTGAACCTGTTACAAAAGGTGATAAATCAACCTGAACAGATTAGGTCTCCTTAAAAGGAGGTGATCCAGCCACACCTTCCGGTACGGCTACCTTGTTACGACTTCACCCCAGTCATCAGCCCTGCCTTCGGCGCCCTCCTCCCTTACGGGTTAGAGTAAC